>CAVFTG010000028.1:13750-15852 GCA_963625415.1 Barnesiella intestinihominis
AATCTGAGCTGGGGGCTCGGAATGGGGATGGTCATCGACGGGAAGCTTTCCTACGGCAAGTCCGGATTCTCTGGGGAGATCGGACATTTTCCGATGATGGACAACGGTCAGATCTGCCAGTGCGGGAAAATCGGCTGTCTTGAAACAGGAGCCTCCGGCTCGGCGCTCCACCGGATTTTCGTGGAGAAGATGAAAGAGGGCAAGGTGTCGTCGCTTTCGGCGAAGTTCACGAATCCGGAGGACATCGACATCGAGGACATCCTGACGGCGCTGATGGAAGAGGACATGCTCGCCATCGAGTGCGTGGAGGAGGTCGGCGGAGTGCTCGGACGCGCCATCGCGGGTCTCATCAACATCTTCAACCCGGAACTCGTGGTCATCGGCGGCCGCCTCGCCATCGCGAAAGACTATCTCATGCTCCCTATCAAGAGCGCGATAAACAAGCATTCGCTGATTATAGTCAGCAAGGACACCGCCATCAAGTTCTCGAAGCTCGGCAAGAAAGGCGGTCCGGTCGGTGCATGCATGCTCTCCCGCAGCCGTCTGCTGGGATTGCTGTGACGGTTTTCCGAGCCTGTGGTCGTCAGCTGCGCCGGAACAGATTCAGCTGCGCCAGAACAGGCGGAGACGGGTGCAGAGCCATGTGGCGAGCATCATCAGAAGGGTCAGTATGACTCCCTGCATCAGGCCCCAGAACGGGGAACCGGACGCAAGGTCGGAGAAAAGCCGCATGACTCCGGCAAGGGAGAGAAGCGGGCCGATGACGAAGCCGGTAACCGTGTAGGCCACCATCGGGTTCTGCCCGACTCCGGAGAGGAAACCGGCGGAGCGGCCGAAACCTCCGTTCAATTCCCGGCCGAGCAGGGCGGACACGACCAGCAGACCCATCCCGGCGGTGGTGAAAAGATAGGACAAGTTGCAGTAATCCTTTGTTATGCCCCCGTCAAGCGGGTCGAAAATGATGCCGGCGAGGGTGAGTGAGAATCCCATGCAGCCGATCTTCGCCCACACGTTTTTTGACGGTCTCCCGGTGACGGCGAGGAACGCCCCCGCAAGAGCCGCCGAGATGCAGAAATCAGCGATGACATGACGGGTGTACAGCCCCCACAACTGAACGAAGACCGCCGCGACGGCGAAGACCGCCGCCGGAATCCACGACCCGTCCTCCTTCGGGGAATTGTTCCCGGAGGACAGAATCATATCCCCGACAACCGAACCGACAAGAACGGGTATCACATATTGGAGGAAAGACCACTGAAAACACCAGCCGATGGCGGACGGGACTTCCGGGATGAACGCGAGAGCCTGCGGAGCGTAGGAAGACACCGCCTTTACGGCCGCCACAAGCGCGATGCACAGCCACCGCAGCCCGAAACTGTCCCGCGTTCCGAGCCACAAAAGGCCGCCGAAGAGCGAAGCCACTGCAAGAATCATGATTATTATGTCATTGTCCGTCGTCAGCGGGACTACGAAGACAAGCTTCAGCATTGCGGCGCAGACTGCGAGCAACACGAGCCCGGAAAGGTTCACCACAGCCCAGGTCCATTTCCATGACGACCGCACCCGTACAAGAGACAGGCACAATGCCGCCCACAAAAGAATCCGGAACAGCGCCTTCGTCCATTCCGGCTGCGCCCCCTGTCCAATCCGGTAGCCGTTCCCGAGAACGAGCGCAAAAACCGTGAGCACCGCCCACCTCTTCAGCAGACCTCCGCAGACGGCGGGGACGGTCACTCCCCGGTCAAGTTTCCGGCGCATCGAGAACGGGATCGCCGCCCCCATCGACAAAAGAAAAAACGGGAACACGAGATCCACCCAGGTGATGCCGGGATTGTCAGGATTGAATTCATAGGTCGGCGGCGGAGTCTGCGCATGGAACATCCAACCCGGCAGTTCCGAAAAAAATCCGATGTTGGCGCTGAGCACCATTCCTATGATTGCGATGCAGCGGAGCAGGTCAATCGAAACGATTCTTCCCGACGACGCAGTCTTTTCCGTTTTCATGGTCATACGAAGCTTTTTATTCCAAATTTGACTCGTGCCGAAAAAATCTACGCCATCTTCCAGCCGTCGATTGTGCGGGTTTCGGAGGAGAAGTTGAT
>CAVFTG010000029.1:0-15438 GCA_963625415.1 Barnesiella intestinihominis
ACGACAACGGCAACGGGCGCAAGGTGGGGGCCGACGGCGGTCATCTGAAGCTCGAACTCATCGAAGAGAACAATCCCGGCCGGCACATTTCGGCCATCGGGTTCAATATGGCATCTTCATTTGACTACATCAAAGCCGGAAATCCTTTTGATGTCTGCTATTCGATTGTGGAGAATTATTACCGGGGGAATTCCAATATGCAGCTGCGAATACGTGATATACACGAACGCGATGACGACGGCTTCAAATAAAATACGCGTCTGCTGCGTTATGCTTCGGAGAATGAAATCCTCACAACCGTCAGGTTGCTCCGGTTTCATTCCCTCGCAAGCCTTGCATCCGCATGTTTTATTTGAAGCCGCCCCTCAATAATTCGAAACGCATGCTTGCTTCGTTACGCTTCGGAGAATGAAATCCTCACAACCGTCAGGTTGCTCCGGTTTCATTCCCTCGCAAGCCTTGCATCCGCATGTTTTATTTGAAGCCGCCCCTCAATAATTCGAAACGCATGCTTGCTTCGTTACGCTTCGGAGAATGAAATCCTCACAACCGTCAGGTTGCTCCGGTTTCATTCCCTCGCAAGCCTTGCACCCGCATGTTTTATTTGAAGCCGTCCCTTAACAATTCGAAACGCATGCCTGCTGCGTTACGCTTCGGAGGCCATTATGCTATTCGCAGAGGATTGGCCGGAAGAATTCCGGACGGTGATAATCGGGGGCCGGAGCGGAGATTGGCGCCCATGTCACGAAATGCGGGGTTGAGAGGGCGTCTCCGCATTTGTAGAAATTGCCCCTGAGACGGGCGCCGTGCCATGTGGCGATTTCGCCGCCGAAAAGTGCGCCGGCCGGAATCGCGATACGGAGACTCCATCGGTTGTCCCCTTTGATTTCCTCGAAAGGCCTGCGGCCGTAAGTTGAGACTTCGCATACGCTTTCAAGAATCGCGGCTGAGGCATGCTCCGGGTCTGAACGCCCCGTCCGCCTTGAAAAGCAGAGCGTTCCGATGGCGTTCCACTCGAAATTGTAATAGTGCCCGTCGCCCTCCGGCTGCACAAAGAACTCCACGCAGCTGTCTTTATAGACATCATTCCCGTCCGTCACCTCCAGCGCGGCGGTGCATTTTTCATTGACATCATATTCAATGAAAAGAAACTCGTCATTATGGAAGATGCGGAACGAAACCTCCGGCTTGCAGGGATATTCATCCGCCCAGTTCAGGCAGTCGAGGCGGTTCAGGGGAAGGTTCATGAAAAGGGATTTGTCGGAAAGCAGGTCAGCGGCCTGTTCTCCGACCCTCAGGCGTGGAACTGTCAGCATGGTATTTTCTGTTTATCGTGTCATGGATTTACAACGTGTCTCGTGCTTCCAAGACCCGCAGCGGCAAATATAGGACAAAATCGGGACTGTACAAAACAGATCCTCAAATCAGATTGCACAGGACAACGGCGGTCATGGCTTCGACTGTCACCGGGGTGCGGAGCGCGAAGCAGACATCGTGACGGCCTCCGGCGGAAAGTTCCACAAGACATTTCCGGGCGAAATCCCATGTCGTCTGAGGTTTGCGGATTGTGGGCGTCGGCTTGAAAGCCACCCGGAAAAACAGGTCGTTCCCGTTCGTAAGCCCGCCGTTCACTCCCCCGGCACCGTTCTTCATCAGACGACCATCCGTACCGAACGGATCGTTGTGCTCGGAGCCGCGCATGGCCGAGGCGCGGAAACCGTCACCGAACTCGATGCCGCGAACTCCCGGAATCGAGAATACGGCGTGGGACACAAGAGACTCGACAGAGTCGAAGAACGGCTCCCCGAGACCCGGAGGCAAGCCTTCGACATGACATTCCACCACTCCGCCGAGCGAGTCCCCTTCCGCAACGGCCCTGTCAAGAAGCGCATGCCATGCCGATTTGTCCGACGCACCTCCGACCTCCGCCAGTTCTGCGTGAATCCTCACATTGTCGAGAGTCCTGCGCAGAACCTTCTTCGCGACCACACCGGCGGCCACAAGCGCGAGCGTCATCCGTCCGGAAAACATCCCCCCTCCGGTGACTGCAGGAAACTCACGGGAAGACTCCACTCCATATCGCTGAAGATGAGTCACATAGTCAGCGTGACCCGGACGCGGGACATTAAGGAATCCGCCGTAGTCGGACTGGCGCACATCGCTGTTCACAAATTCGATTCTGAGAGGTGAGCCGTCAGTCACGCCATCGCGGACACCTGAGACGATTTCCGGCACATCCGTCTCAATTCTTGAGGTCGTGCCCTTCGCACCCGGTCTGCGACGGTCGATGTCTTCGGAGAAATCAGTGACAGACAAGGGAATCCCCTTCTCCACGTCTTCAATAACAATGCCGAGACGCGGTTCGTGAGAGCCGCCGTATATCGTCAGTCTGAATTTATCCCCGAATGAATTGTGCATGGCTGTCATATCCCTGAATCCCGCGTTCGTGCATACCACTTCATTTCACCACGGATCCGTCGAACACGCCGACAAAATCCGGCCATGACTTTGAGACACAGGACTCGTCGTCAATCTCAACCGGAGAATCGGCGCCGAGAGAAGCGACTTTCAGAGCCATCACCATGCGGTGATCTCCATGGGAACTGAACTTGCCTCCCTTGAGCATCCGTCCGTTGAGTATCCTCCAGTCAAGGGAATGGCCGGTGACGACAAGCGCGTCCGATGTCTCGTCGATTCCGGCCTCAACCCCCATCCGCCCGAGCATCTCCACGATTGAGGCGGCTCTGTCGCTCTCCTTGTCGCGCAGACGGCTCACCCCGTAAATCCGGCTTCTGCCCTGACAGAATGCAGCGAGCACGGACACGCAAGGGAAAAGATCAGGGCAATGGGAGAGATCGGAGTCGAAGGCAAGCAGAGGGGCCTGCTGCACATGAATCTCGCCATCGTCTCCGTCCAACTGGGTGATGCTCGCTCCGGCGGCCATGAGTATGTCCATTATCGCGATGTCCGCCTGCAATGAATTCGTGTCAAGACCGTCAATGCACGCCTTGCCGAAAATTGACGCCGCAGTCATGAAAGGCACGGCGGCGCTCCAGTCGCCTTCGATGTCGAAATCCGCGGCTTCATATTTCTGACCTGCCCTGACCTTGAAAATCATCTCCGTGCAGAGAGACCAGTCACCGTCGGATTCGAGGAAATCCCTTCCTCCGAGCATTTCGTTGGAAATCTTCACACCGAATCTTTTCAGGACTTCGGCGGTCATGAATGTGTAAGGTATGCTCTTCGGCTTCTCCACGAGCAGGGTCATATTCCTGTCAGCCAAAGGCATGGCCATCAGCAGGCCGGAAATCAGCTGGGACCCGTTTTCGCCGGACACCTCGGCATTGGGCACGGCAAGATGCCCGTCAACCGACACGGGGAGTTTCTCTCCGCAGGATGAAACCTTGACTCCGAGTCCGGACATTATTCCGTCCATTCCCGACAGACGACGCCCGGCAAGTGTCTTCTCCCCCGTTATCTTCACCGCCTGTCCAGCGGAAAGTTCCGCCGCAACAGGAATCATCAGCCTTGCGAGCAATCCGGATTCCCCGGCATGGACTTCCGTGAGCCCCGGGAGGCAGCCCTCGGAGGCGGCGATGCCGGTGATGACAAGATTCGTCTCATCCCCGGCCGTCTCCCTTTCGACCTTGGCCCCGAGGAGTCCGGCGACCTTTATCGCCGATTCTGAATCCCCGCACGGCGTGTAGTTCCGCAGTCGGGACGTCCCATTCGAGAGTGCTGCGGCAATCACCGCCCTCTGGACGAAACTCTTGGAAGACGGTACTATGATGTCGGAGTCAAAGAAAGGGATGTCGCCATAGAGTGTCCCGGACATTTCTTCAGCAGTCTTCTGCCCGGGTGCGGCCGGTTCGCCTCCGGAAAGTGCCGCGTAGGTGAACGGAGCGCCTTTTCTGAGGCATTCCGTTCTTGAGGCCGTTCCGACCTCACCCATGCAGAACGCGATGAGACGGCCCTCCGCAGTTTCCGGTGCGGATACGGCATGCCGTCCTGTCTGAGGTGGAGCGAGACAGGACGGATCGTCGTAGAGGGTCAGGACGCGGGCGGCATCGTCCTGTGTGACGGCGGTCGTGACAATCTTCACGATGTCCGCCCCGTGATACACACATTTCTCAACCACGGCCTTGAGAGCCTCCAGAGAGTCCGTTCCGCGAAAATCATGGAACGAGCGTATCAGCAGAGCCCCGTTGTCCTCGCAGGCAGCCTTGATGCGCTTGAGATTTTCCTTGGGAAATTCTATTTCTATGTCTGCGTATGATGCTCCGGCCTTTATTGCCGCGACAAGCCGCTTCTCACAAAGCGACGCGACGGCGACTGCGCTCATTTCCGGATGTTTCCGCGCAATCTCCGCAATCCGGCATGTGGCGACAAGAGGAATTTCGGACGAGGAGAACAGCTCTTCCGTCTCATCTTCGCTGAGTTCGCATCGGTCAAGGCGGATTTCAGCCATCCTGCACTCGTCCAGAGCGGTCAGCAGTTCATCGAAGTTCTTGTCTT
Organism: Barnesiella intestinihominis; assembly: GCA_963625415.1. Taxonomy (GTDB): domain Bacteria; phylum Bacteroidota; class Bacteroidia; order Bacteroidales; family UBA932; genus Cryptobacteroides. The sequence goes on from CAVFTG010000029.1 coordinate 4,516, forward strand.
GCAATACTGTACAAATCATATGCTTTGTTTCTTTTTAATCCATAAATGGTCTGCGCCCAGTTTCACCGTCCTCACATCTCCTATGGCTGACGGGAGAATGAAGTTTATCAGCCGTCCCTCGGCCTTCTTGTCCCGAGACATCACTCCGGACATCTCCTCCATCCCGAACGGGCATTCCGTCGGAAGCCCGATGTCGCGGAAATCCCGCTCAATCCGCGCCGCGAGACCGCTCTGACAGAAGAAGTCCAGGCCGTCTATGTCCGCGACCTTTCCTGAAACACTTTCAGCAAGCCTCGCGGCGGCGACAATACCAGCCGCGACAGCCATTCCATGCGTCATGAGGCCTCCCGAAAGAGTCTCAATGGCATGGGCGAAAGTATGTCCGAGATTGAGAACGCGTCTGAGACCATGTTCCTCAGGATCCCGCTCCACAATTGAAGCCTTTATCTCAGCCGCCCTTGCCGCAAGTTTCCCGATTTCCCGCCAGACGCGCCCGATTCCGGGAGTCTCCGGTTCATCGGAAGTCCGTTCCGGCTGCCTGTCCGTCCGCTTTTTCATGAGTGAGACGGTCTCCCCGTATGCGGCGGAATCCGCGATGATGAAAGTCTTGAGCATTTCAGCGATTCCGCAAAGGACGGACTCTTGAGGCAAAGTGCGCAGCGGTCCGGGGCAGATGCAGGTGAACTCCGGCTGGCGGATGACTCCCAGCATATTCTTGTATGAACGGAAGTTGACCCCGTTTTTCCCGCCGATTGCTGCGTCGGTCTGGGCGAGGAGCGTCGTCGGGACGAATGCGAAGCGCACTCCGCGTTTATAAACTGAAGCGGTGAATCCGGTGATGTCCGTCGTGATTCCGCCTCCGATGCCAATAACGAGGACATTGCGATCCGCTCCCGCCTCCAACATGTCAGCCACAAGCGATTCCACAGTATCCAGCGTCTTGTTCTCCTCCCTGGCGTCAATCAGGCTCACGCCGAGCAGCTTCCCCGGAACACGCCCGATCCCGTCGGCGACCGTTTGACCGACGGTCTCCCGGACATTGCGGTCACAGACGAGATAAACCTCTCCGTAACCCTCCAGCAACGGGAAAAGTTCCTCAAGGCTGTCCGCACGCACCATCCGGCACTCCGATTTCCTGTTCTTGTCTCCGATTTCTCCCATGACCATTCCGCCTCACCGGCATTTCCCGATGCAACAGAACGGCAAATTTATATCCTGTTTCAGTCTTTTACAAATATATTCCCACATTTTGCAGTATCACAAGTTTTTTCTACCTTTGCAGTCCTTTTTGAGGGTCGTCTATCGACTTGCAGCTGAGGTTGGCCGTGACACTTCCTGTCATCCGCCCGCTGCGGAACAGTTGCCCGGATGGCGGAATCGGTAGACGCGCTGGTCTCAAACACCAGTGCCGCAAGGCGTGCCGGTTCGACCCCGGCTCCGGGTACGGATTCTTTGTCGGGTTTTCTCCGTCCTTTTCATGCCGGCGGAAAGACACCGGAATTTTCAAAAACAGCAAGCAAAACTTGTCATTCGCAAGTTACGCTTGCTGTTTTTGTTCGTGTTTCTGTCTTAATTTTGCGAAAAACAACAAGAATATCGCTCAAATTTCGCAAGTGCGGGACTTGACAAAAATAAAGTTGAACGGGATGGACAACAAGTCAATAAAGGACAACATCTTCCGTTTCAGAAAGGCCAAGGGATACACACAGGAGGACATGGCGGCGTTAATCGGAACCTCAGTCACCACCTACAGAAGCATAGAAAGCGGAAAGACAAATCTCATACATCCGATGGTGCCGATAATCGCCGGATTGCTGGACATCGACGACTTTGACCTGCTGTTGACTGCGGAACAGCCGGGGAGGAGCAATCTTGAAGAAGACGCGGCTCCCTACATGACCCGGGAGCGGGATTCCGACCGGACGGCGAAGATGCGGGACGAGTATGAAAGTCTGTTGAATGTCGAGAGAGCGAAAAACATCCGTCTGGAAGAAATCGTGAGAAAGCAGGAGTCCATCATCGACGACCTGGCTCTGGCGCTTAGCGTGGTGAGAAAGTTCAAAATCATGGACGACGGGAATCCTGATGCCAAAGATGTCTGAACGGTGGACACGAAGTGCTCCGCCCCCCCCAGGCAGGATTTCCGGATCCGTCCGCCATCGGAGTTTCCGAACTCATTCGGAGTCTCCTGAAGACGGCTCAAGGGTCAGGTCGGCGATGCCTCGGCGCTGTTTCTTGAGGTCGAAATAACCTATCACTGAAATGAGGAAAGAACCAGCGAAATCAAGCATCAGATCTTCCATGGTGTCTCTCAACGCCTCGTGTCCCTCGAGCGGAACAGCGTTGTCGAATGTGCCCGGAGTCGTGAGATACTGCTGCGAATTCAGTCCGAAAAGTCCGTCCGTGACATACTCGATGATTTCCCACACCGCCCCCGTCGCAAGAGCGAAACACATCACCCAGAGGGAGACGAACACCGGCGAGAATTTGAGCCTGTTCCCCTCAATGCTGTTGAACGTGTTGATTATGGCATATCCGAGAATGCCCAGAAGCACGCCGGAAATTCCGTGCTGCAGCGAATCCCACCACCCGAACTTCCCGTAGAAGTCCGCCACGTCACCGAGAATCAGTGAACAGAAGCAGAATGCCACGAAAATCACCTCCATCAGACGGGGTATCTTTATGTGTATGATTCTGTTCAGAATGTTCGGAACGAAAATCAGGAACATCATGAGCGCGACCTCGAAGGTCTGGAAAGCGAGACGGCTCTGTGTCGCGTCATCGTCGATTATGCATATCGAGACTATGCCGGCGGCAAAAAGCAGGGCGCACAGCGACAGTATGACAATGGAAAATCTGGAGAGTTTTCTATCAGGCATGGCAGGCATCGTTTTTATCGTGCGTATCGTGCGAAGTTAATCCAAATATTTCAAAACACAAAAAACCGGCGGAAGTCAGGCAAGCCCGGCAGGAGGTCATATCCCCCCCCAAAAAAAAACAGAAAAGAGGGTGACTAAAAAGTGTTTTATTCACCCTCCTTCGGATCTCCTAACCCCCGCAGACTGTCGTCTGCGACCCCTATTAGGGGTATCTCGCGCCTCCGGCGCGGTCCCTGCGGGACTTTTTAGTCACCCTCTTCCCTATAACAAATCATATTTCAAGACAAGCCCGAACAGCGAATCACTACAAGATAAGCCCGAACAACGAATCACTGCGAGACAAGCCCGGATGGCGGGGATGCAGAAAAGGATGGGATGCAAGGCGGACGGTGAAGATGAAACCGCAGCAACCTCCCGGTTGTGAGGATTTCATCAAACCGCCCAACGCAGCAGACCGCCTTTTCTGCGCCCCGCCCCTAAAGTTCGGACAAATCAGTCTGTGCGTCTTCCACCACCGGTGACACAAGAATCTCCTGGAAATCCTTCTGTCCAGTGCCGGCAGGAATGGCATGCCCGCAGATGACATTCTCCTTAAGCCCCTCGAGATAATCGACGCGGCCGCGGATTGCAGCCTCGCTGAGCACCTTGGTTGTCTCCTGGAAGGAAGCCGCAGAGATGAAGCTGTTGGTCTTCAATGCGGCGCGGGTGATACCCTGGAGCACCTGACTTGCGGTCGCCGGCCTTGCCTCGCGGACAACCACCGGCTTGAGTCCCTGCCTTTCGAGAGAAGAGTTCTCGCTGCGAAGCTCCCTCGCAGTGATGACCTGACCTTCCTCGAAACGCTGCGAGTCACCGTGCTCGACGACATAGAACTTGCCGTAGATGCTGTCGTTGGTGTCCATGAAAGCCCACTTGTCGACAAGTTCATCCTCAAGGAATTCCGTGTCGCCCGGATTGTCAATCTGAACCTTGCGCATCATCTGGCGGACGATAATCTCGAAATGCTTGTCGTTGATCTTCACGCCCTGAAGACGGTAAACCTCCTGAATCTCATTGACGATGTACTCCTGAACCTTGATAGGGCCGAGGATACGGAGCAGGTCTGTCGGTGAAACGGCGCCGTCGGAAAGCCTCATGCCGGCCTTGACATAGTCGTTCTCCTGAACCATAATCTGCTTCGTAAGAGGAACGAGGTAGCGTTTCTCGACTCCGGATTTGTTGCGGACGACAATCTCGCGGTTACCCCTCTTGATTTTGCCCATGAACACTTCTCCGTTGATTTCGGAAACGATTGCAGGATTTGAAGGATTGCGGGCCTCGAAGAGCTCGGTGACACGCGGAAGACCTCCGGTGATGTCGTTCGCCTTTCCGATTGCACGCGGAATCTTGATGATTATGTCTCCGACCTTGACCGCGTCGCCCTCGCTTATCATGACATGGGCGCCGACAGGAAGGTTGTACTGCTTCTTGATCTCGTTGTTCTCATCAACGATGAGCACGCTCGGGTTCTTTGACTTGTCACGGCCTTCGATGATGACCTTGTCGCGGTTGAGAGAATATTCGTCGGCGGCCTCCTCGCGGAAGTTCTCGCCCTCGACCATTCCGTCAAAGCGCGCGATGCCGGCAGTCTCGATGATGGTGATTGCATTGTAGGCGTCCCACTCGCAGATGAGGTCTCCCTTCTGAACCTTGTCTCCGTCTTTCTTGTAGAGGACTGAACCGTAAGGCACGTCATACTGGGAGAAAGTGATTCCTGTGTTCTCGTCTATGATGCGGATTTCCGTGGTGCGGCTGACGACAACCGTCTGCTTCGTACCGTCGTCGAGAACCCTCTCGATGGTCCTGAGCTCCTCGAATTCGAGTTTTCCGTCATATTTGGAAGTGATGGAGCTGTCCGCAGCCGCACTTGAAGCGGTACCTCCGACGTGGAAGGTACGGAGGGTAAGCTGTGTACCCGGCTCACCGATCGACTGTGCGGCGATGACTCCGACAACCTCTCCCTTCTCCACCATTCTGCCGGAAGCGAGGTTGCGTCCGTAGCACTTCGCGCAGACTCCCTTGCGGGACTCGCAGGTGAGCACTGAACGGATTTCAACCTGCTCGATAGGCAGAGACTCGATGAGGTTCGCAAGATTTTCGGTAATCTGCTCTCCTGCCGGCACGATGAGCTCCCCGGTAAGCGGGTTGAACACGTCGTGGACGGAAGTACGTCCGAGAATTCTCTCGCCGAGCGACTCGACCACCTCGTCCTTACTCTTGATCGCGGTGGCGATGAGTCCTCTGAGCGTGCCGCAGTCCTCCTCGTTGATGATGACATCATGGGAGACATCGACAAGACGGCGGGTGAGGTAACCTGCATCGGCAGTCTTCAACGCCGTGTCGGCAAGACCCTTGCGGGCGCCGTGCGTGGAGATGAAGTACTCGAGCACCGACATTCCCTCCTTGAGGTTGGTGGTGATAGGGTTCTCGATGATTTCGGCTCCCTGCGCTCCGGACTTCTGAGGCTTCGCCATAAGTCCTCGCATACCGCAGAGCTGCTTGATCTGCTGTGTGGAACCGCGGGCTCCGGAATCAAGCATCATGTAGACAGGGTTGAAGCCCTGCTGGTCGGTCGAAATCTGCTGCTCGACAATCTTGGTAATCTTGTTGTCGATGCCGGACCAGAGGTCGATGACCTTGTTGTAACGCTCGTTGTTGGTGATGAAACCCATCTGGAAGTTCGCCTTGATTTCCTCGACGGTCTTGTAGCCGTCTTCAATCAGCTGAGTCTTCTCCGCCGGAATGATGACATCTCCGAGGTTGAACGAAAGACCGCCCTCGAACGCCTTGCGGTAGCCGAGGTTCTTGATGTCATCGAGGAACTGGGCGGTCCTTGAGACTCCCGTATTCTTGATGACGACGGAGATGATCTTCCTGAGCGACTTCTTTCCGAGAATCTCGTTCACATAAGGAACCTCGGTCGGAACGAACTGGTTCACTATGATGCGGCCTGCGGAGGTCTCGACCATCTCTGTCCCCTTTGACGGATCAGTCTTGTCCTTCGGCAGACGGACGAAAATCTTCGCGTGTATGTCAATCGCCTTTTCGTTCAGGGCTATGATGACCTCCTCCGGACCATAGAACTTCAGACCCTCGCCCTTCGCTCCCGGACGGAGCTTCGTGATGTAGTAGAGTCCGAGCACCATGTCCTGTGAAGGCACGGTGATAGGGGTTCCGTTAGCCGGATTGAGGATGTTGTGCGAGCCGAGCATGAGAAGCTGGGCCTCCATGATGGCCGCGTTTCCGAGCGGAAGGTGAACCGCCATCTGGTCACCGTCGAAGTCGGCGTTGAACGCCGTACATGCGAGCGGATGCAGCTGGATTGCCTTGCCCTCAATCATCTTCGGCTGGAACGCCTGGATACCGAGGCGGTGAAGAGTAGGGGCGCGGTTGAGAAGAACCGGATGACCCTTCATCACGTTCTCGAGGATGTCCCAGATTACAGGATCTTTCCTGTCAACAATCTTCTTCGCGGACTTGACCGTCTTGACGATGCCGCGCTCAATCAGTTTCCTGATGATGAACGGCTTGTAAAGCTCGGCCGCCATATACTTCGGAAGACCGCACTCGTGCATCTTGAGTTCAGGACCGACGACGATGACGGAACGTGCGGAGTAATCGACACGTTTTCCGAGGAGGTTCTGGCGGAAACGTCCCTGCTTGCCTTTGAGGCTGTCGGAGAGAGATTTCAACGCCCTGTTGGCCTCGCTCTTCACTGCGTTCGACTTCTTGGAGTTGTCGAAGAGGGAATCCACGGCCTCCTGAAGCATGCGCTTCTCATTGCGGAGGATGACTTCCGGAGCCTTTATCTCGATGAGCCTCTTGAGGCGGTTGTTGCGTATGATGACCCTTCTGTAGAGGTCGTTGAGGTCGGATGTCGCGAAACGTCCTCCATCGAGAGGAACGAGCGGACGGAGATCCGGCGGGATGACCGGGATGACCTTGAGAATCATCCATTCAGGACGGTTGATTCCCTTGGACTCCTGGAACCACTTCACGATTGAAAGCCGCTTGAGAGCCTCGGCCTTCCTCTGCTGGGAAGTTTCGGTGAGCATCTTCGTGCGGAGTTCCTTCGCGAGAGAATCGATGTCGATTTCCTTGAGGAGATCATAGATTGACTCGGCGCCCATCCCGGCCTTGAACTTGCCCGGATCGTCTTCCGAAAGATTCTGGTTGTCAGGATACTGCGCAAGTATCTCGAGATATTCGTCCTCGGAAAGAAGATCCAGTTTCTGGAGACCTGTCTGACCCGGAGCCGTCACGATATACTTTTCATAATATATGACTGACTCGAGTTTCTTGGCCGCTATGCCCAGAAGAGCCGCAATCTTGTTCGGAGCTGACTTGAAATACCAGATGTGCGCGACGGGAACGGTGAGTTCGATGTGTCCCATCCTCTCCCTGCGGACTTTCTTTTCTGTCACCTCGACACCGCAACGGTCGCAGACGATTCCGCGGTACTTGATTCTCTTGTACTTGCCGCAGTGGCACTCGTAGTCCTTCGTCGGACCGAAAATCTTCTCGCAGAAAAGTCCGTCCCTCTCAGGCTTGTAGGTCCTGTAGTTGACCGTCTCCGGCTTCAGAACCTCTCCCGAAGACCTTTCCTTGATGTCTTCGGGAGAAGCGAGAGCTATGCTGATTCTTTCGAAATTGCTTTTAACCTTGTTATCTTTATTAAAAGTCGGCATATTTCTAAAATTTCAAATTAACCGTTACTAATCGAGAGTGACCTTGAGACCCAGACCGCGGAGTTCGTGAAGAAGGACGTTGAGCGACTCCGGAATGCCCGGCGTCGGCATGAGATCACCCTTCACTATAGCCTCATAAGTCTTTGAACGGCCGGTCACGTCATCGGACTTGACGGTGAGAATCTCCTGAAGGACATTGGCGGCGCCGAACGCCTCGAGGGCCCAGACCTCCATCTCTCCGAAACGCTGTCCTCCGAACTGCGCCTTACCGCCGAGCGGCTGCTGGGTGATGAGGGAGTACGGGCCTATGGATCTCGCGTGCATCTTGTCGTCGACCATATGACCCAGCTTGATCATATAGATGACTCCGACGGTCGCAGGCTGGTCGAACCAGTCTCCGGTGCCTCCGTCGCGGAGGTAAGTCTTTCCGTAACGCGGAAGACCCGCCTTGTCCGTGTAGGAGCAGATGTCATCCAATGACGCACCGTCGAAAATCGGAGTGGAGAACTTGAGTCCGAGTTCGTCTCCGGCCCATCCGAGAACGGTCTCGTAAATCTGACCGAGGTTCATTCGGGAAGGCACGCCGAGAGGGTTGAGAACTATGTCGACCGGTGTTCCGTCCTCAAGGAACGGCATGTCCTCGTCACGCACGACCTTGGCCACGATACCTTTGTTTCCGTGACGGCCGGCCATCTTGTCTCCCACCCTGATTTTTCTCTTTCTCGCCACATAAACCTTCGCCACCTGAAGCACGCCGTTGGCAAGTTCGTCACCGACCTTTATCCTGTCGATTTCACGCTTTGACCTCGCGGCTTCTTCCTTGTAGGCGATGCAGTAGTTGTTTATGAGTTCCTTCACGAGAAGGTTGGTGTTCTTCTCGGAAGTCCACTTGCTCGTGTTTATGTTTTCGTAATCGATGTCACGGAGAACGGAAACCTTGATGGTTTCGCCCTTCGGGATGATTTCCACTCCATAGAGGTCGCTGACACCGGCGCTCTTCTTCCCTTCCACGAGAACCGCGAGTTTGTCGAGGAACCGCGCCCTGAGAGCCTCGGCCTTGACATTGAACTCTTCCTCAGCCTTCTCGACGCGCACTTTCATGTCGGCCTTGGCCTGACGCTTGTTGGCGCCCGACTCCTTGCCCGCCTTCGAATAGAGGGCGGTCTTGATGATGGTGCCGTCGAGGGAAGGGTTGGCCTTGAGGGAAGCGTCCTTCACGTCTCCGGCCTTGTCGCCGAAAATCGCCCGGAGAAGCTTCTCCTCCGGAGAAGGGTCGCTCTCTCCCTTAGGTGTAATCTTGCCTATCATGATGTCACCCGGCTCGATGTGCGCACCGACACGGATGATGCCGTTCTCGTCGAGATTTCTCGTGGCATCCTCGCTGACGTTCGGGATGTCGGAAGTAAGCTCCTCCATGCCGCGCTTGGTGTCACGCACTTCGGTGATATATTCCTCGACATGGATCGACGTGAGGACATCCCAGCGGATCATCCTCTCGGAAAGCACGATCGCATCCTCGTAGTTGTAGCCTTTCCAAGGCATGAACGCCACCTTGAGGTTGCGTCCGAGGGCGAGTTCTCCGTTCTGGGTCGCGTAGCCCTCCGTGAGGACCTGCCCCTTCTCGACCCTGTCCCCCTTGCGGACAATCGGCTTGAGGAGGATGGTGGTACTCTGGTTCGTCCTTCTGTATATCGGAAGCTGATATACGGTGATGTCATCGCTGAAACTTACGAACTTCTCGTCATCGCTGCGGTCGTACTTCACGTGGATTTCCTTCGCATCGACATAGACGACTTCTCCGCCGCGCTCCGCCATGACCTGCGTGCGTGAATCGAGGCAGACCCTCTCCTCCAGGCCGGTCCCCACGATAGGAGCCTCCGGGCTGAGAAGCGGAACCGCCTGTCTCATCATGTTCGCGCCCATCAGTGCACGGTGGGCGTCATCGTGCTCGAGGAACGGGATGAGGGAAGCGGCGACTGAAGCAATCTGATTCGGCGCAACGTCCATATAGTTTACCTCCTCTTTCGTCACCACCGGGAAATCGGCGCCGTAACGGCAGAGGATGCGGTCTTCGAGTATGTTCCCGTCGTCGTCCATCTTCACGTTGGCGAGGGACACCATCTGGTTCTCCTCCTCCTCAGCGCTCATGTACTGCCATCCGCCGCTGCTCAAATCGACCTTTCCGTTCTCCACCTTGCGGTACGGAGTCTCGATGAAGCCGAGATTGTTGATGCGGGCATATACGCACAGGGACGATATGAGGCCGATGTTCGGACCTTCAGGCGTCTCGATAGGACACAGACGGCCGTAATGGGTGTAGTGCACGTCGCGGACCTCGAATCCGGCCCTGTCCCTTGAAAGACCGCCCGGGCCGAGAGCCGAGAGACGCCTCTTGTGGGTCATCTCCGAAAGCGGGTTGGTCTGATCCATGAACTGGGAGAGCTGGCTGGTTCCGAAGAACGAATTTATGACGGAAGACAGAGTCTTCGCATTGATCAGGTCGGTCGGAGCGAACTGCTCGCTGTCCCTGACGTTCATCCTCTCGCGGATTGTCCTCGCCATCCTCGAAAGTCCGACGTTGAACTGGTTGGCGAGCTGCTCGCCCACTGTCCTGATACGGCGGTTGCTGAGGTGGTCGATGTCATCCACAACGGCTTTCGCGTTGATGAGCTGGATGAGGTATTTGATGATCTCGATGATGTCGGTGTTCGTGAGCACACGCACATTGTCATCAATCGTGAGATTCAGTTTCTTGTTGAGGCGGTACCTTCCGACATCGCCGAGGTCGTATCTCTTGTCCGAAAAGAAGAGCTTGTCGATGACATCCCTCGCTGTCGCCTCATCAGGCGGTTCCGAATTGCGGAGCTGTTTGTAGATGTACGTGACAGCCTCCGTTTCGGTGTTCGTCGGGTCTTTCTGGAGAGTGTTGTAGATGATTGCGTACTCGTTGACGTTCGCGTCCTCTTTCTGGAGAAGGATGGTCTTCACGTCCGTCTCGGCGAGTTTCTCGATGGTTTCCGGGCCGAGAATCTCGCCGCGCTCGACTATGGCGGTCGTCCTCTCGACAGGAATCACCTCTCCGGTGTCCTCGTCCACGAAGTCCTCAATCCAGGTTTTCAGCACCTTCGCGGCGAGTTTCCTGCCCTGGAACTTCTCAAGGTTCTCCGGAGTCACCTCGATTTCGTCGGCGAGACCGAATATGTCTATGATGTCCTTGTCACCGTTGAATCCGATTGCGCGGAGAAGAGTGGTGACCGGGAGCTTCTTCTTCCTGTCGATGTAGGCGTACATCACGTTGTTGATGTCAGTCGCGAACT
>CAVFTG010000030.1:0-427 GCA_963625415.1 Barnesiella intestinihominis
GCTGCGCAGATGGCGGCCGTGATTCCGCCCATGTCGAAATGTCTCTGCGCGATTTCCATCAGTTCATCCTTGGCCGCAAGATTCGTCGAACCGGGCATCCCTCCCGGGAAGACGAGTACCCCTTCACCGTCAATCCGTTGTCCGTCAAGTTCTTTCAGGAATCCGCCCCATGCGAGATCGGCGATGACGCTGATTCCCTTGGAGCTTTTCACCGTCTTTTCTTCAGAAACCGACACTGTCTTCACGGGAATTCCCCCGCGCGTCATCATATCCACGGGACACATCGCCTCGGCGATTTCGAATCCTTCGGCGAGAAAAAGGTAGCTTGTTTTCATATTCATTGTATTTTCATGCGCTTTCGGCATCGTCTTGCGGCGCAAACGGGGGATGCCATGGCAAAAGTCGTGCAAATCTCCGTTTTGTGGGG
>CAVFTG010000030.1:437-6446 GCA_963625415.1 Barnesiella intestinihominis
GGGGAGAATCCTTGCCGGGATGTGAAAAATTCATGGAAAAAGTGGTACTTTTGCAGCCGGTTTGCCCAGACGCGTACGGCATCGGCCGATGCTCCGGAGGTCCGCGGCGGACGGCAAGCATTACAAAAACATTCGCTAACATGTTTGGAGAGAATGACTTTTCGCGTCTGGAGCTGAGTCTCCCGGCCTGTCGGTCAAACTATGGATATTTCAGGAATCTTCTGAAGCCGGAGACGAAACTGCTCGTGCTCGTCAAGGCGAACGCCTACGGACACGGGGCGGCGGAATTCTCCCGCATGATGGAAAACGCCGGGGCGGACTATCTTGCCGTGGCCTATCCCGTCGAGGGGATGGAACTTCGCGCCGCCGGGATTCACAAGCCGATACTCGTGCTCACGGCGGGAACCGACTTCTTCGACGAAATCATAGACAACAATCTCGAACCGAGCATACCCAACCTCTGCTCACTCAAAGAGTTCTGCGATGTCCTGAAGCGGAGGGAAATCAAGGACTATCCGGTCCACGTCAAACTCGACACAGGAATGCACCGCCTCGGATTCATGACCTCCGAACTCGGAGAACTTGAGGACTATCTCTCGTCAACTGACCGGGTGCGGGTGAAATCCATATTCTCCCATCTCGCGGCGGCCGAGGACCCTTCGAGCGACGCTTTCACACTCGGACAGATTGAAATGTTCCGGAGCAATGCCCTCGCGCTGACGGAATCGCTGGGGTATAAGCCCATGTGGCATATACTCAATTCCGCCGGCATAGAGCGGTTTCCGCAGTATCAGTTCGACATGGTCCGGCTCGGAATCGGAATCTACGGCATCAGCGCGCTTGAGGGGGTGAAGCTTGAACCAGTCGCATCGTTCAAGTGCAAGATTTTGCAAATCAAGCATCTGCGTCCCGAAGACGGAACCATAGGCTACGACCGTCACGGGAAGATTGCTCCGGAAGGGACGGTAATCGCGACCATCCCGGTGGGCTATGCCGACGGAATCGACCGCCGGCTCGGCTGCGGCGACTGCTCCTTTCTGCTGAACGGGAAAAGAGTGCCGACCATCGGGAACATCTGCATGGACATGTGCATGCTCGACATAACGGGCGTGCCGGCGCAGGTGGGCGACACCGTCACCATATTCGGGAAAGATCCGACAATCTCCGAACTCGCCTCCATCCTCGGGACCATCCCCTACGAAATCATCACCTCGGTCCCGCGCCGCATCGAGCGTGTGGTCACCGGAGCGGCCGAGTGACATCGCGGCTTCACGCCTTGTCGGCGAGTGACCTTCAGGCATTCACGCCTTGTCGTAAAGTTCCAGCAGCCGGAATTCGGCCTCGTCGATTCGTGATATTATGGCCCCGATGCGTTCGGAGGCCTTCTGAATGTCCCCATATGTCATCTCCGGGGCGGAAAGCCGCGCTTCAAGAGCCGCCTTCTCGTCCGACAGCGCCTTGAGCTCCGCTTCGAGAGCCTCCATTTCGCGCTCTTCCTTCCATGTCAGCTTCTTCTTCCCCTCCTTCCCATGATTGCCCATGGAACCGCCTCCTGAGATGCCTCCGGAGCCGTTCACGGACTCCGCACCTCCGGAGCATTTCCCCGAACCCGCGCCGCCTGTCTTCTCCTTCTTCTCCTTTTCGCGCTGCTCCGCCTTCCGGGCTGACTCATAGTCCTTCATATATGCCCGGTACGAACTGAAATTGCCGATGAAATCCTTCACGACCCCGTCGCCGCAGAAAACCAGAAGATGCTCCGCGAGACGGTCGAGGAAATGGCGGTCGTGGGAAACGATGATTAGACTGCCCTGATATTCCGAGAGATACTCCTCAAGGATGTTCAGCGTCATGATGTCGAGGTCGTTGGTCGGCTCGTCGAGAATCAGCATGTTCGGCTGCCGCATCAGTATGGTCAGCAGGTAAAGCCTGCGCCGTTCCCCTCCGCTGAGTTTCGAAACCTTGTTGTTGAGCATGTCGTGCGGGAAGAGGAAGCGGTTCAGCAGCCCCGTGTCGTTCACGGTCTCCAGAACGGTCTGGTCTTCATCGAAACTCATCCCCTCCTGACGGTAGTAGCCGATTTTCAGTGACTCGCCGCGTTCAATCGTGCCGGAGCAGCACTGGAGACAGCCGGTGAGAAGGTCTATGAAAGTGCTCTTTCCCACTCCGTTGCGCCCGACGATTCCGACGCGGTCGCATTTCTGGAACTTATAGCTGAAATGGTCAAGGTAGCAGTCAGTGCCATAGTAAAAGCTCACGTCCTTGCAGTCTATGATTTTGGTCCCCAGCCTGTTCGCGAGTTTCGCCCCGCTCGAGAACCCTTTCCCGCTCATCCCGGATGCGACCGCCGACATGTCCACCGACTTTGTCGTGCAGACCTCCTCCGCCCTGTCCTTCAGTTCGTGGAACGCGTCAATCCTGTACTTCGCCTTCCCGCTCCGGGCGCAGGGCGTGCTGCGCATCCATTCAAGCTCACGGCGGAGGATGTTGCGCACCTTGTCCGTCTGCGCGTTCCAGTTGGAGATGCGCTCGTCGCGCTTTTCAAGATAGTTCTGATAGTCGCCCCGGTAGGTGTAGACCGCTCCGTGGTCCATCTCCATCACGATGTTGCAGATGCTGTCGAGGAAATAGCGGTCGTGCGTGACCATCAGCAGCGTGCAGCGCGAACGCTTGAGGAATGCTTCAAGATACTCAATCGCGTCTATGTCGAGGTGGTTCGTCGGCTCGTCCATGATCAGGAAATCCGCCTCCGTGGCGAGCATCTGCGCGAGAGCGACCCTCTTGACCCCGCCTCCGGAAAGCTCCTTCATGGGCTGTCCGAAATCAGTCAGACCGAAGTCCGTCAGCAGCCGCTTCACGCGGAGTTCATATTCCCACAGGCGCTCCGCATCGAGATGGGAGGTGAACTCCCCGCTGCCGTCCATAATCTGCCGGAGAATTCCCTTCTCCGGGTCAAAATCATAGTCCTGCTCCAGAAAGGCTATGCGTATGTCCTTGAGAAACAGAACCTTTCCGCCGGAGTCGCTTTTGTCTTTCCCGGCGAGAATCCTCATCAGCGACGTCTTTCCCGTGCCGTTAGGCGCAATCAGCGCAATTTTGTCCCCTTCGTTGACGTTGAATCCTATATGTTCGAAGAGAACCTTGGGGCCATAGGATTTCGATATATTTTCAATCTGGAGATAACTTGCCATAGATGAATGTTTTAAAATCAAAGTTCCTTGAACGGAACGCCGAAGTCGGTGTCGTTGGCCTTCTTGTATCCGGCGCAGAAGGCGGCATACACGACCAGAGCCTCTTCCGTGCGCTTCTGCCGCCGCATCGCCCTGATTACCGTGCGCAGGGCGGTCTCGTCGGTCGGGTCTATGACCGCGATCATCTCCCCGATTTCGCATACGGCCTCATATTCCTTCGCCCTGAACCTTGCGTCAAGCTCCTCGTGAAGCAGCGGGAACACGATGTTCTCCGCCTTCTCCTTGAAGTCGTCGAAGATTTCGTCGCTTATGGACTTGAGGAACTTCCCGCCGGAGATTATCCCGAGAATCCTGTTCCTGTCGAGATTCTTCTCCTTCAGAGCCGCGTTCAGCTCGAACCAGTCGCAGCTGCAAGGCGGGTTCAGCTCGAGGTAGTAGCGCCCGTCGCGGTAGGTCACCGCAGCCCCTTCGAGCTTCGAAAGGGAGCGGCGCAGGTTGTTGATCGCCACGCCCCGCGAGTTTTTCACCTTGTCCTCCTCCTTGTCCGGCCACAGGATGCTGCTCAGGCGTTTGCTGGACATCCCGTTCTCCCCGCGCTTTATCAGCAGGCAGAGAATCATGATCTGCTGGTTCGTGAATCCGGAAGTGATGTCCGTCCCGTCGTGCCCCGTGACGGTGAAACCGCCGAACAGGGATATGCTGTCGTTCTTCTGCTCTTTCCTGAATATCCTGCGGTTCACCGGCCCTCCGGTCACCGGGCTGTCACCACGCCGCTTTCTCAGCATCCTGCTAAGGGCATACCCGGCCGCCGCGAGCAGAACCGCCGCCGCGATTCCGGAGAGGAGGCCGTAACGGGTGAGAAACACCCTGAACCGTCTCCGGGCGTCGGAAATTCCGGGCTTTTCCGTCACCGGAGGATAGGCGAGCGAATATATCTTGAGAGTCGATTTTATGTCGTCCTCGAACTCCTGCACCGTGGCGAAGAAGCATCCGAGATTCCTGTCGAGGTAGATGTTGGCGTTCGTCCTCATCTTGTCGGAGACTATGGGGATGCTGTTGCAGAGCCGCTCCGTCGTCCCGTCGGAGATGGAGATGCGGTAGAGCAGGAGTTCGGACTGCCCGACGTACTCCGGGTATCGCAGGGTGTAGAAGCAGTCTCCGTCCACGATGAGATTGCGCACCGGCACCTTGTCGCCCTCTTCGCGTCCCGCCGTCCCGCCTCCGTCTCCGTTTCCCGCCGCAGTGTCGCCGTCCTTGCCGTCCTGCGTCCACAGAAGGCTGCAGAAGCCCGTTTTCGGGTCTATGCGGTGGAGGTCATAGAAATACCGTCTTCCGACGACCTGTTCCCCGCATTCGTTGCCCATACCCCCGTAGATGTAGACCGACTCGCCGTCAGTGCCGGCGGAGGTGAAATAACGCGGCTGGATGATGTCGCCGCCGTGATTGTGCCAGATTTCATTCCAATGGCCGGAGACCTCGTCGAATTCATGGAAGTCGCCGTTGTAGAGCATGTTCCCGAAACCTCCGAGTATGACATAGCGGCCGTCCGCCGGATTGATGAAGCCGCAGTGGTGGTGCATCGGCATACCCAGTCTGTCAGTGCTGACCGTCTTCCACTCATAAGTGTCGAGGTCGAGTCTCGCCGCCGACGGGCTTCCCTCGGGGGCTTCGTCGTTGTACAGCTCGTAGCAGAGGATGCTGTTCCCGTCTTCGGAGACGACATTGTTCCCGAGCTTCATCACGACCGGGCATGGAGAGCTGAATGAATGTCTTCCGGTCCTGTCCTTCATGAGGTCGAGCACTGTCATATCCTTGTCCGTGAAATAGCAGAATTGCTTGCGGACGGGATTGTAGCACGCCCCGGCTATGTCGACGTAGCTGAAGCACGCCCGTTCTTTCCAACGCATCGCGTCGTTTATCAGCCATTCCGGGTTCTCGACCCGTCCCTCGACCCTGAAGCGGGAGTCGCAGACGATGTTGCCCTCAGTGAAGTCCAGCGGAAAGTAGAAGCTCCTGCCCCCGCCGCCGATGCGCAGCTCCCTGACGGCGAAGGACGGCACGTCGATGATGTGGTCGCTGCGGCCGAAGACCACCGCCGCCCTGATTCTGTCGGGAAGCCCCGGAAAATGTGCGCGGAAGCTTTTCCCCGCGATGTCGAGCCGCACGGAATCCCTTTTCAGGTCGAAGCCGATGCCCACCCGGTTCCAGTGCAGATGTTTCATGCCGTCGTGGGCGATCGCCGCCTTGATGAGACTCTGCCGCCCCTCCTCGTTGAGCCGCACCACTATGCTGTCGCCCCTGCTGTCGTAGGAGAGGTTCCAGATTCTGCGGCTGCCGCCCTCGTCCTTGAGACGGAAGAAGTAGCCGAATTCCGACGACGGCTGCGTGTAGAGCTCGAATTCAAGCCGAATCTCCCCGTCGAAGGTTTCCGGCCGGTCTCCGAACACGTTCCACGACGTGCGCCGGTCAATCCTGTGGTCCATTCCGTGAAAGCCCAGTCCCTGCGCGGATATTTCGCCGGCCGGAAGCAGGAACGCCGCTGCGGCGCATGACGCGAGGGCGCACAATGTGAGAACGGTCTGCCGGGTTGTCTGTCGGGTTGTCTGTCGGATTGTCATGTCTGATTGTTATGTCTGATTGTCGTCTCCGGTCGTCATGCCGGTTGCCGGTTCCGAATCCCTTCGTCAGAGGTCGGATAATCCTGCGGATAACCGTCATTTAACCGAAAAACTTTGCGTAAAGGTAGGAAAAATGCTGAAATGCCGAAAAAATATCGTAAAATTAATTGAAGATTTTTATGAATTAATCGTCCATTAACTGT
>CAVFTG010000030.1:6456-15090 GCA_963625415.1 Barnesiella intestinihominis
ATTAACTGTATATTTAATCATGTCCGGTTTACTTTGCATTCACTAATCATTAAAATTTCAACAAAATGAAAGTCACTAAAATTTTATCCTTGGCGGCCATGACCCTCGCATTCGTGGGAGGGGCGATAATGGCTGATTCCTGCAAGAAGCTCGAAGGCGCGGCGGAAGTCGAAAAAGGCTCAGTTGCCGGCATCGTCACAAGCGAACTCGGCACACCCCTCATAGACGTGGAGGTTTCCGTGAGCGGAACCGAAATCAAGACCAAGACGGCGGTCGACGGCTCCTACGCTCTCAATGAAGTTCCGATGACCAAGCAGACCATCGTCTTCAAAAAGGACGGATATGCCGACGTCACGTCCCAGGTTGCGGCTACCGCTTTCAAAAGCGGCAAGGCGACCGTTGACGTGGTGATGTATATCTCAAGCGCGAAAATCACCGGAAAGTGCATCGACGCGAAGAACGACAACGCCGGAATGGCGGGCGTCACGGTGAAACTCAACGGCACGAAGACGACTGAGACCGGAGCCGACGGAGTTTACACTTTCGAAGGCCTTACCGTTGACGACTACACTCTCGTGTTCTCGGCAGCCGGATGCGTCGACGTGACCCGCACAGTCAGCAAGAGCCAGTTCACGGGCGATTTCACCGTGACCCTCGAAGACGTGCGCATGGGCGCGAAGGAGATTCTTCCGGGCGCGACGGCCGAAGATCTGAAGAAAGTCGACGTATGGCACTACAACGAGTACCGTGGAGGAAAGAACGGAGACGATTATCCTCATTTCGACTGGTCAACCGACTTCATGGGAACGTTCACGAGCTGGTACGGCTGGTGGGAGGAGCAGAACGAGGGCACCACGATCCAGATCCGCAACAGTGAGGAAAACGGCGACTGGAAAAATCCTGCCGATCACGAGAACTTCGACTCCTATCTCGCCGGACGCAAGAAGATCACCGAAGACAACTGCATTCTGTCGATAAAGATGCGCACGCACGCCTCTTCCGAGGACGCGCCTTGCCACTGGGGCGTGATGGCGATTGACCTCAGCGCCGCGGATCCTGTCGCCGAGCTTGTCGGAGAGCAGATTACTTCATGGAATGAAAGCTACACCAATCCTGACCATAAGTTCGACCTGTCGAAGTATGTCGGCAAGGAGATTGTCATCGCAATCGGAACCTACCGTTGGGAGACCGGCGACTATTGGAAACAGCTCGTGCTCCGTCGTCTGGCATTCGCCAAAGAGCAGCCGTCCGAGTGGGGCTACCTTCCTGGCGAGGCGGTCTCCGGGCTTGACGCCGGTTACAAGATGACCATGGAGATGGTCCGCTCGACCATGCCTGTCACCGAGTTCAGCGAGTTCACCGGACTTCCGCAGGACGGATGGACAGACGAGGACAGCCCGGCGAAATACCGCGACGCCTACAAGACATACAGGACTGTCGGACATTTCGCAGGCTGGTGGTCTTGCATGCCGGTTCAGAAGGACAACGAGCCGCAGGCCGGCGAGGGTTTCGTGATGAAGACACGCGGCGGCGGAACAAGAGTCAGCACAACTGAACCGGAATCGTATTTCTATGCTAAGTTCGCGATTGCCGCAGGGCACAACAAACTTACTCTCAAGGCACGCAACTTCCATTCTGAAAATGCCACGTTCTTCAAGCTCACCGCAATCACGGAAGACGGTGCGGTGAAGCACGTCACTCCTAAGGCTTCCGTGGGCGAGGCTGCCGCAGACGGATGCTGGAAGTTCTGCCACGAAGGAGGCAGCGCGGACGATCCGGACGCTTACGCAACGTTCAGCTACGACCTTTCCGAATTCAACGGGAAGAACGTGGTTCTTGCCCTCGCTGTTTTCAAGGGCACTGACAACGGTGACGAGAACAAGCTCAGCATCTACAGCATCGCTTTGAAATAACGGCGTCAATGGTGTGGGGATGGCTGGAAATGGGTCCGGTCATCCCCGTACCTTTCATTCATGCGGATCATTCTGCGGATCGGCCTTTCCGAGGGAGGATTCGGCACATGCTCCATTCTTCGTTGACAAAATGACAATCAATCGTTCCATATTCGTTTCGCTGCTGGGAATCTTCCTCGCCGGCTGCGTTTCATGCAGCAGCCCGGAAAATCCGGTCAGTCCGTCCCCGGACGGTGACGGCGCACGCGAGGAGAAAGTCGCGCTTGCAAGGCGCAACCTCACCCGGGCCATGAGTCTGGTCGCCGCCGCAAGGACAAACTATTTTTCAGAAGACGGCAGCGCGATGTCCCGATACTACAATCCTTTCACCGGAGTCAAGTCCTCGGAGAAGGGCAGCGTGTGGATGTACACCAGCGCCATCGAAGCGGTGAACTCCGTCCTGCACTCCCTTCAGGCGCTTAAAGATGCCGGAGAGGAGAGTTTCTACGACAACTTCTTCGCTTCCTACAGCGCCATCCTCTCGGATCTCGTGGACAACCTCAAATGGTACGAGGGCACATACTCCCTCACGTCATACACGCAGACAAAGGAATGGACGGTCTATGGAGTGAACAGATCCTCAAGCCCCGGGAAAGCGGCCGTGGAGGGACGGGAGAACGTATATGACGACCAGCAGTGGCTCATCCGCGAACTGATTGAGGCATACGACCTCACCGGAGAGAAACGCTATCTTGAAAAGGCGGAGTATCTCGCGGAATATGTGATTGACGGCTGGGACACCACCCTCGACTCCGAAGGAAACGAACACGGAGGCATAGTCTGGGGTCCGGGCTACTACACCAAGCATTCGTGCAGCAACGGGCCGTTCATCAGCCCGCTCGTCCGGCTTTCCGAAATCTACGGCGGGAAGTCCGACGAGGTGACTTACAGATACATAGGAGAAAACAAGGCCCGGCTGACAAAGCAGATGAAAAAGAGCGAATACTATCTCATGTACGCGAAGAAAGTCTATGCTTTCCAGCGCTCACATCTCTACCGACGCACCGACGGGGTCTATTGGGACATGCTCGGCGCGAAGGGCTGGGGCGGCGACAACATCGCCTACGAGACCGTGGACGGCGTGAGATACCGGGGGCACAACGAGGAGGAATCCCCGACAGGCGAGGCATATTCCTACAACTCCGGAACGATGCTCTCCGGCGCGGCGGATCTCTACAGAGCCACTGGAGAACAGTCCTACCTTGACGACATGATTTCGCTGTCATCGTCCGCGTTCCTCTGTTTCGCGAAGAAATCCTCCGACCGTCCGGGGTATTACGAATATGCCATAGACGGATTCAACAACTGGTTCAACGGGGTGCTGATGCGCGGCTGGGTCGACGTGTCGGCGCACTACGACAATGTCGCGGTGAACATCGGAACCTTCCAGAACAATCTCGATTACGCGTGGGACAACTACCTGAAAAACAACATGCTGCCCACGAGCCTGCTCTACGGCTGGAATTCCGCCGCTTCAAAGAACAATGTCGAGGCCATGTTCACTTTCGCTTTCGCGGCTGAGTATGCCGTCCTCGCAAAATGGCAGCTGTCACAAATTGAATAATACTTATATATGAAAAAGATACTGATAATCGCGGTTTCACTGTTTGCGGCGATAGGACTGAACGCCCAGACAATCACGGTGAAGGGAACGGTCGTCGACGAGTCGGCGGAACCGGTGTTCGGGGCGAACGTGATGGTGAAAGGCTCGAAGACCGGAGTCGCGACGGATATGGACGGGAAATTTGAGATTCAGACGGCCTCCGACGCCGTGCTGGAGTTCTCTTTCCTCGGTTTCGCGACGAAATATGAATCCGTCGGCGGACGGAATCTCATCAATGTCGTGATGGCCGCCGACAACACTTGGCTCGAATCCGTTGTCGTCGTGGGCTACGGCACGCAGAAACGCGGTTCGCTCACGGGCGCGGTGTCAGGCGTGGACGGCGGAAACATGATAAAGACAAGGAACGAGAATCCGCAGAACATGCTCACCGGCCGTGTGCCGGGCGTGCGCGTGTGGCAGAAGTCGGCCGAGCCGGGAACATACAACAACAGCATGGACATCCGTGGACTCGGCGAACCGCTCATAGTCATAGACGGGGTTCCCCGTTCGACCGAGGATTTCCAGAGGCTGAACGCCAACGACATAGAGAACGTATCAGTCCTCAAGGACGCTTCCGCCGCGATTTACGGTGTCCGGGGAGGAAACGGAGTCGTGCTCGTGACCACGAAGAAAGGCTCCGAGGGCAAGGCTTCCGTGCAGTACAACGGCTCGTTCACCTTCCAGATGCCTTCCACGATGCCGAAGCTCGCCGATGCACAGGGCGCGATGACCCTCTACAACGAGATGGCCCTGAACAAATCCGACGGAAGCGGCTCAGTCACCTTCACCAAGGACTTCATGGAGCAGTACGCCAACGGCACGCGCAAGGCCGCTGACTGGAACTCCCTCGTGTTCTCGAACATGTCCCCTCAGACCCAGCACGACGTCAGCATATCCGGAGGAAACGAAAAATGCCGGTACTATGTGAGTATGGGCTACCTCTACCAGGAGGGATTCTTCCGCTCCCGCGACCTCAATTATTCCAAATACAACATCCGCTCGAACATCGACGCGGAACTCGTCCGTGGGCTCAAGTTCAATCTGAACCTCAGCGGAATAGCCGACAACCGCAGCACTCCGGACTCGGACGCGGTGTCCCTCATCCGCAACCTCTGGAAGCAGGGCGTGCTCTTCCCGGCCTATGTGGATGACGCGCAGACGATGCTCAATTACGAAGGTCTCGACCTGATGCAGAACACAGTGGCGATGATGACACGCTCGGTCTCCGGCTACAAGGACTACCGCGAAAAGCAGTTCCAGTCCTCCGCATCGCTCGAATATGACTTCGGTACTCTTACTGATGTCCTCAAGGGTCTATCCCTCAAGGGGATGGCGAGCTACGACTTCCGCTACGACGACAACGAATTCTTCCGCAAGTCCTACAACCTCTACGCTCAGGACGAGCTTACCGGAGAGTATGTGGCGAAGGAATTCTCCGACCACTCCGACCGTCTGACCCGCGAGAACTACACCAAGTGGCAGGCTCTCGGCCAGATTCTCCTCAACTACAACCGCACTTTCGCGGACAGGCACGAGGTCGGGGCGACTTTCGGCTACGAGGCGCAGAAGCGCAAGGGCGACAACTACTACCTCATCGGCGACCTCGCCTTCAGCTCCCCTTACCTCACAGCTCTCAAGGACAAGACACAGTCCACATTCGTTGACATCAACAGCAGCATAGGCTCGTTCTATGACCTTGCATATCAGGCGCTTATCGGCCGTGTGAACTACGCCTACGACAACCGCTACCTCTTCGAGGCGCAGTTCCGCTACGACGGCTCGTCCAAGTTCGCCCCGGGACACCGCTGGGGATTCTTCCCGTCGGCTTCCGTGGGCTGGCGCATCTCCGAAGAGCCTTTCTTCAAGAACTGCAGCTGGCTTTCGTTCATCAACCAGTTCAAGATAAGGGCGAGCTACGGTTCGCTCGGAGACGACAGCGAACTCAACTACGAATGGCTTTCCGGCTATGTCTATCCGGCCACCGGAAACGACGGAGAGAAGGGCTATTACTCCGGCTACGCCCCGGCCTACCTCATCAACGGCGAGATGGTCTATGGAGTCACCACTTCTCCGCTCCCGAACACGAACATAACCTGGCTCAAGTCCAAGACCTTCAACATAGGAGTGGATTTCGAGGCGTGGAACGGGATGCTCGGAATCAGTTTCGACTATTTCGAACGCAGCCGCGAAGGTGTATTCGGACAGAACAGCTCCTCGCTCCCGACGGTCGTGGGTTCATCAGCCCCTGTCGAGAACCTCAACAGTGACAGGAACCTCGGACTTGAACTCGAACTCTCCCACCGCCACAAGGTCGGCGACTTCAGCTACGGTCTCACCGGAATCCTCACCATCACCCGCCGTCAGAACCTCAAGGCCTACGGACAGGGCCCTTACGGCAACTCCTACGACCGCTGGCGCAACGACAACCTCACCAACCGCTACCAGGGCATCCAGTTCGGCTACGAGTCCGCCGGCCGCTACGAATCCTGGGAGGACATCTGGTCCTACGACATCTACAAGGAGAACGACACCCTTCCGGGCGACTACAAGTACCTCGACTGGAACGGCGACGGTGAAATCAACGGTCTGGACGCGCATCCGTACGCCTATGACCAGACCCCGTGGATGAACTACTCCCTCTCGTTCAACTGCGCGTGGAAAGGCCTGGACTTCAGCATGCTGTTCCAAGGTTCAGCGCTCGGCTCCTACATGTACGACGAGCCGCTCTACTCCATCTGGGGCTCCAACGGCGGCGGCGCGCTCGAACAGTTCCTCGACCGCTGGCATCCGGTGGGCGACTACACCGACCCTTTCGACCAGACCCTCCAGTGGACTTCCGGACACTACGCCTACACCGGCCACTCTCCGGAGAAGAACTCCTCGTTCAACCGCGTCAGCACGTCCTATCTCCGTCTGAAGAGCATCGAGCTCGGCTACACCATTCCGAAGCTCCGCAATTCGTCCTTCGGCCTGAGAGTTTTCGTGAATGCATATAACCTTCTGACTTTCACGGGGATAAAATATGTCGATCCGGAACATCCGGACTCCGACTACGGAAGAATGTACCCTCTGAACAAAACCGTGTCTCTGGGCATGAACCTGTCATTCTAAAATGTGTCGATGATTATGAAAAGGATATTTACACTGATTTCGGCGGCGCTTCTTCTGTGGTCCTGCGACATGAACCTGACTCCGAAGAACACCGTGACCGACGATGACCTCATGGGTTCGGCGAAGGGTATGTCCATATATATGGCAAGGCTCTATTCGCACATGCCGTTCGAGGATTTCAAATATATGGCCGCATGGGGCTTCACTTTCAACGGATGGCTCGGGACTCTCGGAATCGACGGATGCGGCGAGGCGATGAACCGCGACGACGTTTTCCGCACTTTCCAGGGAGAGGAGACCCCGTGCTGGAGCGAAGCCTTCGTGCTAATCCACGACGCGAACCATCTCATCGAGACGCTTCCGTCCTACAGATCCAATTTCACCGAGTCCGAATATGAATTCTTCATGGGCCAGGGCTATTTCGTCCGTGCCTATGTCTTCTACCAGATGGCGAGGCGTTTCGGAGGCATCCCTCTGGTGACGCACACGATCTCCTATCCGGACTCGTCCGACAAACTGGAGGTGCCCCGCGCTTCCGAGGAGGAGACCTGGGATCAGATCTGCGCCGATTTCGACTCCGCAATCTCCCTTCTTCCCGCGACCGCGCTTCAGAGCGGACTCGCCGACCGTTACGCCGCCCTCGCCTTCAAGGCGGAGGCGATGCTCTATGCCGGTTCCGTCGCGAAATACAACGAGACCGTCACCGGACGGCTCACCGGATTCGGCTCGAAGACAGGTGTCCGCGTGATGGGATTCTCCGAAGAGAACTGGGCGTCAGCGTCCGTCCGCTATTTTTCCGAATCCTACAAGGCCGCACGAGAGGTGATGAACTCCGGAAAGTTCTCCCTCTACAAGAAGAAATGGGCGGCGGGAGATGCCGAGGCCATGTATCAGAACATGGTGGACATGTTCAGCGACCTCACGAGCCCCGAGAACATATTCGTCAAGGAATATCTCTATCCGTCCCTCACCCACGGACTTGACGCCTACAGCTCGCCTTTCATCTTCCGCGACCCGCTCTGCTCCGGCAGCTGCCCTTCGCTTGATTTCGTGGAACTTTTCGACGGGTTCGACAGATACGATGACGGCACGATCCGCGTGACCGACGGGGCGGACAACACCAAGGGCAACTACCTCATGTTCGACTCGACCATGGATTTCTTCAAGAACGCCGAGCCGCGCCTGAGAGCCTATGTGATTCTTCCGGGCGACGAGTTCCGCAATCAGGAGATTGAAATCCGCGCCGGAGTCTACACCGGAAGCACCCCTGTGAAACCTCTCTGGGATGACTACTCATGGAGCCGCGCCACTCAGAACTACTATCAGAATCTGCCTCAGTACACCGGAACTCCGAAGACCCTCCATCTCAGCCCGAGGGCGCAGTCCGGGCAGGAGATCGTGACGCTTGAGGACGGCACCGCGATGACCGCTGCGGGCGCGAACGGGCCTTTCTACGACGTGAAGGACAACGAGGCCAATCTTTCCGGCTTCTACCTCAGGAAGTACCTCAATCCGGATCCGAACTACATCCGCGGCGAAGGCAAGTCCGCGCAGCCGTTCATCCTCATGCGCTACGCCGACGTGCTTCTTGCGGCGGCCGAGGCGGGAGTCGAACTTTCGCTCGCCGGAGCGGCATCCCCTGTTGAGGGCGACAACATGCTGGATGTGGCGACCAAGGCAATCAACGACATACGCGAGCGGGCCGGGGCGGATCTCCTGTCCGGCAGCCTCACCGCCGACGAATGGAGCCGCAACCAGGTGCGCCGCGAGCGCCGCAAGGAGCTTGCCTTCGAGCACAAGTCCAAGTGGGACATCCGCCGCTGGAGGGTGCAGCACGCCGAGGGGCGCGACGGCTTCTGGGGCGAGACTCGCGACGCGAGCCGCTTCGGAAACGGCGAGAGCTACCGTCTGCACGGGCTCTATCCGTTCTACAGCACAGTGGAGAAGAAGTATTTCTTCGATGCCAAT
>CAVFTG010000031.1:0-679 GCA_963625415.1 Barnesiella intestinihominis
AGACCGAGAACGGTGATGACTGCAACAGTCCAAACAATCGTGTTTACCATATCTTATAAGTTAAATTTTCTCGCTTTCCATTCCGAGTAAACGCCGCGGCCCGGTTCTTTACGTCCGCGACGCAGGGCTCCCGTCGGTTCAGTCCTCGATGCGGAAGACGAATTCATTGCTGAGCTTGTCCCGCAACAGTCGGATAATCAAGTAGTAGAGAGCGACTCCGCCGATGGCGGCGAGACCCGTCCACAACTCGTTACCGATAACGGGGGACAAAGATAACACTAAAATCATTAAGATTATCAACGGGATCACATAAGATATCCACACCGCTTTCAACCCCATTGTCTGCCTGAGGGCGAGATTCACGATGTCTCCGACTTTCCTCTCGGAATATGGGTCCGTCGGCAGCATCACGACCTTGGTCTCATCCTCCGAGAATCCGCAGAGTCCTTTGGCATGGCACTGCGAACATGCCGATGAACGGACAATCTCGACAGAGGTGAAATCGGGCGTAATCTCGACAATCCGTCCCTCGTGGAATATTTCTTTATTCGAGTTTTTCATATACTCCGTTTTTTTCAGATCCCATTGTCTGCGAATCATTTCCGATTGCGACATTTTCAAGGATATGTTTCCGTCAGAATCCCGGGTCGGAGAATTCGCCGCCGTCAAAACCGCCCGA
>CAVFTG010000031.1:689-15021 GCA_963625415.1 Barnesiella intestinihominis
CCGGAATCCGGGAAACCTCCCCGGGAGTCCATTCCGTCCGCAGCCGCCTCCCTGTTCATCGCGGAACCGATTCCGTCGGCAAGATTGTAGGTGCTGTCGCTCTCATCGACGAAACGGACTTCCTCATGGCGGAAGCGCAACGGAATGTCGCCGATTTCACCGTTACGGTGCTTGGCGATTATCAGCTGGGTCGCGCCGACTTCCTCCGCCGATGCCGCCATGCCCTGATAGTCAAGACGGTGGATGAACAGCACCATGTCCGCGTCCTGCTCGATGGAACCTGACTCGCGGAGGTCGCTCAACTGAGGCCGACGCCGGCTTCCGTCCCTCATTTCGGACTGACGGGAAAGCTGGGAAAGGGCTATGATCGGAATCTGCATCTCCTTGGCCGTGGACTTGAGGTTGCGCGAGATTGCCGCGACCTCCTGCTCGCGCATTCCCCGGGTTTCCACCGGACCCTGCATCAGCTGGAGATAATCGACAATCACGAGTTTGACCCCTTTCTGATTCACGAGCCGCTTCACCTTGGACCGGAATTCGTTCAGCGGGAGCGACGGAGTGTCGTCTATGTAGAGCGGAGCCTTGGCAAGCTCGGCGAGCTGGGTTTCAAGCTGAGTCCATTCATACGGCTCAAGCTTCACGCCTCCCTTGATTTTCGCGGCGTCGATTCTGGACTCAGAGGTCATCATTCGCTTTGCCAGCTGGATGGTGGGCATCTCAAGAGAGAATATCGCCACCGGCACATGGAACTGCACCGAGGCATTGCGCGCCACGTTCAGAACAAAGGCCGTCTTTCCCACGGAGGGACGTGCGGCCAGAATGATGAGGTCGGAAGGCTGCCAGCCCTGAGTGATCTTGTCCAGAGACGCGAAACCCGACGGCACGCCGCTCAGACCCGGATGCTCCTGCGCATTCTGCAGAGCCTCCATGGCCTCGTTGATGGCGCTTCCAATCTGCTGCGCCTCGCGTTTCGTGTTGCTCTGTATGGCTTTGAAGACCTCGGTCTGGGCCATATCCATGAGATCGTCCACATTGACCGAATCCTTGTAGGCCTCCTGAAGCACCTTGTAGGATGCCGTAATCAATTCCCTCTGGATGCATTTCTCCTTGAGAACCTTGATGTTGTACTCGATGTTCGCCGCAGATGCGACCCTCATCGAAAGCTGCACCAGAGCGGGCGCGCCCCCCACGGCATCGAAATTCCCCTGAAATTTCAGCTTCTGAGAAACGGAAATCACATCAAGCGCGACATGCTCGTTCACGAGTTTCGTCATCGCTTCGAAAATCATCCTGTTTTTCTTGGAATAGAAGCATTCGGGCTTCAGTTCGCCCATCGCCTCATCGACGCAGTTGGGTTCAATCAGCAGCGCTCCGAGGACAGCCTCCTCGACATCAAGAGCTTGAGGCGGTTTGTTTCCCATCTCAAGCCCTAAATTGTCAAGATTGATGTCTGAAGCCTTTCGTCTGCCGGTTCTCGGTTTCCGTTCTTCAGCCATGGTATGTCAGATCTTAAAATTTTCGCCTACTGCTCAAAATCCGGATTCACCAGAATCCTTCCGCAATACTCGCAAATGACGAGCTTCTTGTTTGAAGCTATGTCGATCAGCTTCTGCGGAGAGATTGTGCTGAAGCAGCCGCCGCAGGAATTGCCGTCATAGATTCCGACGACGGCGAGATGGTTCTTGCAGCTCTCGCGTATGCGCTCGTATGCGCTCATGGTTCTCGCGTCAATCTTTCCGGCGCATGCCGCCCTCTTCGTCTGAAGCACGGCTTCGTCTTTGGCGGTGGATTCCACGATGGAGGCGAGTTCATCCTTCTTCGCGGCGAGGTCATCGTTGCGCACCGCTATCTTCTCCTTGAGAAGCTCGGCTTCCGCCTTCTTGTCCGCGATTCTCTCCTTTGCCTCCCCGATGTTCTTCTCGGCGATCTGGCGGAGCAGTTCCTGGTTTTCTATCTCCTTGTTGATTGAATCGTACTCACGGCTGTTGGAAATGTTCTCGAGCTGTGAACGGTATTTTTCAATCTGCATGTCGCACTCCACGATATTGTGCTTGTTCCCGGCTATCCCTTTGGTGAACTCCTCAATCATCGACGCGACATGTGCGGACTTGGCCTTGAGATCTGCAATCTCGTTCTCAAGTCTCTCGACCTCCATCGGAAGCTCGCCCCTGAGCTGGACTATCTTGTCAATCGCGCAGTCAGTCTGCTGAAGATTGTAGAGAGCCTTGAGCTTTTCCTCGACACTGACATCCGAATCCGCGAAATTTTTCCGGATTGACACGAATGTCTCGTGACGGTCAATCGGAGTCTCGATTTTCTTTGTTTTCTTTGTTGTAGCCATATCGCTTAGAAATAATATATCGGGTTGGTGTAATCAATTCGCGTAATGCGAACTGCAAAGGTATGAAAATTTTTCCGAATCAAGGAAAATAAAATGCCAACAATATCCGCTTCGCTTTCATAATGTCCTACGTCCATGACGACGAAGCCTTCGGGGGTGAAGAAATGGTGATATGATATGTCGCCGCACAGATAAAGCTGCGCGCCCGCCGAGCGGGCCTTCGCAATCAGCGACGAGCCCGAGCCGCCGCAGGCCGCCACACGGCTGACCATGAGTCCCGGCCACAGCCGCGACGATTTGACGACCGGGATGCGGAACGCCTCCTTCACCGTTTTCACAATCTCCTCCACGGGCACAGGCTCCGGCAGATTCCCCACTATTCCGAGTCCGTATTCATGCCCGTCCGAAGAGACAGCCCTGTCGGGGTCGAGAATCGAGACATCTTCAAGGGAGAGCCTGTGCGCCATCGCCCAACTAACCCCGCCGACGACCTTGTCGGCGCTCGTGTGGGCGGAATAGACCGCGATTCCGGCCCGTATGGCCTTCATCACGGCAAGCCCGGTCACGTCATCCGGGGTTATCCGCTTAAGTCCGCCGAATATCAGCGGATGATGCGTCACGACGAGGTTCGCGCCGCATTCCGCAGCCTCGTCAATAAGTTCCGGAGTGCAGTCGAAACCGAGCAGCACTCCGGTCACTGCGGCATTCTGATCTCCGATGCAGAGTCCGCTGTTGTCCCAGCTTTCCTGCACTCTCTCCGGAGCGAAACCTCGGATTACGTCAATCACGTCCCGCACCAGTACCGATTCCGTATTGTCAATTCCTGTTGTCATACCTTATATCTTTATATATTGTGTAGGGGAGGAAGGGGATCACATCCCCCTTGAAATTTCGACAAGCTGCTCCCTGATGGACATCAGCGACTCCACCACGCGGAATTTCCTCTCGGCTCCCTTCCTGTCCTCCAGAAGCCTCCTGGCCGCGCCCTCGACGGTCAGCCTCTCAGTCTTCAGAAGAAACTGGACAAGCCTGAGGGTCATGATGTCCTCCGGACTGTAGATTCTGTTGCCCTTGGCATTGCGCAAAGGACGGATGAACTTCGGAAACGAGTCGCTCCAGAACCTCACCGTGGAGGTGTTCTCCCCGGCGACTTCGCCAATCGTGTAACATATTTTTTCCATATCTGACTCATTTTTGGAATGTACGCCGAAGCCCGGCGGCCGCCGTTCAGTCCATCGACTGGCGGGTGTTTGTGGAAACCGTCATCATGTTGAAATATTCCTCCGGAGTGACCGAGGCGAAGAAATGGTTCACCGGATTGAGGATCACGGTGTCACGGAGCACTTCGTAGTGGAGATGCGGGGCGTAGGCGTTGCCGGATATTCCGACATGGCCGATGACAGTGCCCCTGCGCAGTCTGGAGCCCTTGCGGACATTGATTGCGGACAGATGGGCGTAACGGGTCATGTAACCGCCGTCATGGCTGATTTCCACCACGTTGCCCTGCCCTTTCATCGAACGTTTCACTTCGGTCACCGTCCCGTCGGCGGCGGCCAGCACAGGAACGTCGGCCTCCGAGATTATGTCAAGCCCGGTGTGTGGCGTTGCCACTTTGTAATAGGGATTTATCCTGTCGCCGACCGAGGCTCCGACCTGCGCATAGGACAGTGGTGATATCGGGGCATGCACCGGAGGGATCACGGCGGACTCCGAGGACACGGCGGCGAGCGCGCGCTTCATGTTCTCCTCCACCCGGACGGCTCTGAGCGACAGAGAGTCAATCCTATGCTCCGTGAATTTCTCCATGTCCCTGTCCGGGACGGCGTCCGGGCCGCCGGGAAACGCGAAGGACGGGTTGAGGTCGATTCCCGGGGAATCAGTGAGGAAAATCTCGCGATAAATCCGGTTGTCACGTCCGGAGAGCATCCGGATTTCTGCGGAAAGCATCCCGTTCTTCTCCTCAAGCGCCGGGAGCTGCGACTCGTAGGCTCTGTTCTGCTGTTTGAGCGCCGCTTCGGTCTTCGTGTTGAAAAGGAGCGAGAAAATCAGGTAGAACACTATGGACAGGGAGAGCGAAAGCAGCGCGAACGACAGGACCGCGACTCCCAGTTTCTTGAGAGTCAGACGTTCCTTTTTCATATCAAGGCTGTCGATGTCGAATTCGTACCTTCTTTTCATTTCGCACCCTACTTTCTGTTTCTATGTGACGGATGAATCACGACCCTCTGCGCGGAGGACTCGGAGACCTGGGCCATGGTGGCATATTCCTCCGTCGTCATGTCGAGATCCATATAATTCATCGGATTGGTCGGACGCCCCTTGTATATCACTTCGTAATGGAGATGAGGACCCGTCGATTTTCCGGAATTCCCGACATTTCCGATGTTCTCCCCTCTTTTGATTTCCATTCCTTCGGCGACGTTCACGAAACTCAGGTGGGCGTAGCGTGTCTTGTAGCCGAATCCGTGGTCAATGACTATCTGGTTGCCGTAGCCCCGGACACTGAAGCTCACGCTTTCCACGACCCCGTTTCCAGTGGCATAGACCGGATAACCGACATTCGCGGCGAAATCGAGTCCGTGATGGAAGGCGGGACGGTTGTATTTCGGGTCAATCCTTCCTCCGAAACGGCTTGACAGATGATATCTCGTCCTGTCCGGATTGATCGGAGGGATAATCGGGACGCAGGACGCCATGTTCCCGGCCTGCTTCGCAAGACGCTCGACCTCGTCGTAGGACTTCGACTGGATGTAGGCCTTCTTGAGAAGCATGTCCGTGCGCAAGACGGCGTTGCGGAAACCTGCGTTATAATCCGAATCATCGAGCCACAGGTAGCGGTTCGCGCCCGAGAATCCGGCGTTCCTGGCTTCAGGGGAGATGCGGCTCATTCCCAGAACCGTGCGGTAGATGTCATCGTCACGCATCTGGAGGGCGGTGAGACGCGCGTCATAGTCCCGGATGGCCGTCCCGAGCAGTTCGACCTGTGAGAGAAGTTCGGCGTTCCGCTTCTTCAGCAGCGTGGTCTTCGGCAGCTCCACATGCAGGACATCGGTCAGAATCCAGAGATTCAGCAACGCCGTCAGACTGCTCAGGACGAATATGGAAACGGCACGGAACGCCCTCCTTTTCGCATTGCTGCGATCCACTTCGTAGGAGAGGGTTTCCGAGTTGAAAACATATTTCTTAAGACCGGACATCGTGCAAATGTAAGCATTAAAAAACAATTGGTACAGATTTGTAAGAAAAAAGTCGTAATTTTGTCGGTTCGATTCGGCATGGCCTCCGGAAAAACGCCGGTTCGGCCCGAAAACAAAATAGGTCGGAAAATAAAACAGAACATATATCATGACATCGAAGGAAATCAGGAAAGCCTACCTCGACTTTTTCGCTTCAAAGGGACACACGATCGTGCCGTCCGCACCAATGGTCGTGAAGAACGACCCCACTCTAATGTTCACCAACGCCGGGATGAACCAGTTCAAGGACTGGCTCCTCGGCAACAGCCCCGCTCCGTTCCCGCGTGCGACGGACAGCCAGAAGTGCCTGAGGGTGAGCGGGAAGCATAACGACCTTGAAGAGGTCGGGCACGACACCTACCACCACACCATGTTCGAGATGCTGGGGAACTGGAGTTTCGGAGACTATTTCAAGAACGAGGCGATAGACTGGGCGTGGGAGCTGCTGACAGAGGTCTATAAGATTGACAGGGACAGGCTCTACGCGACCGTGTTCGAGGGTTCGGCTGAAGACGGAACTTCGCTCGACACGGAGGCTCGCGACCGCTGGCTCACCCACCTTCCCGCCGACAGGGTGCTGCTCGGCAACAAGCATGACAATTTCTGGGAAATGGGCGACACGGGCCCTTGCGGTCCATGTTCGGAGATTCACGTGGATCTCCGCGACGAAGACGAGCGCAAGGCGGTGCCGGGAGCGGAACTCGTGAACAAGGGGCATCATCTGGTGATTGAAATCTGGAATCTCGTGTTCATGCAGTACAACCGCAAGGCCGACGGTTCGCTCGAACTTCTCCCGCACAGGAACGTGGACACCGGAATGGGCTTCGAGCGCCTCTGCATGACGCTTCAGGGCAAGCAGAGCAACTACGACACCGACGTATTCACCGGGATGATCCACAGAATCGAGGAGCTTTCCGGAAAGAAATACGGGGTTGAAGAAAAGACGGACATCGCGATGAGGGTGATTGCCGACCACATCCGCGCAATCTCGTTCTCCATCGCCGACGGACAGCTCCCGTCGAACGTGAAGGCCGGCTATGTCATCCGCCGCATCCTCCGCCGCGCAGTGCGCTACGGCTACACTTTCCTCGGCTTCAACGAGCCGTTCCTCTGCCGTCTCGTCGGTCAGCTCGTGAGCGACATGGGCGAGTTCTACCCTGAAATCGCGCTCCAGCAGAGCCTAATCGAGAAAGTGATCAGGGAAGAGGAGCTTGCGTTCCTCCGCACCCTCGACAGGGGCATCAGGCTGATTGAGAGCATCATGGAAAAATGCTCCGACACCAAGGTCATCAAGGGGGAGGACGCTTTCACGCTCTACGACACTTTCGGATTCCCGATTGACCTGAGCGAACTCATAGCCTCGGAAAAAGGATATTCCATTGACCTCGAAGGATTCGAGACCGAACTGAAAAAGCAGAAGGACAGGGCTCGCAACGCGACGGCCAACGAGTTCGGAGACTGGATCGAGTTCCACCGGTGCGACAGCGTGGAGTTCCTCGGCTACGACTTCACAGAGATTGACGGGGCGCTTCTCACGCGCCACAGGACGGTGAAACAGAAGAACAGGGAGATGATTCAGCTCGTGTTCGACCGCACTCCTTTCTATGGAGAGATGGGAGGACAGGTCGGCGACACCGGATACATAGAGTCCGAGGACGGCGAAAGGGTGAAGATTCTCGACACCGTGAAGGAGAACAACCTGACGATTCACATCGCCGAGAAGCTTCCGGAGAACTGCGCGGGCAGTTTCCGTCTCGTCGTCGACGCTGCGCGCAGACGGAGAATCGAGAACAACCACAGCTGCACCCACCTTCTCCATCAGGCGCTCCGCGAGATTCTCGGGACGCATGTGGAGCAGAAAGGTTCGTTCGTGAACGACGACTATTTCCGTTTCGACTTCTCGCATTTCGAAAAACTTTCCGATGAACAGATAGACATGGTGGAGAAAAGGGTCAACGAACTCATCCGGGGCAACTTCCCGCTCGTCGAGAAAAGGGACGGAACCATGGAGGATGCGAAAGCCATGGGAGCCATGGCGCTGTTCGGGGAGAAGTACGGCGACCGCGTCCGCATCGTGCGCTTCGGAGATTCCGTGGAGCTCTGCGGCGGCTGCCACACCTCAGCCACCGGCAACATAGGATTCTTCAAGATTGTGTCGGAGAGCGCAATCGCCGCCGGGATGAGACGAATCGAAGCGAAGACCGGACTCGCCGCCGAGAATGTGGTGGATACCATGGAGAACGCCCTGCGTGCGGCAAAAGCCCTGTTCAACAATGTTCCGGATCTTGCCGGAGCCATCCACAGGCTCATAGACGAAAACGACAGTTTCAAGAAGGAAATCGAGAACGTCGCGAAGGAGAAGGCGGCCGCGTTCAAGCGGGTTCTGCTTGACAGCGCGAAAGATGTCAACGGAGTCAAGACCGTTGTCCTGAGAAAGGGCATCGACCCGGCCATGCTCAAGAACGCCGCGTTCATGCTCCAGAAGGAGGCCGAGAACCTCGCAGTGTTCGCGGCTTATGAACACGACGGCAAACCTCAGCTTCTCGTGATGTATTCCGCAGACCTCGTCGCCAAAGGCCACAACGCCGGCAACGATGTCCGCGCAGCGGCCAAGGCCATACTCGGCGGAGGCGGCGGACAGCCGGGTCTCGCCACCGCCGGCGGCAAAAACACCGCAGGACTCGACGAAGCCATTGAGATTCTCCTCGGCAACATCAAGTAGTTTAAACAGCTGAAATAAAGGGATTTGATAAAGAGATGAAGAACAAGGCGTGCGAGGAGTTGAAACCGCAGCAACCTCACGGTTGTGAGGATTTCGACGACGACCACAACGAAGTTATCCGCTCTTTTGCAAATCCCGCCCCAAGATGAAGAAGTTAGACAGGTTCATACTCAAGTCCTTCGTACTCCCGTTCATCGCAATCCTCCTGATTGTGATATTCATCCTCATGATGCAGTTCCTCTGGCTCTACATCGATGAGCTTGTGGGCAAGGGTCTGAGCATGAAGGTCATACTCGAGTTCATGATGTGGGGGGCCTGCACCCTGCTGCCCCTTTCGCTTCCGCTGGCGACCCTGCTTTCAGCGATGATGACGCTCGGGAACTTCGCGGAAAGCAACGAGCTGCTGGCGATGAAGGCTGCGGGAATCTCACTGTCCCGCGTCCTGCTGCCGGTCGGCATGGTCTGTCTGACGGTCAGCATCGGAGCATTCTTCATCGCGGATGACCTCATTCCGGTGGCATATAACCAGATTTACACCCTCCGGGAAGATATCGGCAAGACGAAAGAGGAAATCAAGATTCCGACAGGCACGTTCTACGACGGCATCGAAGGATACATCCTCCGCGTCGAGGACAGGGACGACAAGACCGGCGTGATGCACAACGTGATGGTCTACAACCACACGGGGCACAAGGGGAACACCAGCGTGACCGTGGCCGACTCGGCGAAGATAACGATGTCCAAGGACAAGAGCTACCTCATCTTCTCGCTCTACAGCGGTTCCAATTTCGAGGAGAGCAACACGAAGAAGTACCGAGACACGACTCTCCAGCTCCAGAAAATCGAGTTCGAAAGGCAGCAGATCATCATACCGCTGGAGAATTACGCTTTCCAGAAGTCCGATTCCGCAAGATACGGAGATCAGGTGAAATCAATGAGCCTCAAGGAGTTGAAATATGGGAAGGACTCCATCGGAGGAATCAACGAGGCGGCCCGCGCCGAAAACGTCAAGTCGGTCAACGGCTACCGCTCCGGCCTGCGCTACTGCAATCAGCTCGACTCTTCGGCCCGCTCAAGAATCACCGTCCCGTTCAATCCCGAGTCCATCGGACATTTTGACGACATCGACCAGGAGATACTTGCCGTGGAAAACGCCATCCGCAAGGCCGAGGATCTGCAGAGCACGCTTTCCATGTACGCGAGCGACACCGGCTACCACACGAGAATTCTGAGAAACATCGACATCGAAATCCTCAGCAAATTCGCCCTCTCGCTCGCCTGCTTCATATTCTTCCTCATCGGAGCACCGCTCGGGGCGCTCATACGCAAGGGAGGTCTCGGCACGCCGGCAATCATCTCTGTGCTCTTTTTCGTGGCCTATTGGGTCATAGACATTTCCGGGAAGAAACTCGCCCGCGACGGGGCGGTGTCGCCGGAACTTGGAGTGTTCATATCAAGTTACATCCTCTTCCCGACGGGAGCGTTCCTGACATGGAAGGCGGTGAACGATTCGACGCTGTTCAACATGGACAACGTCAAAAGCAGATTAAGAAAAATCAAGGCAAAATTCATGGGAATATTCAAAAAGACGAGAATCGTCTATATGGGGACGCCGGAGTTTTCCGTGGCTCCGCTCGACAGGCTCATAAAGAAGGGCTATGATGTCGTGGGCGTGGTGACCGTCGCCGACAAGCCTTCGGGACGCGGACTGAAGATGAATGAAAGCGCGGTGAAACAGTACGCCGTCGCCCATGGGATTCCGCTGCTCCAGCCCGTTTCGCTGAAGGATGAGACTTTCCTCGAGGCTCTCAAGGCATGGAAGCCGGATCTTTTCGTGGTGGTGGCGTTCAGGCTGCTGCCGGAGTGCGTCTGGAGCATTCCCAAGCTCGGGACTTTCAATCTCCATGCGGCTCTTCTTCCGCAGTACCGGGGCGCCGCCCCGATCAACTGGGCCGTAATCAACGGAGAAAGCATGACCGGAGTCACCACGTTCATGATTGACGCCGGGATGGACACCGGAAAAATCATGTACCGTGAACAGTGTCCGATTCTTCCGACGGACACCGCCGGGGACGTGCACGACAAGCTGATGGCGCTCGGGGCGGATCTGGTGGAGCAGACCGTGGAGGCCATCATCGAAGGCAGCGTCGAGTTCCGCATACAGAGAAGTTTCATCCAAGGCTCGGAAGTCCTTCGCCCGGCGCCGAAGATTACAAGGGAGATGTGCCGCATCGACTGGAACCGGAGCACGGCGGAGGTTTACAACTTCGTCCGTGGACTCAGCCCGTACCCGACGGCCTACACTGAGATTCGGCGCGATGGCGAGGAGCCGGTGACGCTCAAGATTTTCTTCGGAGAAAAGATTGTCGGAGAGAAGTTTGCGGAAATCTGCCCTTCGGGAGCCGTTCCGGGTCAGATTCTGAGCGACGGCAAGACCTACCTCGCCTTCGCGACGGCTGACGGCGCACTCTCCGTCACCGACCTTCAGCTTGCCGGGAAGAAAAGGATGGATGTGAAGAGTTTTCTCCTCGGATTCAGGGTTTGAGTTTCTTTTTGGTCCATATTCGTTTTCTCATCAGTCACATACTCCCGGTATGCTCCCTCTTCCAAAACGAATCTATCCCCAAAAATAAATCTCAAACCCCAAGACTTAAATCAAAAAAATGACTGACATCGTCATACTGGCTGACGGGGATTTCCCCCGGACAGAATACCCGCTGCGGGTGCTCGAAGAGGCGGAAGAGGTGGTCTGCTGCGACGGGGCGCTTGTGAAGTACCTTGAATTCAGCGGAGGAGCGGCGCCGGCGGCAGTCGTCGGAGACATGGACACGCTTTCGGATGAGCTAAAGGAACGCTTCGCCGACATAATCGTGAAATACGACGAGCAGGATTACAATGACCTCGCCAAGGCCGCAAGATATTCTCTGACAGCATTTCCGGAGGTAAAAAAAATCCATATTCTCGGAGCGTCTGGAGGACAGGAGGATTTCACGATAGGTAACTTCGGGATTCTGATGGAACTCGGAGCATGTCATCCCGACATCGCGTTCGACATGATTTCGGATTACACAAACGCCTTCCCCCTCCACGACAGCGACACTTTCGACTGCGGAGAGGGGCGCACGGTTTCCGTGTTCTCCCCCGATCCGACGCTGCGCATATCTTCGCAGGGTCTCGCATGGCCGCTCGACGGAGTCCGCTTCGACAACTGGTGGAAAGGGATACGCAACCGCGCCGACATGGACCGCATATCCCTCAGGTTCAATCATCCGGCACCAGTGCTCATAATCCTCAACTGACCTGCACGGAATCCCGGCAACTCCATCATATTCATAAAAGCATATTCATAAAAGCATATTCATAAACCTGAATTTCAATCAATCGACACAACTCCATAAAAGACACAACTCCATAAAACAAGTATTTCAGTAAAATTATGGAAAACAACGCTTATTTTCCCCAAACCCAGGACATAGAGAAGGCTTCGGAAAGGCTGAAAGAAATTCTCACGCCCACTCCGCTCCAGCTGAACGCCCATTATTCGGCGAAATTCGGCTGTGAAGTCTATCTCAAAAGGGAAGACCTCCAGATGGTGCGCTCCTACAAAATCCGTGGAGCATACAACAAGATCCGCTCGATTCAGCCGGACGTGCTCAAATACGGCATCGTCTGCGCATCGGCCGGCAATCACGCGCAGGGCGTGGCATTCTCCTGCAACAAGCTGAAAATCATGGGTTCGATTTATATGCCGGTGACGACTCCGAGGCAGAAAATCGAGGCCGTAAGCATGTTCGGAAAGGAATATGTGGACATAGTCCTGACGGGTGACACTTTTGACGAGGCGAACGATGCGGCGATAAAATATGCTCAGCGCAGCGGAAAAACTTTCATTCCTCCGTTCGACGACGAAAAAATCATCGAAGGACAGGGGACGATAGGATATGAAATCACACAGCAGGCGGACGAGCCGCTCGACTTCATATTCATCCCAATCGGAGGAGGCGGACTGGCATCCGGAGTGGGCGCGTACCTGCGTCAGATGTGGCCGGAGTGCAAGATTATCGGAGTCGAGCCGGCCGGGGCGGCAAGCATGAAGGCTTCGATTGAGGCCGGTCATGTGGTGGATCTCGAACACATCAACAAATTCGTGGACGGAGCTGCGGTGAAGAAGCCGGGCAAGCTGACCTACGCGATATGCAAGGACATTCTGGATGACATCATCGCAGTTCCGGAGGGAGCGGTGTGCTCGACCATCATCGAGATGTACAACAAGAACGCGACCGTGGTGGAGCCTGCCGGAGCGCTTTCAGTCGCGGCGCTGAGGTTCTGCCCGGACAGGATAAAGGGGAAAAGGGTCGCATGCATCATCTCCGGAAGCAACAACGACATAACCAGAATGGAGGAAATCCGCGAGCAGAGCCTTGTCTATGAGGGGCTCAAGCACTACTTCATCGTGAATTTCCCGCAGAAGGCCGGAGCGCTGCTGACTTTCATCCGCGACATCATCGGGCCTTCGGACAATCTGGTCTACATCCAGTACATCAAGAAGACGAACAAGGAGGAGGGGCCGGCGCTCATCGGCATCGAGGTCGCGGCGAAAGAGGACTATGACGCTCTCATCCGCCGGATGGAGGCGCACGGAGTGTCCTATGAGTACATCAACCAGAACAACAGGCTGTTCGAGATGCTCATCTGACGGAGCAACAGCCGTCCGGAATGCCTATCCGGCGGGGCGACAACCGTCAGGGATGCCTATCCGGCGGAACCGTTGAACTCTTCAATGGCCTTTTCAAGAATGAAAACCGCCCTCTGCAAGTCATTCTTGTTCAAGACATAAGCAAGTCTGACCTGATTCTTTCCCAACAGCGGGTCAGAATAGAATCCGGCCGCCGGAGCCATCATCACGGTCTCACCCGTGTGGTTCTCCGGCGTTTTTCCGTCCCTGTAGCAGAAATCGGAAAGACACCATGCGCAGAATTTCTCCGCATCTTCCACAGGAAGCTTCGCCACGGTGTAGAACGCGCCCATAGGAACGGGGGTATAGCACCCCGGAATGCGGTTCACCCCGTCAATCAGACACTTTCTCCGTTCGACATATTCATCGTACATTTCCCTCGAATACTGCTCAGTCCCCTCGATTGAGGCTTCCGCGACAATCTGGCCGAGCAGCGGGGGGCTGAGACGGGCCTGGCAGAATTTCATCACGGTCTGACGGACCTCGGCGTTCTTCGTGATGAGCGCGCCTATGCGGACTCCGCATTCGGAATAGCGTTTCGACACGGAGTCAATCAGCACGACATTCTGCTCGATTCCCTCAAGGTGCATGGCGGAGATGTAGGGCGAGCCGGTGTAGATGAACTCCCTGTACACCTCGTCGGAGAAAAGGTAGAGATTGTATTTTCTGACGAGATCACGAATCTGGTTCATCTCCTTCTGCGTGTAGAGATAGCCGGTCGGATTGTTCGGATTGCAGATCAGAATGGCTTTCGTGCGTTCGTTTATCAGTTCCTCGAACTTCTCCACCTTCGGCAGGCAGAAGCCCTCCTCTATGGTCGTGGTGACAGCACGGATGACGGCGCCGGCCGAAATCGCGAATGACATGTAATTGGCATACGCAGGCTCGGGCACGATTATCTCGTCTCCCGGGTTGAGACAGCTCATGAACGCGAAGAGCACGGCCTCGGATCCTCCGGCGGTGATGATTATCTCGTCCGGATGCAGCTTGATCTGGTAGCGTTCATAGTAGCCCACCAGAGCTTCACGCAAAGACCTGTAGCCCTGGGACGGGGAATACTCGAGAGTCGTCCTCCCGACATCCTTCAGGGCGTCCAGAGCTTTCTGCGGAGTCGGCAGATCAGGCTGTCCTATGTTCAGGCGATAGATTTTCACTCCGCGCTCCGCAGCATCATAGGCCAGCGGAGCCAGTTTGCGGATTGGGGATTCAGGCATTTCTATGCCGCGCTGAGATATCTGAAGGTGTCTGTTGCTGTTCATATCATTACTTTTGCGGTGTTCACGGTTACTTTTGCGGTG
>CAVFTG010000032.1:0-15001 GCA_963625415.1 Barnesiella intestinihominis
CCGCCGTGCGCTCCGCGTCCGCCGTAGGTGTCGACGATGATTTTGCGTCCCGTGAGTCCCGTGTCCCCGTGCGGACCGCCGATTACGAACTTCCCGGTCGGGTTCACGAAAAGGATGAAGCCCTGCGGATTATCCTTCGCATCGAATACGCCGTGGAAAAGCGCGGCTGTGTCCGGGTGCAGTTCGGCGAGCAGTTCCGGAAGCAGAATCTCCTCCACGTCCTTGCGTATCTTCGACTGCATAAAGAAGTCGTCCGGAAGGAACTCGTCGTGCTGGGTGGAAATCACAATCGTGTGCACCCTCACCGGTTTCCCCGTCTGTCCGTCATACTCAACCGTGAACTGCGACTTCGCGTCCGGCCGGAGATAAGGCATCCTCGAATTCTTCTCCCTGCGGATTCTCGCGAGCACGCGCAGCGCGAGGTGGGAAAGGTAGAGCGGAAGCGGCATATAGTCCTCGGTCTCGCGGCAGGCGTAGCCGAACATCATCCCCTGGTC
Organism: Barnesiella intestinihominis; assembly: GCA_963625415.1. Lineage (GTDB taxonomy): Bacteria > Bacteroidota > Bacteroidia > Bacteroidales > UBA932 > Cryptobacteroides. Next base: position 498 of record CAVFTG010000032.1, read on the forward strand.
TCCGGCCCCCTGCGCATCGGCTGCGTCCTCAACATCCCTGTCCTTGCCGACCACGCCCCGGTTGATGTCCGCAGACTGCTCGTGCAGCGTGCTCATCACCCCGCAGGAATTGCCGTCGAAACGGTAGTCAGCCTTGTTGTAGCCGATGCGGTTCACGGTGTCGCGCACGACCTTCTGGATGTCCACATAGGCGTCATCCGAGCGAACTTCACCGCCCACAATCACAAGCCCCGTCGAGCAGAATGTCTCGCAGGCCACCTTCGCCTCCGGATCCTGCCGGAGAAACTCGTCAAGTATCGCGTCTGAAATCTGGTCCGAAACCTTGTCCGGATGCCCCTCTGAAACGGACTCCGAAGTGAAAAGATAATTGTTGGTCATATTTTACAGCATTGTTTTTATCCGATAAAAGGATACAAAAAATAAACTCCACATATTTTCAAAATATGCAGAGCCGCTATAAAACACACACTGTCAGGTCTGTGACCTTCATCACATTTTAGCATTTTTTCGAGTGGTTGCAAGCAGACAAATCTCTCCACATATTCCGTATTTCCCTTCCTTTCGGATGGGGATGCAAAGGTACGCAAAAAATCCATATCGCAAAGAAAAAATCGTAAAAAGCGATAAATTTTCAAAATATTGTCACTTAATTTCTTGAAATCATAATTCTGATATACATTTGCGCGACAAAACCAAAAACATTTTTCTTTAATTCAACCCTTATGAGACAAACAATCAAATGTTTTCTTGCTGCTTTCGCAGCGGTTCTTTTGGGTGTGACCTCTTTCGCCCAGGTCACGACATCAAGTCTTAACGGCCGTGTCGCAGATGAGAACGGGGCAGCCGTCATCGGTGCGGCCGTCATCGCGACTCACACCGAGTCAGGCACTCATTATGCCGCCATCACGAACGAACAGGGCCGTTATGTGATCAACGGTATGCGTGCCGGCGGTCCTTACACGGTGGAAGTGACTTGTCTGGGCTATCAGGCTGTCACCTACACGGACATCACCCTCAGGCTTGCCGAAACTTTCGGTCTTGATTTCGACCTGAAGGAGGACAAGCTCCAGCTGGGAGAGTCCATCGTGATTGCAGCGCCTTCCTCAAAATTCTCTTCAGAGAAGACAGGAGCCGCAACCAACATTTCCGGCAAGCAGATTGAATCGCTTCCGACAGTGAGCAGAAGCATTACGGATGTCACAAGGCTTTCTCCGTACGGAGGAAACGGGATGAGTTTCGCCGGAGCCGACGGACGTACGGCCAATTTCACTGTTGACGGCGCGAACTTCAACAACAACTTCGGTCTTTCCTCCAACCTCCCGGGCGGCGGATCGCCTATCTCAATCGATGCGATTGATGAACTCCAGGTTGTCATCTCTCCATATGACGTACGCCAGACCAACTTTATCGGAGGAGGCGTGAACGCCATCACCAAGTCCGGGACCAACACGTTCAAAGGTTCCGCATATATCTATCACCGCAATGAGAACATGCGCGGAAACACGGTGAACGGCGTTGAAATCGCCGGCGCAAGAGACCGCGACCGCAGCACCACCTACGGATTCACTCTCGGAGGTCCGATTGTGAAGAACAAGCTCTTCTTCTTCGTGAACGCAGAATACGCGAAAACACCGACAGTCGCTGTCCGCTGGAGAGCGTCCGAGGACGGTGTCGGCAATTCCGACAAATACCTCTCATACGCCTCTGTGGCTGACATGGAACGCGTTGCTGAGCATGTGAAGACCAAATACGGCTACGATGCCGGCTCATACACCGATTTCCCGGCCGACGAAAGCAACATCAAGGTTCTCGCCCGTCTGGACTGGAACATCAACGACAGGAACAAGCTTGCCGTACGCTACAACTACACGAACAACACCGCATGGAACGCTCCGAACGCTTCTTCAATGGACGGCGGCACAAGGTCGGCATATGGCCGTACATCGCTCTACTCGATGTCTTTCGCCAATTCGATGTACTCCATCAACAACCTCGTGCATTCGGTTTCGCTTGACCTGAACAGCAAAATCAGCGACAACCTTTCAAACCAGCTCCTCGCAACATTCTCAAAGCTTGACGATGTCCGCGGGACAAATTCAGATGAGTTCCCTTTCATCGACATACTCGACGGCACCGGTTCCACCACCGCCTATATGGCTCTCGGATATGAACTTTTCACATGGAACAATGCTGTTCACAACACCATCGCGAATGTAAAGGATGACCTTACATATTATGTGGGCAACCACAAAATCACGGGAGGTCTGAGCTATGAGTATCAGATGGCTGACAATGCCTATATGAGAAACGGAACAGGTTATTACCGCTACCAGAGCGTGGATGACTTCATCAACGGAGCGACACCTGAAGTTGTCTGCCTCACCTACGGTTACGACGGAGAGAAGAATCCTGCCGCCCGCGTTCAGTTCCACAAGGTCGGCATCTATGCTCAGGATGAGTGGAATGCCACAGATTCATTCAAACTCACCTACGGCCTGCGTCTTGACGGACTCTTCTTCGACAACGGCGACCTCAAGACAAACAATGCGATCAAGGCTCTGAGCTATTATCCGAAATCATATGGCTACTCCGAGCAGCATATCGACACCGGCAAATGGCCTACGGCGAGCGTGACCGTTTCTCCGAGGGTCGGCTTCACCTACGACATCCTCAAGAACAAGGAACTCATCCTCCGCGGAGGTACCGGGCTTTTCTCCGGACGTCTTCCGCTCGTATTCTTCACGAACATGCCGACAAACTCAGGCATGGTTCAGTATCAGGCGCAGATTAACGGAAACACTCTCGCCTCAAAGGTGAGCGGATACAGCGGCGCAACAGTCGATAACAGCGGCAAAGCCTACATCGACATGAGCCAGTTCGCAGGCGGTCTCAAGACCGATGCAAACGGAAAGGCGACGACCCAGGCTCTTTACGACTACCTCATTTCCCTCGGGTATCCAACGAATCCTGGCGACGGCACCGTGCCTTCTTCAATCTCTGCGGTTGACCCTAAATTCAAGATGCCTCAGGTGTGGAAGACCTCCCTTGCTTTGGACTACAACTTCCCGACATCATTCCCGTTCTCAATCACCGCCGAGGGGATCTTCAACAAGACCGTGAACGGCGTGACAATTTCCGACTGGTCAATGAGGCCGGTCAACGGATATGCGAGATGGAACGGAGCGGACAACCGCCCTATCTATCCGAGCGATTTCCGTGCGGCCACCAAGGCATTCGTTCTTGAGAACACCAACAAGGGCTACGGATATTCCGCCAATGTGACCTTGAACATGCGTCCTGTCGAGGGTCTGAGCCTTATGGCGGCCTACACGCACACTGCATCCAAGGAACTTACCGGAATGCCGGGTTCTGCAGCCGAGTCGGCGTTCACATATGTCCCGACCTCCGAGGGCCCGAACAACATCAAGCTTCACAACTCGCAGTATGTGACTCCGGACCGCGTGGTCGCGTCACTCACTCATAATGACAAGTGCGGCAACCATTTCAGCTTCATCTACGAGGCATGGAGGGGAGGCTACAACTACTCCTACATGCTCTCCAACGACATGAACGGTGACGGATATTCCTATGATGCCCTCTACATCCCGACTGACGAGCAGGTGGCCAACAACGAATTCCGTTTCGCATCCGAGGATGACCGCGACCGCTTCATGGACTATGTCCACAACAACAGCTATCTCAAAAAGCATCAGGGCGAATATGCAGAAGCCTACAGCGTGTATTCTCCATGGGTTCACCGCTTTGATTTCAGTTACAAGCACGACTTCAAGGTGAAAATCGGGAAATCCGTGAACACTCTTCAGCTCAGTTTGGACATAAAGAATCTCGCCAACCTCTTCAATTCAAAGTGGGGCGTGATCAAGTATATGAATCCGGATCTCAATGAAGGCCGTATCCTCACGTACGACAGTACCGATGCCGATGGCTACCCTGTGTTCTCCACACCGGCGGCCGTCAAGAGCGGAGTCCAGACTTTCGTTCCTTACACCGCAATAGGTCAGTGCTGGTACGCTTCTGTGGGAATCAAGTATATGTTTAACTAATTATTGTGGCGAACATTATGAAAATAAAAGATATAATCATTCTTGCCGCTGCGGGTTCATTGGCGTTGTCCGCCTGCAAAAAGGAAATGACGACAGATTCTTTCGAGGACATCAAGGTCAGCAGCAGCTTTGTGACTTTCTCTGCCGAGGGCGGGTCGAAAACGGTGGTAATCACTGCAACACAGGACTGGAAATTCATCGTGGACGCGACTTTCCCGGATGTGATAACATTCAACAAGAATGTAAGTGCGAAATACGACTATTACGGCAATCTGACTAACGCGGAGGAGGACATAAAGTCCAGAACTGCTTCGTGGGCAAGCGTTTCCGCCATTGAGGGGAAGGCCGGAGAGACCAATGTGACCTTCACAGCCGGGGCAAGTGCCGTCGGAAGGGAGTTGACTGTCGCCATCCTCTGCGGCACTGACAAACAGTACATCCAGCTCCGTCAGGGAGACCTTTCCCCTGTCGTAATGACCTGCAAGCAGATTAAGGAGGAGGCCAATGTCGGCGCGAGCTACATAGTGGAGGGCACCGTCACCAAGCTCGGCAATTACGCAAGCTACGGTGCTTTCTATGTGAACGACGGCACATATCCCGACTCTGATGTTCAGATTTACGGTTCGACGAAGGCATCAAGGGAATCGTATCCTAATGTCGAGGTGGGTGACTATGTGAAGTTCAAAGGCACATGGTCCTCCTACAAGAACTTCGAGAATGTCGAGATTCTGAAACATGTGAAGTCTCTGTTGAAAGTCACAAGCGAACCGGTGGAGGTCAAGTCTGAAGGCGAGAGAATCGTTGTTAAAGTTGCCTATAAGGGTGATAACTTCAAATATTCCGTTCCGGAAGAGTTCGAAGACTGGATTGCGGTTACGGGAATCGATGTCAAGGAAGGCATCCCGACCAAACTTGAAACCAACCCTGCGGACACTGCGTATGTCAGTGTAAAGGTCGGCGTGAATGAGGGTGTCTCCGCCAGAGCAGGAAGTTTGTCTTTCTCTTCTTCCAAAACGGAAGGAGGCAAGACATCCGAGTCTGCGGCCACATATTCTTTCTCGCAGGCAGGATTGCTCCCTGTGGGGCAGGATATGCTTGTAATCGAGGATGACAAGTTCACGGCATCATATCCGGCAGATGAATCTGAGTTCAAGGCCGGCGATTTTGATTTTCTGTATTACCTGATTGCGAATTATGGCTCCGGAATACAGTTCAAGAAAACAGACTCCTATATTGCGAACAAGACCGCTCTCGGGAAGAAGATAGTTTCCATAGAAGTTATAGGCCATTCGTCAAAGAGCTGGTATCCGACCAACGTCACATTGTATGCAGGGACGGAGGCAAAACCATCAACAAACGCGATTACCCCTGTGTCCGACCCGGACAACAAGAAATTGACTTATGATCTGTCGGGTGGAGCCTACACATTCTTCAGCCTGAACAATACGTCCAATTATGCCGTATATCTTGAAAGTGTGTCAATAATATACGAGAAATAGTCCCGTTCCCCATGTCTGGACACAGGCGGCGGTTTTACAGCGCCTGATTACGTCAAAGAGGGTGACTGAAAAGGGTTTCAGCCACCCTCTTTTTTACATCTTAACCCCCGTCACTTCGTGACAGACAGGATGCTTACGGAGAAAATGATTACATTTGCGGGAAGAAACAGAACAACAGTTCCTGAATCGATGAAACCAATCGGTGAACCAATCAATGAAACTGCGTTTTTTTCTCATAATGTCCGCCGTCGTGTTCTCCCTCAGCGTGTGGGGCGGAAGCACCCGGGGCATTGTCTCCGGTGAAATCTCCTGGGGTGACGCCGTCCGTCCGTCTGATGTCCGGAACGATGTCTCCGACTCCCTCCGTGCGGTGATTGTCTCTTCTGCGGCGAGACTTTCGGCTCTTGACTGCGATTTCGTGCAGACACGGGAATCCTCCCTTCTGGAAGACAAGGCCGTATCCTGCGGACATATGACCTACCGCCGCCCTTTTTCCCTCATCTGGGAATATTCCAGCCCGTTCAGGATGAAATTCATGTCCGACGGGAAGACTGTGACTCTGGAGAGGGACGGCAAGGTCCAGCCTGCCGGAAGCGGACAGAACCGTATCATGCGGGAAATGGCGCGGATGATTGTCAGCAACATAGAAGGCAGGGCGCTGTCGGACGAATCCATGTTCGAGAGCGTTGTTTCCTCCGACGGTGACGTGATTTCGGTCGTCCTGCTTCCCAAAAACAGGGAGATGAAGAAAATGTGGTCGTCCCTTGTGCTGACCTACGATTCCCGGACCATGACGGCGAAAAGCTTCGAGATGTCCGAGCAGTCCGGGGATGTCACCACCATAACGTTCAGCAACGCGGAATATGAATTTTCAGAATAAGCTCTATACGGTTCTTTCGGAGAGCGGCGGTGCCGGCGGGGCGGAGTTCTCCGTCCTCATGAATCCGGATCATGTGATTTACGGGGCGCATTTCCCCGAAGACCCCATAACTCCGGGAGTGTGCATCCTTCAGATTGGGCTGGAACTGCTGGGACGCGCTCTCGGCCGCCCCCTTGAACTGTGTCGGGTGAAAAATGTCAAGTTTCTGAGCATACTCCGTCCGGACGGCGTTCCCGTGACCGTATCAATCAGGAAAATCACGGAGGAGGATGACCGGAGCATTCCGGAGGACGATTCCGGCGGCACCGTCAGCGCACAGCTGGAGTTCAGTGCATCGGGCGCGGCCGTCGCCAAGATGTCTCTCATCTGCCGGAAGCGTCCTGCCGCGGGAACTCCGGTCTCGGAAAGTTCCGGGACGGCAATCCATGCCGCCGGGGTGTCTGAACCCGCCGAAGATTGTGCGGCCCCCATGCGTTGACGAAAAGCAAGATGACAGCGGAAGACTGCAAGACAGGACTGAAAAGACGCGGCGTATGCGTCATCATCCCGACATTCAACAATGCCGGGACGGTGGCTGATGTCGTGACCCGTGCGCAGAACTTCTGTCAGGACATCATCGTGGTGGCCGACGGCTGCACGGACGGCACTCCGGAGCTTCTCGCCTCACTTCCGCAGCCGCCCGACATTCTTGTCCTGCCGGGCAACACCGGAAAGGGCAATGCTCTCAGGGAGGGTTTCCGTCGCGCCCGGAAGTCCGGCTTCGCCTGTGCCATAACCCTTGACGCCGACGGGCAGCACTTTCCGGAAGACATCCCGCTTTTTCTTGAGGCTAACCGCCGCCATCCCGACTCCATCATCGTCGGCCGCCGCACGGGGCTTGAAAGGGCTGACCGCAGCGCTTCAAGCCGCTTTGCAAACTCGTTCAGCAACTTCTGGTTCTTCTGCCAGACGCTTGTCCCCATGAAAGACACTCAGACCGGCTACAGGCTCTACCCGCTGAACTCTCTCCCCGGACTCCGCCTTCTTACATCCCGCTACGAGGCTGAGCTTGAGCTTCTGGTTTTTGCGGCATGGCGCGGAACACGGCTCGTGAGCCGCGACGTCAGGGTTTTCTATCCTCCGAGGGAAGAGCGCGTGTCGCATTTCCGCCCGATACGCGATTTCGTGCGCATATCCCTGCTCAACACGGTTCTGTGCCTCCTCGCCCTTGTCTATGGCCTGCCGAGGACAATCCTGCGTTTCATTTCGGGAGTATTGAAGTCCGTGACGATTTTTCTCTTCTATGCGCTTGCGATGCTTCTGATCTTCACTCCGGGAATATTCATTTATCTCAAATGCGGCCGCCTCACGCGGGAGATGCACAAGAGCGGAAGAATTGCCGGGAGCGCGGCTGAAGATGAAAGGGGCGTGGAGAATGCGGAGAAAAGGAATCTTCACAGGATAATCTGCTCCGCCGCACGCTTCGCCCTCCGCTCTCTCGGCCTTGTCGGCAACCGCTGCACAGTTGCGGAATCAGATCCGGGAGACGCTCCTGAACCGCGTTTACTGTACCGCTCGGGAGGCACTTCCGAAATGCTCCGTCTCGACAGCGGAGACAGCCCCGCCGTCATCATCTGCAACCACCAGTCGCACCTCGACCTGCTCCCCCTGCTCGCCCTCTCCCCGAAACTGGTGATACTCACGGCCGACTGGGTGTGGCACAACCCCCTGTACGGCTTCATCATCCGCCAGGCCGACTATCTTCCGGCCTCCCGGGGAATGGAGCATATCGCCCCGAAACTCAGGGAACTGGTAGGCATGGGCTACAGCATAGCTGTTTTCCCCGAAGGCACGAGGTCTCCTGACGGCAGGGTGGGCCGTTTCCATCAGGGCGCGTTCTTTCTCGCGGAGGAATTCGGCCTTGACATCCTGCCCGTCGTGCTGTACGGAACCGGCAGAGCATTGCCGAAACACGGGAGGATGCTCCGCCGCTGGCCTCTCCGCGTGGAGATTGACGGAAGGATATCTCCCGAAGAAATGGCCGGGAAAGGGGCGGGTCTGAAAGAGCGGGCATCATATATGCGGGGATATTTCGCCCGTCGTCATTCTGAAATTGCCGACAGGATTGAATCATCGTTTAACAGGGACAGAATAGGATGAACAAAAGCGTTGTAATAATAGGCGGAGGTCTCGGAGGCCTGTTCACCGGAGCGATTCTCGCGAAGGAGGGGCTTGAAGTCACCGTCCTCGAAAAGAACGGAATCATCGGCGGGGGACTTCAGAGTTTCACCCGTTTCGGAGAAGTCTTCGACACGGGCATGCATGTGATAGGCGGAATGCAGGAGGGCGGAAACATCCGGAGGATATGCGAATGGCTCGGAATATGGGACAAAGTCCATGTCATGGACACCGACCCGGAAAACATGGATCGCATCTATTTCTCCGAAGACTCAAGAACTTACAGGATTGCCAGGGGCCGGGACGGCTTCGTCGAATCCCTCGGCGCTGATTTTCCGCATCAGAGGGAGAATCTTCGGGAATATGTCGATGCTCTTTACAGACTCTCCTCGGAAGTCGACCTCTTCTATCTGCGGCCCTCGCCCGAATATATGCGGGTCCATTCGGAGGAATTTCAGATGTCCGCCAGCGGATTCATCGCCAGATATGTCAGCGACCCGCATCTGCGCAGCGTCCTGGCATATCTCAACCCGCTCTACGGCGGCCGCGAGGGAATAACTCCGGCCTATGTCCACGCTCTCATATCCGTCCTTTACATCGAAGGTTCCAGCAGATTCGCCGGAGGCAGCATACTCTTCGCGGACACTCTGCGGGAATTCATCGAAGAGCACGGCGGACGGGTGATTGCAGGAGATGCTGTCCGCTCGGTCCACAGCGAAGACAAAACCGTGACCGGAGTCACAACAGCTTCCGGAGTCACCTGCACGGCCGACTTTTATGTGAGTTCCGTCCATCCCTGCGCGCTTTTCGACATGCTGGACGACCGGGGTCTCTTTCCCAAGTCCTACCGGGAGCGTCTGAGTTCGATTCCGAACTCCTATTCGGCTTTCACTCTGAACGTCAAGCTCAGGAAGGGGACTTTCAGATACCTCAACTACACGATGTACTATGTGACGCGGTATGACGCGATATGGAAATCCGGGGAAATCTCCGGTTGGCCTCACGGCTTCCTGTTCACGACCCCGCCGGAAATCGGACAGGGGGAGTATGCGGACAAGATGATAATCACAGCGCCCATGAGCTGGAAGGCAGTGGAGAAATGGGAGGGCAGCACGATGGGGAAGAGATGTGCGGAATATGAAAGATGGAAGAAGGAATGTGCGGAAAAGATTCTCGCCTGCATGGAGGAGGTCTTCCCGGGATTCCGGGATTGCGTCGAAGACATCAACACCGCCTCCCCGCTCACGATACGCGACTTCTACGGAGTGAAGGAAGGCTCGATATACGGTTTCTCGAAAGACTGCCGCAACCTTGCTCTGTCGCAGGTTCCGGTGGTCACCAAGGCCCGCAACCTGCTGCTGACCGGGCAGAACTGCAATCTGCACGGTTTCTGCGGGGTCACTCTGACCGCCATAAGCACCTGCGAGGCCATCCTCGGGCGGAACAGCATCCTGAATGAGATTGCGGGATGCGGCGAAGGAGGAAGAATTTCTGAGAACTGACGAAAGACGGACAAGATGGGGACAGATTCCATATACGAATTCTTTTCGACCCGCAGGAAGTGGAGAAGAATGCTGCTGGCGGCTCTCACGGCCGTGCTGGCGGCTCTTGCGTGCACGCTGCATTTCAGCGAGGACATCAGCGACTTCCTGCCTCTGGGGACAAGGGAAAGGGAGCAGATGTCAATCTATCAGAACATTTCCGGAGCGGACAGGATTGTCGTCCTGTTTTCCGCCGCCCCTTCCGCATCCGATTCCTCCCCTGACCGCATAGCCCTGGCCGTAGGGCGCTTTCTTGACTGTCTCGGCGAAAACGACGCTTCGGGATGGTTCGACCTGTCAGGCGCACGGACGGATGCCGGGCAGGTCGCCTCGGTCGCCCGCTTCGTATATGACAACGCCCCCTACTTCATGACCGAGGCGGACTTCGCCCGTGCGGACAGCCTGCTTTCATCCCCCGGTCATGTCCGCCGCGCTCTTGAAGCCGACCGTTTCGCTCTTGCCTTCCCGTCTTCGTCCCTTGTCTCGGAGGCGATAATGCGCGACCCTCTCGGCCTTTTCGGGCCGGTGGCTGCACGCCTGCAGGGTTCCGGCGACACCGCCGGCTTTGAGATTTACGACGGCTGCATCTTCACCCCGGACATGAGCCGCGCCGTGGTCATCCTCACCTCGCCTTTCGGGAACAGCGAAACCGAGAACAATTCCCGGCTGCTGAAGATTCTGGAACAGTCCTCCCGTCAGATGCGCGGGGACTTCCCGGACATCGAAGTCCATGTCACCGGCGGGCCCGCCATCGCCGTGGGCAACTCCGAAAGAATCAAAAAAGACAGCGTCCTTGCCGTCAGCCTGTCTGTCGTGCTGGTTCTGCTCCTGCTCTTCTGTTCTTTCCGCTCCGTGCGGAACATCCTGCTGACCTTTCTTTCGGTCGGCTGGGGTCTGCTGTTCGCCCTCGGTGGAATGGCTCTTTTCAGGGGCAGCGTGTCGCTGATTGTCATAGGAATATCGAGCGTGATTCTTGGAATCGCCGTGAATTACCCCCTGCACCTTGTCGCCCATCTGTCCCACCGCAGGGACAGGAGGACGGCAATGAAGGAGATAGTCTCCCCGCTCGTCATCGGAAACATAACCACGGTCGGCGCTTTTCTCGCCCTCGTTCCGCTCAAGTCCGCAGCACTCCGCGATCTCGGACTTTTCGCCTCCCTGCTTCTCGTCGGCACGATTCTTTTCGTCCTCATATTCCTTCCTCACTATGTCTCCGCCGGCGATGCCGGGACTTCCGCCGATGGCGGTGAAAGCCTCCCGTGCGGAGGAAGTGGCGGCGGACATCCTTCCGGCTGCAAAAGGGAGGCTCATGCGGCGGCCGCATCACGCAGACTCATGGACCGTCTCGCAGCCTTCTCTCCGGAGAACAGCGGAGTTCTCGTCGTCGCAGCGGTTATCGTCACGGTCGTCCTGTCCTTTTTCAGCCTGCGGACGGAATTCGACTCCGACCTCACAGGCATCAACTACATGACGGAGGAGCAGCGGCGCGACATGGACTACTTCGTCTCTCTCCTGCAGCGCGATTCCGTCCCCGTCAAAACGCTCTATCTCGCCTCACGGGGAGACTCGTACGACAGCGCCCTCGCCGCCTCCGCCCCTCTCTCCGCGCTGACCGACAGCCTCGAGAGCGCAGGTCTCGTCTCCCGACGGAACGCCTTCCCGTCTTTTGTGGTCACCCCGGAGAGGCAGCGCGAGCGTCTTGACCGTTGGCGCGGACTTGTGGAACGCCACCGTCCTGCGCTCACTTCCGTTCTTGCCGGCGAGGCCGCGGAAGCCGGATTCTCGAAAAAGGCTTTCACGAAATTCGCGGCTCTCATAGAACGCACCCCCGGTCTTGAACCGCAGGGTTTCGACTTCTTCGCGCCCCTTTCCGGGAGCGTGTTCACCGGGAACAGCACGGTCATATCCGCAGCCGAAGCCCCCTTCTGCATCGTCGACGCTCTGAATGTCCCGCCTGACGACGTGCCCGAGGTGAAAAAGACTCTCGGGGACTCCTGCTTCGACGTGGCTGAGATTAACGGGGCTATGACACGCAGCCTGTCGGACAATTTCAACTACATCGGCTGGGCCTGCTCGCTGATTGTCTTCCTCTTCCTCTGGTTCTCGTTCGGCCGTCTGGAGGCGGCGGTCATATCCTTCCTTCCCATGGCCGTCAGCTGGATATGGATTCTGGGACTCATGTCCCTGCTGGGGATAAAATTCAATATCGTAAACATAATCCTCGCAACTTTCATCTTCGGACAGGGAGATGACTACACCATATTCATGACAGAAGGATGTCAATATGAACATGCCCGCCGCCGTCCCATACTGCCCGCCTACAAAAGCAGCATTCTCCAGTCCGCCGCCGTCATGTTCGTGGGCATGGGCACGCTCATCGTCGCGAGACATCCGGCGCTCCGCTCCCTTGCCGAGGTCACCGTCATCGGAATGTTCTCAGTCGTGCTGATGGCCTGTCTGATACCGCCGCTCATGTTCAGATGGCTCACTCTCAAAAGGGGTGAAGTGCGGAAGTTCCCGCTGACCCTCAGGATTCTGCTGCTCGGTCCTCCGCGCACGGCACGGGAAGCCGTCCAGGCGCGCTATGCCTACACGGGCAAGGAAATCGAACGCTCCGTCCGCCGCAGCCTGAAGTCGCACGGAGAGGAAATCGCCGCGTTGAGACCCGCACTGTCCGGACGGATTGAACTCAGCGATGAGGGTTACGGCGCACTTGCCCTCCTCGCAGCCCTTTCTCACCCGGAAACCGAAGTCATCGCTCACGTTCCGGACGGAGAAAAGCGCCTGATTGCCTCCGTTGCCGCCAGTGGTTTCGTCAGCAACCTTGTGATTATTAGTTGATAAAACAGATATAGGATATATTTGACAACCGAAATAAAACCATGACAAACCCCGAAGAAATAAAATCACTGCTTGAGCCGGTTCTTCCGGCGACGGATTTTGACGCTGACTTCCTTTTTGCGGAACTGGATTCGCTGGGGGTTGCGACCGTGCTTCATGTACTTTCCAGCGCCTACGGCATAAGTCTCGGCGCCGATGATGTCACTCCGAGGAATTTCCGTGACACCGGCTCTCTTGCCGCCATGGTTCGGAGCAAGCTGCGTCTTGAAGAGAGAATCCGCCATTTCGCGTTTGTCGCGCCCGACAGACCGGCTTTGATAAGCGGCGGCAGGAAAATGACCTATTCGGAACTGTGGGAGGCCATTCTCGTGAAATCCGAGGAACTCGCCGCCGGAGGACTCGGCCACGGCCGTCCGCATGTCTTCAGAGCCACTCAGGATGCCGAGTTTGTCATCACCTACTGCGCCGTTCACTTTCTCGGAGCAGTCGCCGTTCCGCTCGGGGCGGGGGAGACCGAGGAGAACTTTCTCTCCGTCAAGGAGGAGACAGGCTCGGCTTCATTCCCGGAGGGGACTTCGGACGTGCTGTTCACCACCGGCACTACAGGAAAATCCAAGGGCGTGATGCTCTCGGAGACCTACTATGCGGCCTGTACGGACAATTTCCTGAGCGGAATGCCTTTCAGCGAAGACCTGCTTTTCATCATAAGCGGCCCGCTCAACCATATAGCCTCCCTGCTCAAGATTTACCCGACTCTTTCCTCCGGCGGCACGCTCTGCATCCTCGACGGGCTGAAGGATATTAACGCCTTCTTCGACGTCTTCGGGCTGCCGTTCCGGAAATTCGCGACATTTCTTGTCCCTGCGGCCATCCGGATGCTCCTGCAGTTCTCCGGGGAAAGGCTTCGCGGACTTTCTTCCAGAATAGCCTTCATCGAGACAGGCGCGGCCCCCATCACGGAAGCCGACATGGAACTGCTCTCAAGGACTCTTCCGGACTCCGGACTCTACAACACCTACGGAGGCACGGAAATCGGCTGCGCCGCATCCTACGACTTCAATGACGGGAAATACATGGAAGGCTGCGTCGGCCGTCCGCTGAAGAACTGCTCGATTGACGTTGAGGACGACGGCTCGGTGACGGTGTCGGGCAAGACAATCATGAGCGGCTACCTCAACGACCCCGAAGGCACCCGCGAAGTCCTGCGGGACGGGAAGATTCACCTTTCGGATCTCGGACATTTCGACGGAGACGGGCTTCTGCACCTCACCGGGCGGAAAGGTGACGTGATAAATGTCGGCGGCTACAAGGTCAATCCGCTGGAAGTGGAGAACGCCGCCGCCTCATTCCCGGGGGTTAAGGACAGCATCTGCATCGCCGCAGGACACCCCGTAATCGGGACGGTTCTGAAACTCCTCGTGCAATATGACCCGTCCGCTGCCGGGGAAATGGATCGCCGGGCGCTCGCCCGCCACCTCAAATCGCGTCTCGATTCCCACAAAGTCCCCACGCTGTACGAGAC
>CAVFTG010000033.1:0-14981 GCA_963625415.1 Barnesiella intestinihominis
GTCCGCCGCTCGACCAGTCGTTGTGGGATTCCATCAGGTCGGTGATGGAGTCGAAGTTGTCGTTGTCAAGCTGGCTGCACGCGCGGTCGTAGCTTCCGCCGTTGTTGAAGCGTCCGGCACTGCTCAGAGGCCATGCGCTGTTGTGCACCGGCCATCCGCAGCGCATTGTGCTGTAGGCGGATACGAGCGCCCTGTCGGCATAGAGTTTCGAGGAGAAAATGGTGTCTATCGTAACGTCCACTCCCGGAGCCTTCTCAAGGAAAGCGTCGCCGAAGCGGAGGTCGTTGCAGCCTGCGAACCCCAGCAGCAGGGGCAGGGAGAAAACCGCCGCCGCAAGGAAGCGCAGAACCATATTCAGATTTATCTTTTTCATCATCTTGCACATATACATATATGATATATATCCTTTTCCATGGGAATGAAAATCGACAGATGTCCGTTCCGTCAGAATGATATGTTGAATCCGATGTTATATATCCTCACGTTCGGATAGCTGTAGACATATTCTCCGCTGAGGTTGGCGCTGCCGGTCATCTCCTCCGGGTCTATGTCGATGTCAGCGAGTTCGGAGAAGAGGGTCAGCAGGTTGTAGCCGCTGATGAAGGCGCGGAAGGAGCTGATGCCCATCTTGCGGAGGAACTTGCCGGTGAAATTGTAGGAAAGCTCCACGTTCTTCAGACGGAGGTAGGAGGCGTCCATGAGCCATATGTCCGAACTCTGGGTGTACCACGACTTGTTCTTGAAGGTGATGCGCGGAAAGCGCGAGTTCTGATTCTCCTGAGTCCAGCGCCCGTCGGCGAGGTATTTCAGCAGCGCCCTGTCGTTGGTCATGCCGAAAGGCTCCTTGTACTCTATGCCGAGCACGCGGGAGGCGTTCCATGCGCCAGTCCACTGCATCGAGAAGCCGAAGTTGCCCCAGTTGAAGCCGGCGATGAGACCGGCAACATATTCCGGCCTCTGCCCGTATCCGAACCATGTATTGTCGTCGTCGTTGATTTTCCCGTCATGGTTGAGGTCCTTGAAAAGGGCGTCGCCCGGACGCGGGTTGCCGATGGTGAGCTGAGGCACCGTGCCTCCCTTGTCCACCGTGAGAAGTTCCTTGGTCACCGGGTCGAAGTCTTCCTCGGTGAGGTAGCGGTCGAAGATGAATCCGTAGGTCATGCCCGTGCGGCGGCCTGTCTGGGCCATATATTCCTCATTCGGCGTGATTTCGTCCATGTAGAGAATCTTGTTGCGGGAGAAGGAGAAGTTCCCGGTGACGTTGTAGCTGAAATTGTGCGCGGCCTTGCTTCTCCAGCCGAGCGAGAGTTCATATCCGTAGTTGTCCACCTCGCCGAGGTTCAGCATCGGGAGGTTTATGTCCGCGATGTCCGGAAGGGTGTTGCGGGTGGAGAGGATGTCATAGCGGTGCTCGTAGAAGTAGTCTGCCGTGAAGGAGAGCTGCTGCCGGAACATGACGAGGTCGATTCCGTAGTTCTGCTTGCGGCACTTCTCCCACGACACCTCCGGGTTGCCCACGGCGTTCTCCACGGCATCTTTCAGCACGACGCTGCTGTACATCGAGCCGAACTGCCATGAACCGTATTTTCCGAAGTTGGCGTTGGAGTGGGACGGATTCCATGAACCGTTGAGGTAGAGGAAGCGCGCACCGCTGTATTTGTCGTTTCCGACAAGTCCGTAGGAAGCCCTGATTTTGAGGAAGTCCACATATTTCTTCGCCTTCTCCATCCACGGCTCTTCGGAGATGACCCAGCCGACCGAACCCGCCGGGAAGAAACCGTAGCGGTGTCCCGGGGCGAAGTTCTCGGAGCCGTTCACTCCGGCGTTGAGGTCGAGGAGGTAGCGCCGTTTCCAGTTGTAGGTGACGCGGCCGACATAGCCCACGTAGCCCGTCGGAATCTCCGGGAAGTTGGAGGGATAGTAGGTCTTGGACTGGTTGTAGAGCAGGAGCCCGGTCACTTCGTGGTCGCCGAACTGGCGGGCGTAGTTGACACTGCCCTCAAGATACCAGTTGCGGCCGTGGGAAGTGTAGTCGTAGTAGGAAAGCGGCTCATTGAGGTCGTCCACTCCGGAAGTGATGTAAACGTGCTCGTTGTCGAACATCGGGTTGTCGATGGACATTCCAGGCTGGGTGTAGTGGCCTTTGTAATTGACGCTCTGCCAGCGCTTTACGGAAGCCGTAGGGGTGCGGTTCACATAGAGGGTGTAGGTGGAGTTGTAGGAACCCTTGAGGTTCAGCTCCAGACCCTTGGTGATGAAGTCGAGCTTCTGGTTCAGGTGGAGGTCGAGGTTGAGGGTGTTGGCGGTGCTTTCGTTGTAGCCGTAGCCGTAGTAGAGGTCAAGGCCGGAGGAGCCACCGCCGATGGGGATGTAGTCGCCCACGACCGGACGGGTGTAGTGCCCGTCGACGAATCCGGGGCTGGAGTAAGGCGTGCACCATGTGATGTACTGCCAGATGTTGCTTCCGTAGCCGTTCGGCTCGTGGCGTTTGCCGACCCTGCCGCCGAGGTTGATTTTCAGGAGCGTCGTCTTGCTCAGATCCACGTCCACGTTCGCGCGGTAATTGTAGCGGTGGTAGGTGTAGTTGGAGCTGTAATTCTCGAAGCTCTTGAGCATTCCGTCCTGATAGAGGTAGCCGACGGAGACGAAGTAGCGGACACGGTCAGCGCCTCCGGAGACGGTGATGTTGTGCTGCGTCTGCCATGCGAGCTTGTTGAAGAGGTAGTCGTCCCAGTTGGTGTTCGGGAACATTATCGGGTCTGAGTTGAGGCGGAACATCTCTGTGACCGTGTCGGAGAAAGTGAGCGGGGTCGAAGGGTCGTTCCAGTTGTCGGTGAGCTGCGCCTCGGAGAAGACCTTGGCGTGCTCATAGCTGCTTGCGGTGGTGAGATGCCGCAGAGCCTGGGTGAGTCCGAAGGAGGAGCTCCAGTTGATTTTCGCCCGGCCTTCCTCGCCGCGCTTGGTGGTGACGAGTATGACGCCGTTCGCACCCCTGACTCCGAACACCGCCGTGGACGCCGCGTCCTTGAGGACGGTGATGTTGTCAATCTCGTTCGGATCCATCTGGAAGAAGGACCGCTCCACTCCGTCCACGAGAATGAGAGGCTTGGAGGCCTCGTTGGTCAGCGAACCGGCTCCCCTGACGTAGATGTCGGGGTCTTCCGCTCCCGGCTGGCCGGAGGTCTGGATGGTGGAGACCCCTGTGAGAGCGCCTGAAAGGGAGTTCGCCACGCTTCCGGAAGGCGACTTGAGAAGGTCGTCCGATCCGATGGAGGTGATTGCGCCGGTGACGGAGGTCTTCCTCTGCTGTCCGTAGGCCACCACCTGCACGCCCTCAAGCATGTTCATGTCGTCGGAAAGCGTGACGACAAGTTCCTTCCCCTTCACTCCGGTGACCTCCACGGTCTGGTAGCTGACATAGGAGATTTCGAAAACGGCTTTCACTCCCGCCGGTACGGTGATGGAGAACTCGCCGTTGATGTCGGTGCCGACTCCGGTCTTGGTGCCTTTGATGAACACGGAAGCGCCGATGAGCGGCTCCCCGGTGTTCGAGTCGAGGACGCGTCCCTTATAGACCGTCGGCTGAGCCTGAACGGCGGCGAGACTCCCCTGCGAAGGCAGTTCCCGGGACTGCAGCCCCGGACCCGCGAGGCAGAGGGTCACGGTAAACAGAATCTTGGCAATTCTTGTCGTATTCATATTCTTTCGCGTAAAAATGGCGAGAAGCCGTCCGGTCAGGGGCGGCTCCCCGAAAAGTGTTTATGCGCCTCCGCTACTTCGCGTCAACCGCGATGACGTAGGTGGTGTTGGTAACCTCGCCGTCTTCAATGACGGACTTGCCGTTCACGAGAAGGGACGGGCAGAAAGTACCCATGACTTCATTGTAGGAGTTTCCTATTCCTGCGGCATCTCTCCATCCGAGTTTGTGCGCAATCCACAGCATCTGCTTGAGGCTATATCCGTAGAAGTTGAACCCGCCGTTCGTGTAGATGATGTTATTGTTGTCAACGTCGACATAGTCAGGTATACCGTCCCAGTTGCTCTTTCCGGCCGCATTGATCATGAATGCGATTTTGCCGTCATAAGTCGTCCCGACAAGATTGTGGACATAGGTGAAATTGGATGACCAGCCCATTCCGAGGACAGAATTGTCTGAAACGTACTGACTTGCGTCATTGTTTACGAAATCGTTTATCCCCATCGCCTTGCCGGTTCTCACGCCCCAAGCGCAAACCCAGGCGGCATCTTCCGCTGCAAGTTCATCGTTGGATGCAGCGACAAGAGCCGCGACATCCGGTTTTTCGGACTGGAAAGGAACGTTGTAAAGCTTTTCTGACTTTTCCGCAGCCGTAGCGAAAGATATCTTCCCGTCATTGACGAGAATGGAAGAACGGTATGCCATTTCGTGCCCCTCTTCCTTCGGGAGGTTGATGAATGAACCATTGTCCATCACCATGTAATCTGTGGTGGAATTGTGAATCCAGCCGCTCGTGACAACCGCGCTGTTGACTGTCTTTGGATCAACTCCGCCGGCGGCAGCCTTGAGGTCAGCCTTCACTTTTCCCGCATCCACGGTCACAATCACAATCTGCCCGTAGTTGTCCATTGTCGCACGGTCTGCTTTCCAGTCGCCAGGGAAGCTGAAGATGTCATCGGAGAATGTAGGGTCGTTGTGGCTGTCCGTCACATTGCATTCCCACTCGCGCGGATTGGCTCCTCCGTAGTAGAACTGGTTGTAGTCTCCATACTTCCAGGCAGGATCGTACTTCGACTCATTGGTAACGGCGATAGGCAGTCCCAGAAGCTTATCGGCCGAATAAACCTTGATGTAGGACTGGTCGGCGTTCACGAAATTCGAAGAAACGTCGAGGAAGCCCAGCTGCTCCGGAGTCGTCGTCACATAGGCCGTCACATCGAGAACCACCTTGTAGACGCGGTCGCCGCCGAGCTTGAGGACAAGCTCCTGCGAGTTGCCCTGCGCGAAGTCATAGACGAGGCTCTCCGGGAGAACCACTCCGTTCTGGAGCGCGCCCTCGTTGAAGATAAGTTCGATCTTGTTGAAGTCCATCGTCTTCTCGTCGAACTTGATGGTGATGGTCTTTGTCGTGTTGTCAACCGTGATTGCCTCTCCGGCGTTCAGACCCTTGACCTGAATCTTGGAAGCGTCAACGATCGGGAACGCGTTTGATGAGAAGGAAACGGTGTACCTGACAACCGCATTGTTGTGGTCGGCGAAACGGAACACCGGAGTGTCCTGAAGATTCACGCCCTTGAGCGTGGTCGGATAGTTGAGCGTCCAGCCCTCGTTGAGTTCGAGAGTCACGTCGCAGCTGGAGAATTCCTCCGCATTGTTGAAAGTGAAGTTTATCGACTTGTCCGTGTCGGAAACGACTCCGGCGACGGTCTCTGTGCCGCTTGTCACGGAGATGGCTTTCACCGGATTCTCCGAATAGACAATCTCGGCTTCCTTGTTGCAGGAAACGGCCAGCAGAAGAGCGAGGCCGCCCAAAAGAATAAGGGATTTTTTCATAAAAGAAATGTTAATTAAGTGGTTTATAATATGTTAACTCAACATCAATTCCATCCGGACTCCCTCTCCCCGCGCACAACCAGTCCGAGTCCGCTAAGCGATGCTAAGGTACGAACCGCCCCACCCCGGAAGGGGCAATTTAATACGGAAAATTCTCCCCGAAATTCATTTTGAGGAGAATCGCCGTTTTTATATATTTGCGGAATAAAGACACCGACTTATGCCAATAGGAATATCGATGTCATCAAGGGACGATGGGCGGAGTATTTCAACAAAAGGCAAGCATAGATATGAGACATCTGATTGACAGGGTATGGGTGGATGACACCCGGGTATATGCCAGGACACTCGACGGTCTTGTGGCAAGTTATCTGTTTGCCGACTGGAAAAGGCTGCGGGAGGCCAGTCAGGCCCAAAGGGAAGACTTTTACCTCACATACGGCGGTATTCATTGGCCTCAGATTGACGAAGACCTCAGCTTCGAGGGTATGTTCGCAGATGCCGGTCTATGCCAAAGGACTCTCCGTGAGGATACCGTATGTTATGAGGGTAAGGAAAACTGAATTCCATCCCCCTCTATAAAAATTATGCTCCGAAAACATAATGTTCCGGGAGCATAATATTTGACTCAAAGAAAACTATCCCGTATTGCGCAGCTCTATTGGAAATCGTAGCCGACATTCTCCGGGGTGTCAATCGTGAAATTGCTGCCTATGCCCGTCACGGCCTGTCCGTTCACGGTGAAATCCTCAATCACAAGGTTCGTGACTGTGCTGCCGTTGGTCTTTATGTTGAATGCCGGGTAGGCGCTGCCGTTTGCGGTGATGACCTTGATTCCGTTGAAGGTCACGCCGTCGAGGTTCACCTTGGTCGGGCCGCCGTACTGCCAGACGGAGATGTTGCGCCCGGAGTAGTCTATGCTGTCGAAGACGAGGTTGTTCGCAGTGATGCCGCTCATCTGAGTCGGTGCGTAGGTCCCGTTCCAGAGAGGCGTGCTTCCGTCCGTGCCCTGTCCTATCGCGAACGCCGCCCGGAGATCGTCCGTGCCGCTGCTCTTGTGCTGAAGGAATATGCAGTCGCTTACGGTGATGTCGTGAACCCGGCCGCTGTGGTTTATGTTCCCGGCTTCCGGGCCTATCACTATGCCCCTCGCGTAGTCGTTCCAGATGAGGCAGCGGCTGATTGTCACGTCGCTCATGTCCGTAATCGGATTGACCACATAGAGACGGCACTTGAGCGTGATGCAGTCGTCGTAGTTGCGCAGGAAACAGTCGCTGATTTTCACGCCCTTGCAGCTCACGAGGTCGATTCCGTCTCCGTTGAGTTCCCAGCTTATGGCGTTCACATTGTCGATTGTGACATTGTCGCTCCTGTAAATCATCAGATTCCATCCCGGTCCGTCGATGAAGGAGACATCTCTGATTGTGAGGTTGTCCGTGCCGCCGCTGTTCAGCAGCACGCCGCCCCAGTTGTCCGAGCCTTCGCCATAGTGCGTCATCTTCTCACCCGAGATTATGCCGCCTCCGGCGATGGTTATGCCCGCTCCGCTCGCGATGATCGATTCGGTGATATGGAGCTTCGCCCCGTAATCGACATAGAGCGTCTGACCTGCGGAGAGCGTAATCTTGCCCACGGTATGTTCGCCCGGGCCATAGTATCTTACATTCGCGGAACTTGCCGTCGGCTTGTCCGGGTCGGGCTTCACTCCGTAGAGGAAGAGATTGTGCTGGCGGTCGCCGTCAAATTCGACGCTGACCTTATGTCTGCCGTAGGCCGGAATCGTGAACTCTATGGTGTTCGCATCGACCTTCGTCGTGGAGATTCCGTAGGTCGAAGGACGGACTGAGACTGACGAGAAGGTGGAGCGGAGGTTCTTCACGCGGAATTTAACCGGCGCGGAGAAGTCGCTCTGATAGACGCAGTAGGACATCGTGTCGCGGAGCGCCCTGGAGTTTGACCAGTCGTTCCAGATGTTGCGGTGGTTCTTGGCGTCGGAGCAGAGCGTCTTGTGCACGGAGAGCCTCTCCCAGCCGTTGCCTGTGAGCATGGAGACACGGTAGAACCCGTTCTTGAGCCCGGCCGGCACGCTTTCCTCACGGCTTCCGCTGTCCAGAACCTTTCCCCCAGCGATTTCCGCGATTTTCCACGAGACGGTGTATTTCCCGTCGGCGTAGCCGCTGAAATCCAGAGTGAAGGATATGTCCCGCCCCTCACCGACACGGTCAAATTCCGGAAGGGAAGGGAATATGTTCCCGCCTTCGGTCTCGACGGTCAGGGAAGGATTCCAGCCCGTGGCTTTGTCCTCCTGAGGCATCACCGTGAGACTCTCCCCCGCCTTCACGCTCTTGGAGACAGGCTTTTCAAGCATGGACAATGCTCCGCTTGAAATTTTCCAGGTGTCGGCCTCTGACGGCGCGGTGAGATATGCGCCGACGATGTCTGAAGTGGAGTTCACGATTCGGAGAGAAATCCGGGAGGTGAGCGGACGGTGCAGCTGGGAAATCAGCGACCCTTCCGCCTGTGCCGTGGAGACGGAGTACCAGATTTCTGGTGTCGGGAAGCCGTCTGAAGGGTAGAGATTGAGTTCATACTCTTCCGGGACTGAACCTTTTTTCAACTTCGGGAAATTCACCGCCGAAGCATCGGAGTAAACCACCGAGACAATCTTGTCCCCCTCGGCGACACCGCTCAGCGAACTTATGTCCCCAAGGCAGTTCTCGCTCCGCACGCAGTCGCACCTGTCTTCGCTGAAGGCGAAAACCGTCGCGGGACGGTCGAGCAGGTCGGAAGGGGTTACGGACGGTTCCTCGATTACTGAATATGGGCTTGTGATTTCGTTCACCGCGCTTGAGCATCCTGCGGATACTGCGGCCACGGCTGCCAGAAAGGAAAGTGCTGTCATCTTGATTTTCATTTTATTTTCTCTGCTTTTTTCTGTCTGCGATATTCCCTATCGGTGATATTTCCTGTATCTCCAGTCCCTGATCCGGCCGCTCCAGCCGAGTCCGAACGCGAAATCATAGAGATTTCCCTCGGAATCGCGGTAGCATTCCATGTCTCCAAAGCGGTCTTCATCCTGACGCTCAACTGTTTCCATGTTTGCTGGAAGCTGCATCGGAAGCATCGCCGAAGGCTCGCAGGCTCCGCAGATCAGCTCGAACACCGCCTGATACTGCACCCCGAAGGCGACGAACAGGGCATCCGAATAAGGTTCGATTTCAGCCGGGACAAAAGGCTTTGTCGCATACACGACGGTGACAAGCGGTTTCTCTCCGAGTTCCGCCTTTGTCCTCGCGACCGCCGCGGCGTCCGCAGCATTCGCAGTTGTCACAGTCTTCCCCCGGTAGCTTCTGTCGGACGAGTCCTCAAGCGGGTCTCCGCCGGCGATGCTGTGCTCACGCGCAGCATAGGCCGTATATTCCCCGTATTGCAGGCTTATCGGCACATAGCCGTTTCCCCCGGCATTCCGGTCCTCGACGCTGTAGCCCGTCCCACCCTGCGGCTCACCGATTACGGCGACGGCGAAATCAGCGTCAGCGGCATTGTCCGCGATGTCGAAATATTTCTCAATGGTCTGAGGGTCAATATGCCCGCTCTCCGATGTCTCGGGAACATAGACTTTCTTCCTTCCCTCAACGGGCAGGACGTCGCCTCTGTTCTTGAGCATGACCACGGATTTCTTCTGCGTGTCGAAGCCCTCGGCCATATACTCCGCGCAGCCTACGGTCCTGTCGGCCACAGCCGGGTCGGTGTAGGGATTCTCGAACAGGCCTGTGCGGAACATGTTCAGCAGCAGCCTTCTCGCGGACTTTTCGAAACGCGCCCTCGAGGACGCTTCACCATACTCCTCCGCCCACATCCTGTAGGCCTCGAGCACCGGACCTTTGTCGTTGTTCCCGCCGAACTGGTCAACTCCTGCCTTGAGAATCTCATAGTGCCGTTCAGCCTCGGTCAGGAGTTCCGCGCCCCAGCATTTCCCCTCGGCCTCCTCGATCTTGTGGTAGTCGTGGGTGACCGCCCAGTCGGTGCAGGCGATCCCGTCGTAGCCGTATTTGTCGCGGAGCAGGTCGCCCACGATGTATTTGCTGTAGTTGTTGCCGACATTGCGTCCGGAAGGATCGACACCGTAGGAGATGGTGTAGAAAGGCATCACTGCTGCCGCCTGTCCGGTCTTTCCGTCAAGATGGAACGCTCCTTTGAGGAAGGGTGTCAGATGAGCGGCGAAGTTTCCGCCAGGATAGACGGCGAATTTGCCGTAGGAATAGTGAGAATCGCGTCCCGCCTCCTCCGGACCGCCTCCCGGCCAGTGCTTCACCATGCAGTTCACGCTTTCATAGCCCCAGCCTCCGGCAATCTCACGCTCTCCTTCAGATGTCTGGAAGCCGTCGATGTAGGCCCGCGCCATGTCGGTGTCGAGCAGCGGGTCTTCTCCGAAAGTCCCCCCGAACCTGCACCAGCGCGGCTCGGTGGCAAGGTCAATCTGCGGGGACAGCGCCGTCGCCATGCCCATTGCCCTGTACTCCCTCGAGGCGATTTCACCGAAGCGGCGCACGGTCTCCGGGTCGAAAGTCGCGGCAAGGCCGATGGATGTCGGCCAGAGGGAGATCTGTCCGCCGGCTCCGGCGTTGAATTCGGCCCAGGCCTTGGTCTCGTGGCGGGGGTCGGAGCTGATGTTCACCGGTATGCCGAAATCGAGGCCTTCAGTGAAACTCTGGAGATTGTTGTTCCACTCCGCCGCGATTGAGGGGCTTTCGACCCTCACCACGAGCACCGCACGCAGGTTGTCTTCGTCGAGGAATTTCTTCTGTTTGTCGGAGAGTGCGGAATGCGGAAGCCCGCTGCGGTTGAGTGTGACGCCGTTGTAGGTCGATGACCAGAAGCCCACGGAGTCGGTCGGCACGGCCTGATGCATGCTGTAGAGCATGAGTCCGGCAATCTTCTCCACAGGCAGCCCGGAGGCGAGGTCGGCGGCCCTTTCTTCCGGAGAGAGACGCCAGTCTTCGTAGCGGTCGAGCCTGCCGTTGTGGTTGTGGTCCTTGAATGCGAAGCCGTCCTGATACAGGATTTTCAGCCCCGAGGACGGGGAGTACCCGAGTTCGCTGCCGCCCGCCTGCCTGAGCACGGAATAGGTTCCGTGGTCTTCGATTTCAAAACCGCACTGTCCCGAAGCCGGGCCGGGGCTTCCGGAGGTCTCGCAGGTTCCGCAAGTTCCGCAGACGGATGTGCGTCCCTCGACAGGCTGAGGCTCTCCAGATTGCCTGTCTTCCGGCTGCAAACCGGACGCGAGTTCGAGCAGCTGTCTGCGCACCGTGCGGAACTGCGCGACGGAAGTGTCATATCTGTCATAGTCAAGGATGATTTTCCCGACAAGTTCCCTGCCCTTTCCCGGGTGGAGGTTCTCGACAAGGCGGAGAAGGTCATAGTCCCGGAGTCCGTCGCGCATGGCGGTGAGGCGGATGGACGGATAGACCTTGCGGAATCCCGGATAGACGATGTAGGCGTCTCCTCCCGGCCAGTCGTTAACCGGCGCGGAAACGTCCCCGAACGGGTCGCCGTTCTCGCCCCAGTAGTTGAACCCCCAGTGGAGGTAGCCCGGCGAATCATAGCGGAAATTCAGCCAGTGCAGCAGCCGCGTCTTTATCAGCGGCAGGGTCACGAAGCGGTTTGCGTAGTTCCATCTCGGGTACATGCAGGTGTAAATCCAGCACTGGTGGTTTTCCGGAACCGTTTCGTAGCTTTTCCACGAAAGTTCGTCGAGCTGGGGCACGATGATGTCGATGAGTTCGGGATTATATGACTCGGCCCTGTAGGCCTCGATAATCCTCAGACCCGGAGCCGCATTCTTCGCTATGGACGCGAGGGTCTCCCATGTCCGGAAGTTTTCGTTCACCGGTTCATCGGCGATGTGCTGGACATAGATGTCCGACCAGCTGCGACCGTCCGGGAGTTTCTTCGACTTCAGATGGGCGTCCAGTGCGCTGAAATATGCCATAAGATATTCCCTCACCTCAGGAGCGTCGTACGGAAGTCTCTGCTGTACAAGCTTTTCCCCAGCCGCGTCAGGAAGGGAGATCTCGACCCAGAAAGGATCCGCCCAGCGGTTGTGTGCGCGTGTGGCGATGTGCTGCCCCTCAATCATCCGGACTTTGACGTTCGCGAGCAGGAATTCCGCCTGCGCGTCGAAATCCGTGAAATCAAAGCAGAGTTTCCCGTCTTTCAGCAGCGGGCGGGCGTTTTCATATATGATCCATACGTTCTGCCCGTAGGCCTCGGCCGTCTTCACGAGGGCTTTGTAGCATTCCCAGTATTCCGCCCCGTATTTCTCCACATCCTTTCCTCCGTTCATGAAAGGGAACTTGTCCGGGAAGAACCAGTTGGTCACTGAAAGACCCTGTTCCTGCGGGAGGACGGCTGGATAGACCCTGAGGATGAATTCCTTTTCGAGACGGACTTTTCCGCCGTTCCCGCTGACGGCCGCCTTTCCGGTGTAAACTCCCGGAGCGATGTCTTCCGTCACAGGTATGTCAACGGTGAGCAGCGCCCGGCCGCCGGCGGGGACGGTCTCTGTGCTGTCGGTGATTATCGGGTCGGGGAAAAGTCCTGTCGGAGAGAGGAGGGAGTCCGGAGCGCCGAACTTGTAATGATGGGACGAGCGGACGAAGTGCACCCAGCCGCACACCGCCGAGCGCGACATCTTCCGGGCGGATTTTTTGTTCCCGTACTTGATTTTCCTGTTCCCGGACGAGAGCCCCTCGGCTTTTCCTCTCCGGAACGGCCCTCCCTTGATTTCCACCTCCGCAGTAAGACCGGTGAGTTCCTCCCTCGCGTCGATGACGAACTGAGCCACGGCGTTCTCGCCCCTTGCCGCACGCAGAGTGTCGTCCGGCATCACGGGGACGCAGGTCTGAGGCGGCACGTTGAACAGCGCGTCAGTCTGGCAGATTGTCGCCGCCGCCCTGTTTCCGACTGAACGGCCGGCCGGTTGTCCGGACGATTTCTCACGGCAGCCCGTCGCCGCAGCAAGACCGGCGGCAAGAACCGCCGCAGCAAGGTGTATGTATCTTATATTCATTTATTTAATGATTTTCAAAAGGAAAGACAGTGATTCGCAGCTCCGTACTCCCATACGGCACAAGCCTCAAAGTTTCGACATCGTCGGAAATCCGCCTTACGGTCGCCGGCATCTTCGGGGTATAGCGCCCCTCTTCAAGCCCCCACTCAATCTTTGCCGCAGGAATCTCCAGAGCGACGGGAGAATTGCCCCGGTCGAAAGGATATCCGTCGGCATCAGGGTTAAGGACAACCTTTATGTCGCCGTCGCCAGTTCCCGCCCACGCATAGTTCCAGTCCCCCGCCGGAGTCATGCTCCAGCAGTCGAAGCCCGGTTCTTCCGGAACCTTTCCGTTCATGTTCGCATAGACCTTGTCGTCAACCGTCTTGTTCTGAGGCACGGGATAGGAGAAGACGAGCGGCCCCCTGGTGAAATAGACCCCCTGATCCTTGAAGCGGACACACTCCGGCTTCATCCCGAAGTTCACGCTCAGGCAGTCCCCGTCGCGGAACTTGCGGTCCACCGTAACGAATGTCCCCGGCCGCCAGTCGCCCTTGAGAGGCTTTCCGTTCAGTTCCACGCTGACCGAAGCGCTCCACCCGGGGATTCTGAAAGAGAACGGGATGCGGGCTTTCCGATCCATGTCGAAGCGGAAATCAATCCGGCCGTCGAAAGGATAGAGAGTCCGCTCCTCAACCTTGCATTCAGTCCCGTCCGCAGTCCGGAACTCAATCTCAGACGGTCCGTAGAGCGCGGCGGCCAAGGTGTCGCACCCCCGGGTCATCCACATCCTGGAGACATAGTTCGGCATAATCCTGTGCACATTCCCGGAGCAGCATTCTGTCTCGTGGGTCGGGCGGTAGGCCATCCATGTGGAACCGTGGAAGAAGTCGTTGTGGTTGGACGTCCCTGTCGCGATGACCTGGTTTACGGAGGAGAAATACTGAAGCGCCCTGAAGTCCTTGGTGACGGCTCCCGGGCAGGCGTTGAACACGGCTTTCTCAATTTTGTCAGCCCACGAGGACTCTCCTGTGACCATCAGGAGATAGCCCAGCGTCCACGTGTAGTCGGCGATGTCGCAGGTTTCGTGGCTGTTGATCACATTCGCGCTGCCCACCAGAGCCTCCGCGCTCGCAATCACCCCGTCGGGCAGCATGTCGTCCCGCTCCGCCTTGCGCTGGGCGTTGAGCGCGAGGTCGAGGTAACGGCGGTTCCCGGTGTAGGCATAAAGCAGCACGGGAAGTTTCAACTCCTCGCAGAAAGTGACCCCGTGCATGAACATTTTTTCGTCGTTTTCGCAGACAGAAGGGATGAGGTCGATGAACTTCCCGGAGTTCCATGCCTTTTCGCTCATCTCGAGAAGTCTCCTGTCACCGGTTTTTTCATAGACCCAGAGCATTCCCTCGATGCTGACTATGGCTCTCCATGTCTCGACCTCTTCCTGCGTGTAGGTCAGATAGTGCCGGTGCAGAGCCTCCACAATCCGGGGGTCGCCGGTCTTTTCGTAAAAGGCCTTGAGCACACGGAAATAGACGCAAATCGGCCACATGGCGTCAACCCTCCCGTCAATCCATTTCCCGAGCCGTCCGTCTTCACCGGCATTGGCGAGCGTGTATTCAATCCCGTCCGTGACTTTGCGGACAAAATCCTCATTGTCAAGGATATATCCGAGGCGGAGCAGCCCGTCGCTGTAGTATGCGGTCTGTTCGTACCTCCACCATTCGCTGCCGTATGTTTCAGTGTTCCGCTCAATCCGTCCGTTCCAGAGACAGGAGTTGTAGGGATATGACATCGCGTCGGGATGGCCCGTGAGACCGTCCGCCTGCCTTTCCAGAAATTCCTCGAGCCAGCCCTCCGCCTCCGTCTGCGGAAGCAGCCCGTCCGAGAACACCGTGTGCTTTTCGACTGCCGGAGAAACCCCGCGCCCATTCTGATTCTGTGCGCATGCGGCGGAAAGAAGCATCAGGATCGCCGCTGAAAATAATGTGGTCGTTTTCATCGTGTTGGAATTTAAGGGGCGGCGGTGCGGAAAAAGACGCGGCAACCGTCCCCCTTTCCGGCAAATGTACGACAATGCCGCCTCAATGATGTGGAAAAAAATACGGAATATTGTCCCAAGATTCCAAAGAAACTTGCTTTCTCATAAAAATGTGCCATCTTTACATTTCGGAAAAACAGATTCTAAAAACATCTTGGATATGAAGCGCAACTTTGTCGCGGCGGTTCTTGCGGCCGCCTGCATGTTCTTTTCATCAGTCGCCTTTGCCGGAGACAGGGTTTCCGTGTGGCCGAAGGGGAAAATGCCTCATCCGCAGGCGCATCAGATTGCCGCGATGACGGATGAAGCCGGTCAGAAGGGATTCCGGCCGGAGAAGCACCGCACGGCATACCTCGAATGGT
>CAVFTG010000034.1:0-5373 GCA_963625415.1 Barnesiella intestinihominis
CCCCTACAGGGGTCGCAGGCGAAAGCCGGCGGGGGTTGGGAAACCCGGTGGGCCGCCGTAGGGGCGCTAACGGCCCGGAGGCGGCCCACCCGGACCGCCCGGGCCGCGCCGCCCCTTGGCCGCATTGTCGAAATTGCCGAAACGGTAGGTCAGCGAGAGGATGACATAGCGCCCGAGAGTGTTGTTGCGCACCTCTTGATGATAGTTCGACTCGTCAGTCACGGAGAGGTTCTTCGACTGGTTCAGAATGTCATAGGCCTTGATGGCGATGGTGAACTTCTTCTTGTAGAAGAGCTGGGTGATCTCCGCGTTCCAGATGTACTCGTCTGACTGCGGCGTGGTGTAGCCGTTGTACCAGTTGTAGTCCAGCTGCGAAATGAGATTCATCCCCCACGGCAGAGTCCAGTTCACCGAGCCGTTCACCTTGTTGTTGAAAGTGGCGTTCGTGGATGCCGAGGCAATCGTGTACCACGACTTCGAAATTCTTGTCCGGCCTCCGAGCGTGACTTCCACCGCGTCGTTGCGGTAGGTGAAGCGCAGTCTCTCCGTGAAGTTCAGGCTCTGCGTCCTGTTGGTCGTGAAATCATCGGCATACTCCGAAAGATCTCTGCCGTATTCGCTGTGGAATCTGTCATAGTCAAACTTTGCGGTGGCGCTGTCATAATAGTCCCCGGCCTTGGAGGCGAAAGCTGTCGTCCCGATGTATGACGTCGTGTTCGAATATCTCGCATAAGTCATCGAGAACATGGAGAAGTTCGACTTGCCGAACGGAATGTTGGTCATGACCCTCGCATCGAAGTTTCCTGTCCCCTTCGTATTTACGGGGATATTGTATTTAACGCTGTTGGCATCATACCAGGTCGCGCTCGTAATCGCGTCCTGCACATAGTTCCCGCCGAAGAATCCGTTCACGGAGATGAAGTTCTCCTTGTTGGAGTAGCGGAACATTCCGCGGAGACGGTGGCTGAAATACGGCTGTAGATACGGGTTACCGAGCGATATGTTCACCGGGTCGGTGTTGTCCGGCACAGGCATGAGCTGCGAGGTCGAAGGCTGCGATGAAGATCCGAAATAGAAGAACCGCAGATTGGAGTTCTCGGACACGTCGTAGCTGAACGAGGCCTGCGGAGACCATTTCACCACGGTGCTGTTGAATGTCTCCCCGTTCGTGACGTTATGCGTTATGGTCGGATTGGCGGAGAATCCGAGCTGCGCCCTGATCTTGTCCTTCTGCCACATGAGGTTCGCGCCCGCCGAATGGTTCTGTCCGACATTCGTGATGTCGTTTGAATATGTGTTGTCGAGTGTTTCGCCTTCGGAAACATATTTCAAACCGTCAAATGAGGTCGGGACCGTGGAGTCACCGCTGTTGTAGGCGTTCTTCACCGAAGTGTTCCTGTTCCATCCGTAGGAATAGTTGGCTTCGAGATAGAAATTCTTCCCGAGAGGTTCGGTATATACGAGACGGGAGTTTACGGAATATGAGTTCGAATTTCTGTCAATTCTCTGGTTGACAAGTTCCGTCGCCTCAGATTCCCCGTAGGTGTTGGTCATGGACTGGTTGAGTCCGTCAAGACCGTTGCCGCTGAAACTGTAGCGGGTCATGAGGGAGACCGTCCTCCCGGGCTTGCCGAGCTTCTGGCGGAAAAGGAGGAATCCCTCCGTCGTCCAGTTCCTGTTGTCACCGGTGTTGCGGGTCGTACCCTTGTTGGTCAGGGACGGATCCGTGCCGTCACCCGCGTCCTTGTTTATTTCATAGTCGGAGAACTCGACATAGTTCCCGCGTCCGAAATTCACCTGAGGTTCGAAGAGGATGGAAGTGTTCTCCGAGAACTTGTGCTCCAGACGCACTCCGAAACGGTGGCCGTCGGTGCGGGTCGTGCTGTAGCCGTCGTTGGAGGTGATGAGGCTGCTGCCGTCGTCGAGATAGTTGGTGAGCAGGCTGCTTTCCGTGACATATTTGTCCGTGCCGTTGTAGAGGTAGTTGCCCGCGAGATCCATATTTCCGTCAAGCAGGGTGAAAGCACCGTTCAGACCGCCCATCCACGAGGTGGTGATGCCGTTCCCCCGGCCCCAGCCGCCCTGTCCGCGGCCCATTCCTCCGCCGCCTCCACGCATATTGCCCATCATCGAGCCGGCGAGGTCGTTGAATCCGCGGTTGTTGGTGTTGTTTCCGTTGAGTATGAGGCTTATCTGGCTCTTGTCCGTAAACCGCCCCACCATCGCCGCGCCCTGATAGCGCCAGTCGCCGATGTTGTCCGAGCTCTGGACATCGTGTCCGCCGCCCGCCATCACGTTGCCGAACCAGCCCTGCATCATCCCCGGCTGGATGGAGAGGTCTATCACCGTCTCTTCGTTTCCGTCGTCAATACCCGTGAACATCGCCTGGTCGGACTTCTTCTCCACGACCTTCACCTTCTGGATTATCTTCGCCGGGATGTTCTTCGATGCGAGCGACGGGTCGTCGAGGAAGAAAGTCTTGCCGTCTATGGTTATCTTCGAGATTGTCTGCCCGTTGGCGGTGATTGAACCGTCCTCCGAAACCTCAACGCCGGGAAGCTTCTTGAGCAGTTCCTCAAGCATGTCGTTGTCCGAAGTCTTGAACGACGATGCGTTGTATTCGATGGTGTCCTTCTTCACGACAATCGGATTCCCCACGGCCGTAACCTTCGCCGCGTCAAGAACCTCGATGTCCTCGGACATCTCCACCTCCCCCAAATCCATGGTCTTGTCCACCGTGATGTCCTTTTCATAAGTCTTGTAGCCCATGATTTCGGCCCTGAGATGATACTCCCCTTTCGCGACCTTGGCGATGGAGGCGATCCCCTGCGCATCCGTGAGGACATAATGCTTCGCCGTCTTGGCGCCCTTCTCCGTCAGGGACACCGTGGCGAAAGCGACAGGCCCGCCGCTGTTCCCGTCCACGAGTTTCAGTTTCACGGTGTTCCCCGACTGGGCCGCCGCCGGAACCGCCGCACACAACGCGGCGGCAAAAAGCACCGCCACTGCACACACTAACCTTTTAACCACTTTCATTTTTTCTCTTTCACAAGATGAATATATATGTCTTACATTTGTTTCAATGCCCGCCGGGCGCAAACCGTATGTTTAGACAACCGGAAGCCGGCAAAGATTAAATCCGGCCTCTGACAAACCGCGAAGTCAGGGAAGATCACTTGACCCGCTCCGGGTGAGCCGCGATGAACTTCTTCCAGTCGCCCCCGCCGGAGACCCGGCCGAGCGGACTGCGGGACTCGTGATGATGGCAGAGAGCGATTGCGAGCGCGTCCGTGGCGTCGAGATGCTTCGGCAGCTCTTTCAGCCCCAATTGGCACTGAATCATCCGCGCCACCTGCTCCTTGGATGCCGCGCCGTTCCCCGTAACCGCAATCTTCGCCTTTCTCGGCGCATATTCAAAAACCGGAATGAAACGTTTTATCGCCTCTGCGATTACAATCCCCTGGGCGCGACCGAGTTTCTGAATCACCTGCGCGTCCTTCGCATAGAAGGCCGACTCGATGGAAAGCTCATCGGGGTGATACCTGTCCATAAGCAGCGCCGCTTCGGAGGCGATCATCGCCAACTTCCGGAAATGGTCGGTCTCCTTCCTCAAATCCACAATCCCCATATCCACGAACTCAGGCCCTTTCGCGCCGACAGAAATGACCCCGAAGCCAAAAATGTTGGTTCCGGGGTCGATTCCCATTATTTTCTTATCTGATTCTTGCATACGGACTCCGGCATATGCAATCAGTGTGCCTTTCGCTTCCGCCGCAGAGATATTTCTGCATTTTCCGGCGGAAGGATGGCGTCGTCCATCCAGCCCGGAGCAGCGCCCGCGTCAGATGACGCCGCAGAAGCGGTCGGGGATGCGGACCACTATGTCGAGATTGAACATCGCCGGCTTGTTCCATGCGTACGGCGGGCGGACCATGGTCTGGACGCCCCGGGCTATGCCTGTCCACCTGTCGAAGTCGCGCGCGGGGTTGTCAGTGACGACCCTGATTGTGCGGGAGCGCTTGGCAAGATGCCTTGTCCAGCCGGCCGCCGCACGGTCCTTGTCCGCGAAACGGGCACGGATGCGGGTCATGTCGAAATAGCCGAAATGGAAGAGGAACAAATCCTTGCCTATGCGGAAGTTATGCCCCCTCACCCGATGGAAGCCGCGCCCCCAGCGGACAGGAGCCGCGATTACCGACGGTTTGGTGTAGCGCGTTCCGAGAAGACCGTAACGGCGCTGGGAAAGGAAAGTCCGGCCGTCGTCGATGTCACCTTCAGGGGTGCGCGGGTCACCTTCCTTCCCGAGAAACTGCCCCATGTCGATTCCCAGGCCAGACAGGCAGATGTCTATTTTCCGGGACGAAAGGTAATCGGCCAGGGAAAGTCCGAGCTTCGGATCCACCACCAGAAACTCGTCGGCGTCCGTCCCTATGACAAGGTCATATTTCTTCAGAAGTTCTGCGGCGGTGTCCGAAAGCAGATCAAGGCGGCCCTTTTCCGCCGCCACGACCTGTCCGGGGATTTTCTCCACCGCCTTCACGTTGGTTCCGTCACAGAAATCTGCAATCTTCTGGTCAGTACCGTCGAAAAAGATGTAAAGGTTCTCCTTTCCGAGTTCGCGCCCGTAGTACTCAACCCATCGGCGAAGGTAAAAGTCGTCGTTGCGGACCATCGTCAGCGCACAAATCCGTTTTGCATTGCTCATCAGAAGCAGTTTTTAGAGTTTCAGTAGCCGTGGCCGTCAAAGTGCCTGAGCCGCAGCCCCGTCAGTGATTTTCCAATACTTCAGCGCTTTTCCATATACTTGAGAAGAACCATGCGGATGTTGTCGGAAATCCGCTTCGCCGTGTCGGAGGTCTCCTCGAGAGCTTCGGCTATGTTCTTGTATTTCATCAGTTCTATCGGGTCGGTCTCGTTCTGGAAGATGTAGCCGACATATTCCTCATAAGTTTCGTCGGCCGCATGCTCAAGTTCGGTGATTCTTTCGCACAGACTGACTATCTGCTGGAAATTCTTCCTGAAACCGCTGAGATATTGAATCATGTCCCCGAGAGCGTCCGCGCTTGACATTATGAAACCGGCCATTTCCTCGATCTGGGAATCAATCCGCTTCGGGAAATAGAGGAGGATGGATTTCGCGCTGGCGTTTATCTTGTCTATGAAGTCGTCCACGGACATCGCGACTGTCTGAAGGTCGGTTCTGCTCACCGGGACGATAAGCTGTCCGTACAGATCCTCATATATTTCGGTAAGC
The DNA here is from genome assembly GCA_963625415.1 of Barnesiella intestinihominis. Taxonomy (GTDB): domain Bacteria; phylum Bacteroidota; class Bacteroidia; order Bacteroidales; family UBA932; genus Cryptobacteroides. The sequence goes on from CAVFTG010000034.1 coordinate 5,255, forward strand.
AGCGCATCCGCCTGAACCTCATAGGTCTTGATTCTGTTCTCGCAGTTGAACCACTCGTCCTTGTCAGTGGTCTGCATCATTCGGACAAGGACTGAAGACGCGGCCTTTATATACTCGGC
>CAVFTG010000034.1:5533-9341 GCA_963625415.1 Barnesiella intestinihominis
AATACACACAGCAGACTTTTTTCAATCAGGGCCGGCCATCTCCATGCCAACCTCACAAGGTCATCTATCCTTTTCTGGCATTTCTGTCTTTTGCTTGCCTGCCGGCCCATTTCTTCTCCTGTTCGAAAATGATCGCCCCGGCATTCGAGAAGAACATGGAAGTCCTTGGCCGTAGAAGCACAGTCAGCATCAGCGCGCCGCAGGACGGAACCATGAAAAGGAAGGGATACGACGTGCTCATCTACAATGCGGACAAGTTCGGACGGCTCGACTCGTTCACGCATTTCGACGGCGACCTGCGGCAGATGCAGGTTTCTTCGGGATACGGGGAGAAGACAGCCGTCGTAATCTGCAATGCGCAGGAAGGCAGTCTGGAATGGGAGAACATACTCACGATGCAGTCGCTTTCATCGGTCTGCTGCGAACTTGAAGCGGAAACGAAAGAAGCCCCCGTGCTCGTGGGGAAAGCGGATTTTGAAGCCGGGGAAGACTGCTCCGTCTGTCTGAAGCCGCTGATGGCGAGAATCTGTCTGAAGGAATTGAGCTGCGACTTCCGGGGCACGGCCTATCCGTTCGAGGAGATTACGGACGCGAGAGTCTATCTGACGAACGTGAATGCCGACTGCAGCATCACCGGAGACCCCGGGAGCGGCAGCCGCTACATAAACAACGGAGGATGGGACGAAACCGATGCGGTCAGGTTCAGCTCCCCGGAGATTCTGTGCAGGGAGATAGAGGGGAATGTCGGGATGGATGCGAGGGAGCTGAATCTTGACCTTTACTGCTACCCGAACCTCAACGATGAGGAATCTTTCGGGAAGCCGTTCACGAGACTCGTGATAGAGGGCTGCGTCAAAGGGCGCAGATGGTACTGGCCCATAAGCATCAACGGACTCGGAGAAGACGGAATCCGTTCGAACGAAAGCTACAGTCTGAAAGTCTGTCTGCGCAGGAGCGGAACGGATGACCCGGATTATGCGATAAGCATGGACAGGGAGGAACTTGTAATGGAGATTGAGAAATGGGACGAAAAAGAAAATTATGCCGTAGCCTTTTAGTGACAGGTCACCGGGGCTATGTCATATCTGTCATTTTGTGTTTGTTGCTCGTCAGCGGGTGCACGGGCAGGATTGAACCCGTCCGTGCCCCCACTGACATAATGCTCTGCCCGGGGAGGATTTCCACGAAGGCCATTGAGCCTGACAAAGACAAGATTACGGACGCCAACATATTCGTATTCTCAGCGGACGGATTTCTGGAACGCTCGGAATATGTCAGGGGAACGGGATGCACTCTGCCGCTCGTCTATGGCAGGGACTATGACATCTATGCCTGCGTCAACTTCGGCTACAAGCTCAACGTCAAGACCTTGGATGAAATCAACTCCCTCGTGTTCCACCTCGCCTACCCGGACGACTACTCGACCGGTATCCCGATGTGCGGAGCGGTTTTCGGAGTCAGAGCCGGGAACTCGATAAGGCTGCCCGTCTTCAGGATGATGGCGGAACTGCGTCTGGACATGGACAGAAGCCGTCTCGGGGACAATGTGACAATGGATGTCCAGAGCCTGCGCATAGGCAACTGCCCGAGACGCTGCAAAGTGTTTTCCGAATCACGTGCGGAGTCTTCCGACGACTGTTTTTCGGTCGGATTCAGCCGCAGCAGCGGCGAATGCGCGACACTCAACAGGACGGACGGGGACGGCAGAAGCGGAGAGCTGAGCCTGTACATGCTTGAAAATGCCCAGGGGGACTTTCACGGAAAGGTGGAGAAGGATTCGGACAAGGTTTTGGACAGCGCCGACCGGCTCGCGGATGTCTGCTCCTATGTGGAGATGGAACTCTCCTACCATTCCCCCGAGCATTACAGCAACGGAGGCTTTCTCAAATACAGATTCTATCTCGGCGAGTCGCTTCAGGACCTGAACGTGCGCAGGAACTGCCTCTACCACATCACCGTCACGCCCGACGGCAGCGGGCTGAACGAAGACAGCTGGAGAATCGACAGGACCTTTCTGTCCGAGATGGTGCGGTTCATAATGAAGCCCGAAGGCCACATCGAACCGGAAATAGGCGATGAGATTCATGTCCGGTGCGAGTTCGCCCCGGCCGGTGCGCCGTTCAAAATCGGGCTTGACGAGCTTGAGGAGGGACGGACGCTGGGCGTGTTCGAATATACGGTCGATGATGACTGGCACGGAGTGCGGCTCCGCATAGTCGGGCCCGGCGATGCGAAAGTCTACATGAAAGCCGGCGCGCCGATAAATCAGGCGGGGCTTCTCACCATACATGTAAGTAATCCTTAAAAAATAACTTGGTAATCTTTGTGTGTCTTTTTGGTCTATATCCCTTTTTTCATCAGTCGTGTACATCCAGTACACTCCATCTTCAAAAAGAAATATATACTCAAAAATCCTTCACAAATCTGTTCAAGTTATTTTTTAATGCTTACTAAGTGAGCGTTAAGTAATCCTTACCAAGCAAAAAATGATGCAATGGAAAAGTCAGTTTTCAAGTTCTTTCTGTCGGCGGCTGTGATGATGACGGCGGTGACGGCGATGGCTCTGCTCACCGGAGGATGCTCTGAAGAGACGCTGCCTGATGCCGGAGACGCGGAAGAGCGGATCATGGTCACTTTCAGGTTCAGCCCGGAGAAATCCGCAGACCCCGCCACGGCAAAATCGTCTCTGTTCAACGGAGACACGGTCTCGGACATCAATCTCTATGTCTGGAGGTGCGGAATCTGCATCTGCCATGAATTCATTGAATCCGATGCCGGAGAATTCCGGATTCCGCTCGTGTCCGGAGCGGAATACTCGTTCTATGCGCTCGCCAACTGCGGAGAGCGGATTGAGCCTGACGGCGGCGGATGGGAGACTGATGAGAGCAGCATGGGAGGGCTCAAGATAAGATTTCCCGACATTGACGGCGGCATAAGGGGCATTCCGATGGCTGCGGTGCTGGAAGACCGCCTCATAAGCGGCACAAACCCCACAATCGACATGTCTCTGGTGAGGCTTGTCAGCAGGATTGTATTCTCTTATGTGCCTGACGGAGGGCTTGACGCGTCCGGTATCAGCATCACGGGCATACGGCTGTGCGATGCCGCCATGCAGATGTCCCCGTTTTCGGAAAGGTCCAAAGCTGCGGACTCGGACGTGGCGGACGGCGACTTCGGTTCCGCTGAGGATCTCGGGACAATCAACGGAGGCGGGAGCATAGAATTCTACGCCTTCGAGAACTGCTGGGGCGACCTCCTCGCCGGGAATACGGACCAGAAGAAGAAAGTGCCCGAAGAGGTCGGGAACATAACCGGACCCACCTATATCGAAGTCAGCTGCACCTTCAGCGGGGACGGTCTGCTTCTGGGAGAGATAACATACCGGATTTATCTCGGAGCCGACGCCGTGGGCAATTTCGACCTGACGAGAAACTCCTCCTACAGGATTCAGCTGTTCGGTTCGAAGAACGGGCTGGATGAAATCAGCTGGAGAATAGACAAGGATGTCTCGTTCAACGACTATCTCGTCGAATGGGAGATCACGGAAGGTGCGCACGGGCAGGACAACCTCTACAAGGGAGAGATGTTCCGAGGGAGACTCGCTTCAGCAGATCCGTCCGTCATCGCCTATTTCGGGACGGATCTCGGGGACATGGCGGAGAACTGCACTGTCAGGTGCATCCGGTTCTCTTCAGATGATCCCGCGAATGACCCGATTGCATTCTCTCCGCTGGAGATTGACGGAGACGGCTGTCCCGCGTTCACCGGAACATGCCGGAAAGAGTTTTCAGGGGGCACGCTGTGGCTC
>CAVFTG010000034.1:9351-12497 GCA_963625415.1 Barnesiella intestinihominis
TGCGACGCTTCCGGAAAGCAGATTTCCAGAATCGCCTCCGGACTGAACGTGAAGATGCCGGAAATCGTCTTTTCTTCGGAGGAAAGCGCCTCCGTTCCTGTTTCCGGAAGCGGCAGACCGGAGGCCACGATTAACGGGGACGCCGCCGTAATCCACGCCTATCTGTGCGACGCTGACGGAAGAAACCTTCTTGCGGACGACGGCAGAGGATATGGCGTCGATGCGGACGTATTCGATGTCGACGTCATCGACGACAGCAGCCGATGGCCGGTGGTCAAAAATGCGGGAGGAATCGTGACATATACGGCGAATCTCCATGAAGGCGGTGTCGGGAGCATGGACGGACGGCCGTTCTGCGACGTGAATCTCAAGGTGACCAACAGCGGAAAGAGCGCGGCCGCGAACAGCGAATTCTGGAATATGGTCTCGACTTCGGCCTGCCTGAACATCGGGATAGCCGACCGGACACGCGCCATGCTCGGGACGAAGGCATTTGACGTGGGGTACGCTTCCTTCGGCATAACCTTCTACGACAAGGCATACGGAGGAAAGACAATGGCGGCCAAGTACGGAATCAGCTCCGCATTTTTCTTCACCGTGTCAAATCCGTCGAACATGTCGTTCGACTTCAGCTGTCTGGCCATCACTCAGAGGGGTGCCGCCAACAACACCACCATCGGAAAATCGGCGACATCGGGCACGGACATCCTCTTCTACGACTGCCCTTCCGGAATCAGTCTGCCGACATCCCTGTACATGCTGCGGGCGGAAGCCTCGATCCACACAGTCACCTCCGGAGATTTCACTTCCTGCTGGATGACGCGGGCGGACGACGGAACGGTGATAATCGGGCTGAACAGGACATTCAATGAATTGCTCAACGCTGCGAAGACGACGGAATCGCTTCTGACCTACAGCAGATACGGCTATTACGACTCGGAGCTGGAGCAGAAAAACTACGGTTTCTACGTGCAGAACGGGATAACGGCAATGGTAGATTTCTCCTCCCCGGCAGGAGGGACGCTGTCCTGCAGTTTCCACGAAGAACTTGAGAACGGAAGTGCGGCGAGCGACCATGTCTACAGTTATGACTACGATTTCAAAGGCACCTCATATTACTCGGGCAACGTGTACAAAGGGCACAGCCAGGAAGAAAGTTCACGGGTGTACAAAAACTACAGCCTCCTGACTCCGCGGAGCATCTCGGCGATCATGGAAAAGAAGAGAAGCATCAGTGTCTCGATGCAGGGCGGCACGTCCTCATATCCCTATTATCTGATGAAGTCGGCGGGAGTGATGGGCAACGCCTCCATCAACGCCACCCTGACCTGCAAGGGTTTCTGCCTCACTTATGCCAACGGTCGGAAAAAAGGTTCTCAGGATCATTATTCGGAAACGTCCTGTTCCACAAGCGTGACCGGTTCGAGCAAGTCCGCCGGGAGCTACTCTCTCGCCCCGTACGGAATAAACCAGCTTTTCAGCAGGATTTACAACACGACTTATGATGATTCGGAGAAGAATTATTTCAAGAACCCGACTTGGCAGCACCACGCCCACCCGACAGAAGTCATTCTCGGTCTTGAATTCAAGAGAATCAGCACGTCAGGCGACTGGTATATCTATGATTTCTCGGCCTACACTCCTGTCAGTCTCACTTACGACAACTCCGGCTATCACTCCACCTACGACGAGAACCCCTACACTGTCTCCACGTCGGTGGACTGGAAGACGGCCCACGGAAAGTTCTCGCACAAAATCGTCATGGTACAATGAGAACGTGCTTTGGAATCATCGCTCCGGTTCTGCTCGCAGTCGCAGCAGTCTCCGCCGGTTTTGCAGTTCCCGCAGACGCGCAGAAACACTCCGGGACGCGGAAACACTCCGTGGAGCATTTCAGAAGGGGCGGGTTCGCCGGAGTGGAAATATCCTCCGGAATGACTCCATGTCCGGCATCATCGCGGAACAGCCGCACGCTGAGCGGAAGAGGCGCTCCCGGAAACCTGATGCCCGACTACGCTTTCGGGATGTTCGGAGGCTGGCGTTTCGGAGCACAGTTCGCGGTGGCGGCCGGATTGGAAGGCAGCAATTCCGTCGTCACGGGCACGACGGCCTTGCCGGTATTTCTCCGGCTGCGCAGCGACATTCTGGATCGGAGGGTGTCGCCAATGGTCCAGATTGACCTCGGTTACGCTTTCCAGTTCCCGCCTTCAAAACGCACGGAATCGGAGCTGTCGTACAACACGGAAATCTTTCCGGAACGCTACACCGCCCTCGGGTTCGGGACTCCGGAAGAATATGTGGATGCATGCGTGGAAAACCGTCTGAAACAGTCGGATGGGCTTTCGGAAGATGAGGCGGAGAACATCGCCGCAAAGGAGAGGGAACAGGCCATGAACCGCCTGTGCCGTTTCCCGAACGGGCAGCGAAGCTACCTCCCCGCAGAGATGCTCGACGCCCTCGGCAGCTTCTCCAAAGACGGGTTCTTCGCCTGCCTGTCCGCCGGAATCAGCATCGGAACCGGCGGAAACAAGAGAAGCGCCGGAGAAGGCGGAAGTAAGGGAAGAATCGCCGTTGCCGCGGCAGTCGGAGTGTCGCAGTACTCCCACGGCATCTCACTCCGCACCGTCGGCAACGGTTTCATCAGGATGTCAGTCCCTTCCGAGCTGCCGGACGGGACGCCGGTCATCATCGCCAGAACATCCCCGGGAGACAATCCCCTGCGCCTCGACCTGAGGCTGCGCCTGATCTGCGAGTTCTGAAAAATCAGTGCGGACACCTCCGAGCAACTGAACAGAAAATTCAGACATCTTCTCGGGACTCCGATTTGATTTATACGGAACTATTCACTACTTTTGCCGCATGGACTGACGGCGGAACGCATGGGACGCGCAGCCCGAAGTCTCAAAACCCAACAGATCATAATTATGGCAACAAAGTATTCCGGAACCCAGACCGAGAAAAATCTGGAGGCGGCTTTCGCCGGCGAGTCACAGGCCCGCAACAAATACACTTATTTCGCATCAAAGGCGAAGAAAGAAGGCTTCGAACAGATTGCGGCGCTTTTCCTTGAGACGGCCGAGAACGAGAAGGAACATGCGAAACTCTGGTTCAAGCATCTCGGTGGCATTGGTGATACGCCAGCTAAT
>CAVFTG010000034.1:12507-14774 GCA_963625415.1 Barnesiella intestinihominis
TGGTTCAAGGAGCTCAACGGCATAGGCGACACGGCGCACAACCTCGCTGCGGCGGCCGACGGAGAGAATTACGAATGGACCGACATGTATGAAGGTTTCGCTAAAACGGCCGAAGAGGAAGGCTTCCCTGAGCTTGCGGCAAGATTCAGAGGCGTGGCGGCCATCGAGAAACGCCACGAGGAGCGTTACCGCGCCCTTCTGAAAAACGTCGAGACAGCCGCCGTCTTCGAGAAATCCGAGGTGAAAGTCTGGGAGTGCAGGAACTGCGGACACATCGTAGTCGGCACGAAAGCCCCGGAGGTATGCCCTGTCTGCGCACATCCGAAGGCTTATTTCGAAATCCACAAGGAGAATTTCTGAATTACTTCCCGTCCTGCCCGGATTCCGGCCTCTGGTCGGATTCCGGCTTCGGGGAGGAGGATTCGCGGTATTTGAAACGGCGGATTTTCTGGGTGGCTGTCTTCTCGAACGGCTCTTTCACGACCTCCACGTCGTTCACCTTCGAGGAGCGGTTGACTTTTTTGTTCACATAGCTGAGTATCGCCTGCTTGCGGGCCTCGAGTTTTTCGAAAAGCTGGTCTTCGTTTTCCTGATTCCAGTCGAGCACGTTGCTGTTCAACTGGACAAGAGCCACGAGCCGCCCGTCCCTCTCTACGACAAGGGACTCGTCAACCCCGTCGATGTCGTTGATGACTTTCTCGATTTCTTCGGGATAGATGTTCTCCCCGGAAGGTCCGAGAATCATATTGTTCAGCCTTCCCCTGATGCTGTAGCGTCCCTTGCCGTCAACCGAGGCGAGGTCGTTCGTCCTGAACCATCCGTCTTCTGTGAACGCCGCTTTCGTCCTCGCCGGGTCCTTGTAGTAGCCGAGCATCACGTTGTCGCCTTTCACGACGATTTCGCCCTCTCCGGTCTCCGGATTCACGTCAATCAGTTTCACGTCAATCCCGTAAGCGGCACCTCCGGTCGTGCCTATGCGGGTCTGCTTCACCCCGGCGGTGCAGATGAGCGGCGCACATTCCGTCATTCCGTAGCCTATGGCATATTTGAACCTTGCTTTCTTGAGGAACTTCTCCACCACAGGGTTGAGTTTTGCCCCGCCGATTCCGAAGAACTTGATGCGTCCGCCGAAAGTCCGTTTCAGACGCAGCCCCACGAACCAATAGAGCACACAGGCCATCTTGCGGTGCATCCACTTCAGAATGCGGCTTTTCTGGATGGTCGGGAGTATGCTCGTCTTGTACATCTTTTCGATAATCAGCGGCACGGAAAGCATGATTGTGGGACGGACCTTTTTCAGCGCCTCAAGCAGCACCGAGGCTGTCGGAGGCTTCTGCAGGTAATAGACCTTCGCCCCCACGAACATGGGATAGAGCATGCCGATGCTCATCTCGTAGGTGTGCGCCATGGGAAGAATCGAAAGCCACACGTCCCTCTCGTTCGTCTTGTGGGCGTGATAGGAAATCACTATGTTGGTGCAGAGATTCCTGTGGCTCAGCATCACGCCCTTGGCGTTGCCGGTCGTCCCGGAAGTGTAGATTATCGTCGCGAGGTCATCGGGCTGCGGAGCTATCGTGCGACCGTCGCATGTGAATGCCTCATCGTCACGCCTGATTAAAGAGAGGTCGTCAATGTCTATCACAAGTATCATCCTGTCAAAGACTTCCTTTGAAAGTTTGGAAAGATGACGCTTCGACACAAAAATCGCCTTGCAGCCGGAATGATCAAGGATGTTGGTCACTTCGTTCTCGGAGGAATCAGGCAGAATGGGGACGGCCACCCTTCCGAAGGCCACAGCGGAAAAGAAAGCCACAGTCCAGTTGGGAGTGTTCTGAGCCAGAATCGCCACCCTGTCCCCCGCCCCGATTCCATACTGGGCGAGTTTCCTTGAAAGTTCGTCGCATTTGTGCTTGAAACTTCCGTAGGTGTATTTCAAGTCGGTTCCGAGCAGTTCTGACATCTGCCGGTTCTCGTAAAAAGTCGTGGAGTATTCGTAGAGTTTCGCGAGAGTGTCGACATATTTCTCCCTGAAACCGGAAAGCTTCCTGTATAATTTCATATTGTATTCTCTATCACTGCGAAAGTCGTCAAGATGGCGGCGATCCATGCCGGCACTGCAAAAATCGGGCTAATGAAACGACCCCGTTACAATCAAAAAAAACAAGGACTTAAGTCTGCCTTAAATCCTTGTTACCGTGGGGCGCTGACCCCGTTTGTGGAGATAGACGGATTCGAACCGACGACCCTCTGCTTGCAAAGCAGATGCT
>CAVFTG010000035.1:0-14704 GCA_963625415.1 Barnesiella intestinihominis
CGCAGCCGGTGCAGAGCTACAATTACGGCACGGGAGACTTCACCCGCGTGCGCAAGGCCTTCAAAGTCGCCATCACGACCGGCGTATGCTATGCTCTGCTGATTGTAGCGTGCGGGACTCTGCTCGCCCCGGCCGTGGTCTACCTCTTCATAGACCCGGCGGATCCCGCAAACCCGCTCGCCGTCGAAGGGCTGAGGCTATCCAGCATAGGATTCGTGCCGATGGCGGTCAACATCATCGTGATGAGCTATTTCCAGAGCATTGAAAGGGTCGCCCCGGCGGTCGTCATCTCGCTCCTGCGCGGGATTGTCCTTATGCTCGCCTGCATGTTCACCCTCTCGCACTTCTGGGGGATAGACGGTGCGTGGCTCGCCATCCCGGCTTCCGAGACGCTCACGATGCTGGTCACTCTCACCCTGCTCGCTACGGTCAGACGGGGACTATCGTGAGAGCAGTTCGAGGAGAGTCCGGCGCTCGGCGCGGAATGTCTTGACATCCGAAACATAGTTGTACGGGTCGGTCACGACGCGGCGGCAGAGCGCGGAGGCTTCGGCCGGGGATTCCTGTTCGAGGAGGCGTAGCAGCTCGTAGTCGCGGATGCCGTCGCGCATGGCGGCCAGACGGATTGACGGATAGACTTTCTGGAAGCCCGGCCAGATGATCCACATGTCACCGGCGGGGTAGGAGCCGCCGGCATCCTCCCACGGGTCGCCGCTACTCGCGCCGGCCCAGTAGTTCAGACCCCAGTGGAGGAAGCCCGTCGTGTCGTAGCGGTAGTTGAGCCAGTGGGACAGCCTTGTCGGCAGAAGCGGGATGCGGATGAAGCGGTTCAGCCCGTTGCCCTGCGGACTCATGCACTGGTAGAGCCATCTCGTCTGTCCCGCAGCCCATGCGTAGCCGGTGTCGCCCTCAAGGTGGAAGAATCCCGGACAAGCAAAGTCGATGCTTTCCGCACTGATTTTCGAAGTCTCGAGCGGATCCATGATTTTGACTTTCGGACCTCCCTTGCGGGCATAGGACGCGAGGTGCATGTAGCCCTCGGCGTAGTCGTCCTGCGGCTCGTCGAAGAGAGTCTGGAGATAGACGTCAAGATAGCTCCGCCCGTCAGGAAGAGTGTTGGATTCGAGGTATTTCTGGAGTGCGGCGAAATAGAGTGAGACGTATGCCTCGGCCTCCGGGCTGTAGCCGGCATCTTTCTGGCTCACATACACATAATTCGGAGTATAAGTCCCGTCTCCGTTGTCCGTCACGATGATTTTTCCGTCCGAATCAAGTTCAAGCCCGGTCACCAGCATGTTCGACCTGCTTCCGACGATGTTCTCCCCGTGGACATAATGCAAATCCGGGCAGGCGCGGGCGTACATCTCGATTTCCCAACCGAGCCTGCTGAAATCCGCACGCATTTCGAACTCGCCCGAACTGTTCCTGACAAGGGTCGGGTTTGTCTCGTAACGGTGGAAATAGAGTGTCTTGAAACTGTTTGTGCCGTATTCGGACACAAACGGGATGACGATATTCTCCAGCATGCTGTAAACGGTGTGCATTTCAGTGCTTTCCCCTCCGTTCATCGCACTCAGGTTCGGATTTATCCAGTGCACCACGTCGAGAGCCTGTTTTTCCGGAAGGGTCGCGTCATAGACCTGAACTGTGAAAGGAAGTTCCACGCTGTCTGTCCCGCTGACCGAGGCCGATCCGATGTAAATCCCCGGCTGTGCATCCCGGGGGATGTCGATTTCAATCCAGAACGCGGCCTTCTCTCCCGAAGAGAGGGAGACGTTCCAGTCCTCAAGCGGCATAAGCGCATCCGGAATCCGCTTCTGGGACGACGGGTATCTTGTCGGAGGCGCGCCTCCCGCCCAGCTGTCCCAGTGCTCGGATGCCGTCACATCCCTCACCCACCAGATTTTCGGAGTGAATGAAAGCCCCTCGGAGCCTTCGGGGGCGAATTTCGTGACCGAAGGAGTCAGAACACCCTGTGCAGTCTCGGCATGCACTATGAACTGCACCGTCGCGGTCTCGCCCCTCGCCACGCGGACGGTGTCGGTTTCGAAATCGAAATCCTCGAAAGAGACAGGTTTCGTGAGGGGGTCAAGCTGCGAAATCCAGAGATTACCACGGGCGAGGACCTTGACGGAAGCGCGGACATCGCCGGCCGTGGCGAAGATTTCGGCGTAACCGCTGCCGGTGGCCGTCGCCTTGCCGGAAGACGGGTCTATGCTCACGACCCCGGGGTCGGATGAAGACCATACGACCGTGTCCGTGCTGCCTGACGGAGAGACTGTCGCCGAAAGGACCGCGGATTTGCCGTTTTCGATGAGAATCCGCTCCCTGTCCACGCTGACCGACTCCGCCGGGACTCGCGAACTGACCACAGTGACAAGGCAGACGGCGCTCTTGCCGTCGACGCTTGCCGTGATCTGCGTTTCTCCGATGCCCGTTCCCGTCACTGTGCCGTTTTCATCCACAGTGGCGACGGCTTCGTCCGCAGAAGACCAGACGAGCGTGCGCCCGGCCGTGGCGTTCCACTTGCGGATTGTTCCCGTGAGGGTGTAACTTCCGCCCTCCCTAACAGTTATGCTCGCCGGGCTTATTTCGACCTCAGACACATTCTGCTGTTCCGCGTTAAGATTTTCCGTCAGGTCGCCGCATCCGGCAAAAACTGACAGCGCCGCCAATGCGACGGTCGCATATTTCACCATATTTTTCATTTTCATCACTCCTGATTGTCTTCCAAAAAACATTTTCATATCATGGATTCATTCGTCCTCTCCGGGTGCATTATTCACCGTATCGTTTCCCGGACCGGCGCTCATTTCCTTCAATTCCTTCGGGGATATGCCGAACTTCGCCTTGAAGCGTTTGCTGAAATACTTCGCATCGCTGAAACCCACCGAATAGGCGATGTCTGAAACCCTGAAATTGTCCGAACGCTCGCTAATCATCCTGTAGGCCGCCTGCAGACGGGCGTTCAGGAGAAAAAGCATCGGGGACGTGCCGGCGAGCTCCTTGAATTTCTCCGTAAGCACGGTGCGGGAGATTGCCATGGACTCGGCGAACTGCGGCAGGTCGAACTCAGAGTCCGAGATGTGCCCGTTCACGAGGTCCATCGCCTTCTGCAGGAACACCTTGTCGGACGAGGTGTATTTCACGTCCTTGAGTTCAAAGACCATTCTGTCCCCGGACATGGCGTCCGCACGGGCCTGCTTCTCCAACAGATTGTGAATCAGCGCAGATAGGACGGAATAGTTGCACGGTTTGGTGAGGTAGCCGTCCGCCCCGCTCTGGTAGCCCTCTATGCTGTAGTTGTCGCCTGTCTTCGCCGTGAGCAGGATGACCGGGATGTTGCCGAGAGTCTTGTCCTGCTTTATGCGCGAGCACAGTTCAAGCCCGTCCATCCCCGGCATCGCCACATCGGAAACCACCGCGTCGACATGCTCCTTTCCGAGAATCTCCAGAGCCTCGGAGGCGCTATTGCAGGTGCGGACATTGAAGCGGCGCGACATGATGCCGTCGAAAAGTTCCGTAAGATCCTCGCTGTCATCGACGAACAGCACCACCGCCTCGCTCTTCACCACGGTCTCGTTGAGCGTCAGCGCCAGCGGCATATTCCTCTCCTCCCCCGCGCTTTCATCTATTTCCTCCGCGCTGTAGGCGGCTTTCTCCACCGGAAGCCGCACGATGAAGCGATTGTGCACGGTCTCGTTGCTCTCCACGCTTATGCTGCCCTTGTGCAGGGTCACGAGAGATTTCACGAGCGAAAGCCCGATTCCCGTTCCTATGGTCTTGAACTGGCGGTATTCACCTTCATAGAAACGTCTGAAAAGCCCGGCTATGGTGCTGCGTGACATGAGTTTCCCCTCGTTCGAGCAGATGATCTCCACCCACCGTCCGTCTTCGACGGAATTGAGTTCGACCGTGATTTTCCCGTTCTCGGGGGTATATTTCACCGCATTGGATATGAGATTGTAGGCAATCTTGTCTATCTTGTCGGTGTCGTACCATCCGAAAATGTCCTTCGGACTGCAGCGGAAGGAAATCTTCAGATTGCGCTTGCGCACAAGGGGAGCGAAGGCCTCGACGCAGTGGCGGATGAAACGCGCGAGATTGCCCCGGGATACCTTAAGACGCAGGTTGCCGCTCTCCGCCTTGCGGAACTCGAGCACCTGCTGGACGAGTCTCATCAGACGCACTGCATTGACTGACATTATGTTGTAGAGCTTCTTCTCGTTCGCGTCCTTCGGTTCTATGCTTTCCACCGATGCGAGAATGATGCTCAGCGGAGTGAGGAACTCGTGTGAGACGTTCGTGAAGAACTGGAGCTTCGCCTGATTCACCTCCTCGGCCTTCTGCTTCTGGAGTTTCTCGATCTCAATACGGCGGCGGAAACGGTAGCTGCTGCGGATGACGAGGAATGCGATGACAATCCCCGCCGCAAGAATGACCGAATAGATGAGGAACGCCCACCACGACAGCCACGGATTGCCCGGGATGTTCACGGCAAGGCGGCGGCTTTCCCCCTCCAGAGCCTCTCCGCTGCGGGTTCCATAGACCTCGAACACATAACGCCCGGGCTTCAGCCCCTTGAACACGGCCTTGCTTCCGCCTCCGTTCACGATTCTCCACTCCCCCGAGTCTTCCTCGCCGAGAGGATACATCCTGTAGCGGTAGATGTCCCCCGACGGGTTGAGATAGTCAAAGAGAGAGAAAGATATTTCAAGTTCCGAAATGCCCCGTGGAAGGGTCACCTCGTCCGAAAGCGGCACGTTCCGGCCGTCCGCGCTTATCCCCGTTATCTCAAGGGAGGAGTTCCCCGACTCCCCGGCGGGGGCGGGAGTGCAGCTGAAAAAGCGTATCCCCCGGAAACTGCCGAAGGCCATGCAGTCCCTCTCCGGGATATGAAGGCAGGCGTTGTGGTTGAAAAAGTCAAGCCCTCCGTCTGGCGAGATGCTGCTGTAGGAGATTGAGGAGAAATTCCCGTCGGCATCGCAGACAAAGGACAGAAGGGCGTTGGCCGTCGTCACCCAGATGCGCCCGTGGGGGTCTTCAGCGATGTTGGTGATGCCCTGGCCGTCAAGAATGACGAAAGTCTCCTCCTTACGGAACGACTCCCCGTCGTCGCTCAGGCTGTAAAGCCCGTTCCATGTCGAACCCGCCCAGACCCTGCCGTGAGAGTCCGCCGTTATGCAGTTGAAACTGCCAGTCCCGCCGCAGCGGGAAGCCGGATAGAGTTTAACGCTTCCCTTGGAGGTGCAGCGGAGAATGCCGTCGTACGCCGTCGCGACCCAGACTTCGTCCTCCGGGCTGACCGACAGGGCGGAAATTTTCCTTTCAAGCCCGGGAAGCCCTCCAGAAAGGGTGCTGAGAGACTTCACCCGGGAATTTGCACCGTCCATCATATACACGCCATCGCGCGTCCCGATCCAGACATTGCCCTCCCGGTCTTCGGCAAGGGCGGTGATGCAGTCGTTGCCGAGTTCAGTACAGGTGGTCGAACTGACCACGCGGGTGTCTCCTGTGGACGGGGTGTAGAGCCACAGCCCCTTGTCGTAGCTTCCGAAGGCGATTTCCTCCCCACCACGGAGCGGGAGCATGGCTTCAAAGTTGTTGGTATATTGAAGCCCCTCGAAACCGTTGATTTCCTGATAGTTTCGAAAACTTCCGTCCCGCACGTCCATCCGCACCATCCCATGCCCGGAGACCCCCGCCCAGAGAACCCCCGGATCTTCGAGAAGAAGGCTCCGGACAGAACTTGTGCTGTATTCCTTTCTTATCGGGGAGAGATTCCACAGGGAATTGTCCCCATTCTCCGGAAGGACATTCTCCGCCCTGCACACGACCCCGCCGAACATCGACACCCACATGCTGTTGTCGGCGGTGCGGAGGACGCAGTTCACCTCGTTGAAAGGGAGGCTGCCGGAAGCGGCGTCTGGAGAGAAGTTCAGAAAAAGATCCTTATCATACCCCCCCCGGCACCCTCCGGGGTCTCCGCAGAGGCATTTCCTCCTTCCGGCGCAGATAAGGAACATGGAAGGATGCTGAGACCGCTCCTGTTCCCCACCCAGAGATTGCGACGGGGATCGGGCGTGATGGCGTAGATGACATCGTCAAGAAGGCTTCCGGCTCTCGCGGGATTGTGGCGGTAGCTCCTGTATTCGAGTTCAGGGGCGTATTCCCCTGTAATCCGGGCACGAAGCAGCCCCCGCCCCCATGTCCCGATCCAGAGATTGTCCTCCGCGTCCGAGGCGAGGACATACGCGGCGGCGAGGTCTCCCCCGGAGTAGGAATACAGCCGTCCGGAGTTCATATCGTAGCGAAAAAGTCCCGAAGACCAGGTCGTTATCCAGAGATAGCCGTAGCGGTCGATGAGAAGGTCTATGACATCGGTGACATATTTCCCGCCTTCGCCTGTCCGGAAGTCCATCCTCGTAAAAATGTCTGAATCCGCGTCTTTGCGGTACACGCCCTTGTCACCGCCAATCCACACCCTCCCGAGAGAGTCCCGCTCCATGTCCGCCACATTGATATGCCCGATGAGCGAGTCGTCAATCCCCGTGACCTCCCCGGTCGATGGGTTGAGGCGCATGAGCCCCCGCTCCGTGCCGAGAATCATGTTCCCGGACTTCTCTTCGATTATCCGCCTGAGATAGCCGTCGGCCTTGCCGCCCTCGTGGTCGAGCGGATAGGCCTTCATCCTGTAGCCGTCGAAGCGGACGAGGGAGCTGTAGGAGACAATCCAGATGTAGCCCCGTGAGTCCTGATAAAGGGTGGAGACGTCGCTGAGGGTTATGTTGTCGTCATAAACGGCCTTGAAGCGAAGGTTCTCCACACCCGCTTCCGCAGTGGCGGGAGACGCCTGCGAAAGGACTGCGGAAAGAAGCAGAACGACGGATATGCAGATGGCTTTTTTCAAATCTGTCCTCAAAAATCCTTCACAAATCTGGACCGGTTCATTCCTGTCATTTCAGGACTGTCCATGCTTCAGAACCCTCCGACCGCTACTCGACGTCAGTGTAGGAATACCAGTTCCTGAGTTCAACTCCGGGAACAATCTCCGCGCTGTGGGTGTAGGTCGCCTTATTCCCGTCCACGAAACCCGCAGCGGTCACGACCGTCCGCTCCCCGACGGTGAACGGCCCGGTGTAAAGGGCTGACGAGGAGGTCGGGGCGGTCCCGTCAAGGGTGTAGCGAACCTCCGCGGAAATGTTCTCGCAGTCCAAATATACGGAGGTTAATCCGTTTTCACAAACGCGGGAAGTAATCTCGGGCTCGTCGTGGAGGTCGTATGGGCGGATTCCCCTCTGCCTGAGAGCCGGCAGCTGGGCGTTCACCCTCGCCTTGAAGTTTTCCCAGTCCTTCTTGGACGGATCCGCCCACGCAAGTTCCGAAACGGCGAGCAGACGCGGGAACATCATGTACTCGAGGTGCTCCTCGTCGGGGATGTACTCGCACCATGTGCAGCCCTGGACTCCTATGACATTGTCCCGGTTCTCCGGACGGATGAAACCTATGGTGTCGATGCTCTGCGGAGAACCCTTGATGAGAGCCTGGTTGAAGAGCGCGTCCTCCTCCGAAACAGGCTGCGCTATGAAAGAATACATCTTCTTGAGCGGGCTGTAGCCGTACATCGCCTTCTTCTCGAATGCCGGGACGGCCTGATACCAGTCGAAGTAGAGCACCTCTCCCGGGGTCATGACTGCGTTCAGCCCACGGTTCGCAGCCTCGATTCCCCCGTGCTGGCCGCGGTAGGAATAGACATAGGTGTCCTGCGCGAGGTCATGGTTCTTGAGAATCTCGTCCCATCCCGCCATTGTCCTGCCCCTTTCGCGAAGGAAGGACTGGAGCCGCGAAATCGCGTGGCACTGGAGTTCATCGTAGGAGCGCATCCCCTCCCTCTCCATCAGAGCACGGCAGCGCGGACAGGTCTTCCATGCCTTCTTTCTCGCTTCGTCGCCTCCGATGTTTATGATTTTCGACGGAAAAAGTTCCATGAGTTCCGAGAGCACGGTCTCGGCGAACTCGTAATAATCCTCGTTCGCGGGACAGAACTCACCGTTCCCGTAGCGCTCCCCGGTGCAGTTGAGATGGGGATAGACGGCGAATACCGCCTCAGAATGCGCCGGCATGTCGAATTCCGGGATTATGTTTATGTGCAGCGAATCGGCATATCGCACCACCTCGCGGATGTCATCCTTGGTGTAGAACCCGCCGTAGGCCCCCGGAGTGTCGGCGGTGCAGAAAAGGCTCTCGGGCATGGCGTTCCATCTGTCCCAGTCCTTCTCCACCCTCCATGCTCCGATTTCGGTGAGAAGGGGATATGCGTCAATCTGAACCCTCCATCCGCCGCCGTCGGTGAGATGCCAGTGGAAATTGTTGAATTTGTAGAGAGCCATCTCGCGGAGAATCTTCTTCACCTCGCCGACATTCCAGAAGTGTCTTGACGCGTCAAGATGAACCCCCCGGTAGGCGAAGCGCGGACGATCCTCGATGCTGGCGCAGCGGATTCCCCCGTCGGTGCGCAGCTGCCGGAGAGTCTGCATGGCGTAGAATATCCCGGCGGAATCGGCGGCCTCGGCCTTCACGCCTTTTCCCGACACCTCAAGACGATAGCCCTCTGTCCCGAGTTTCCTCTCAAGGGACGGATTCACTGAGACTTTCACGCCTTCGGCGCTTCCGTCAGCGGGAACGTCCCCGCCTGCATAGAATCCTTCATAGTAATGCGCGGAAAGCGGTGATGGCACGATGTAACTGTACTCCACTTCTTTCTTCCCGCAGGAAACGAGACAGAGCAGCACCGCCGCGAAAGTTATATGCAATCTGAATTTCATATGCAGCAATCCGTTTCAACTTACCAGCCGACATTCTGGATGAGGTTGCCGTTCTTGTGCCTTTCGGTCTCGGAAATCGGATACCAGTACATCTTGTCGTCCCAATAGCGGGTGGCGACGGTCTTGCGGGTGGACTCGTAGACACCCTCACCCGTACGGACGATGTCCAGTCCCTCTATGGTCTTCGTCACCTCACCGATTTTCCACCTGCGGATGTCCCAGTAGCGGTGTCCCTCGAAGCAGAGCTCCACCCTTCGCTCGTTGCGCAGACGCGCCCTGAAATCGGCCTCAGAAAGCCCTGACGGAATCTCCGGAAGGGAATATACGGCGCGGAGAGTGTTGAGCGCGGCGCGAGGGGAGAGAGTGTAGGTCACGCCCTCGAGACTGCCCGTGAAATCCGGATTCTTCGTCGCCTCGAAAAGCGCCTCGGCGTAGTTGAGCCAGACTTCGGCATAGCGGAAGAGAGGGTAGATGTGCTGGTAGCTTATGAGGTTTCCGGTGGTGAAACTCGTCGCCTCCTGGACATATTTCTTCAGGTAGAACGAAGTCGGCGAGGCGTTGTCCTTCGGCCGGCCGTTCTTTCCGCCGTAGAAAGTCTCCACGGCCTCGCCCTTGAAGCTGTCGCCGTTGCACAGGACTGCGTCCGCAAGGCGCGGGTCGCCGCTTTCGAAGCACTCCACAAGGTTCAGGGTCGGGCATGTGCCGGAATTTCCGCCCTCATAGCCCACCGGGAAGTTGTTCGCCTCGTAGGTGGAGGAGGTGGACTCGCGGACTCCGAAGATGAGATCCTTGCTCTCGGTGTTGTATTTCTGGCTCATGAGATTGTAGCGGGGGGATGCGGATGTCGTGCAGTCGGCGATTATCTCCCACGCGGCCTGAGCGGCCTGAGCGTACTTCTGAGCCGAGGCCGCGGAGTTGTTAAGCGGGCTTGCGGCGTAGAGGAGCACGCGGGCGCGGGCGGCCTGGGCAAAACCCTTTGTCACGCGGCCGAGTTCGGAATAATAGGTCCCGGAATAGGTCGCCGGAAGGTTTTTTGCGCATTCCTCCAGTTCGGAGGCAATCCACATGACGCTCTCCTCATAAGTCGCCGGAACGAGGGAGTTGACCTCATCGACGGTGTAGCTGCGGTCCGCAAGGATTATGTTCTGGTAGCGCTTGAGAAGCTCGAAGTGGAAGTACGCCCTCAGCGCCCTCGCCTCCCAAGGATAATTCTTGAGCTGCTCGAGATAGTAGGTGTACTGCTCGTTCCATTTCGCGATTTCGAAGTCCTCGGGGCAGTTCTCCAGAAGGTAGTTCGCGGCGCGGACACCCTTGTAATAATGAGCCCACTTGTCGTCCACGACATTGTTCGCGGACCAGCTGCCGTCGTAGTACTTGCTCAGCGTGTCGGGGCTGTTGGCATAGACCGCATCGTCGGTGGCGCACTCCCGGAAGGAGCAGAAGTCGCTTTCGAGGTAGCCATAGACATTCGTCATCACCTCCTTCACCTTGTCGAAGTCGCTGAACTGGTATTCCTTGGTGTGGTACTGGCTCTCCCCGAGTTCAAGGTCGGAGCAGGAGCACAGTCCTCCCAGGAGGACGGCGCCGAGAGCGATGATTCCCGATATCCTCATTTTCATAATCTTCTTCTCCATTAGAAATTAACTTTAAGGCCGACCGAAACCGTGCGCGCCGTCGGATAGTTGAAATTGACGGCCTCCGGGTCGAGAATGCGGATGCGGTCCAGGCTGAAAAGATTGTTGCCGCGAAGGTAAACCCTCATCCCGTTCATCTTCATCTTTTCGAGCGCCCTGCGCGGAAGGTCGTAGTAGATTTCCAGTTCGCGCAGTTTCAGGAAAGCTCCGTTCTCTGTCCAGAGGCTGCTCGCGAGGTAGTTGTTCCTGTTGTCGAGCGAGGTGAGACGCGGGTATTTCACCCCGTCCGTACGGTTCGCGCTCCAGTAGCTCCCGAGGTAGTGCTTCGAGATGTTCTTGTCGCCCCCGTAAAGCGGCTGGTAGATGCTTGAGAGAGTGGTTTCAAGTGTGGAATTCCCCACTCCCTGGAGAAGGGCGCTGAATCCGAGGCCCTTCCACTCAAGCCCGAAACTGAAGCCGTAATAAACCTCCGGAAGTTCGGCGGTGAGCTGGTAGCAGCGGTCGTAGTTGTCGATTTTCCCGTCGCCGTTGAGGTCGCGGTACTTCACGTCTCCCGGCTGCACGCCCGCGAAAGTGTTCTCCGGAAAAATCGGCAGGAGATTGCCGGAGGTGTCGAAATCCGCCTCCTGATAGAATCCGTCGGCGACGAGTCCGTAGAAGCGTCCGATCTGCCCGCCCTGCTGATATAGGTAGGCATAAGGCTGATAGGTTTCATCCATCCTGTCTATGCGGTTGCGTGCGAAAGAAACCGTGCCTTTGAGGAAATATGAAATGTCCCCGACGGTCTGGTTCCATCCCAATGCGGCATCGACTCCGTAATTCGTCGTCCGTCCGTTGAAGGTGTCGCTTGCTCCGATTCCTATGACCTCCGAGACGGTGCCCGTCGCCTTCGTGCGTATGTACTGCCGGCGGTTGCAGAATGCGTCTATCTCTCCGGAAAGTCCCTTGAAGAAAGTGAAGTCAAGGCCTATGTCCGCCTTCGCGTCCAGTTCCGGCTGCACTCCGGTGGACGGAAGAGAGCCTTCAGTCGCGCCGTCCGTCACAGTAGGCTGGACGAATATGTAGCTTTTGCCGGTTCCGTTGAACTGTATGTTCATGTCATACGAAAGGAACGAGTCCATTCCCACGAGACCGTACGAACCCCTGAGCTTGAGGAAATTGACCACGTCCGAATCCTTGAGGAAATCCTCGTTGGATATGACCCATCCGAGAGATGCCGCAGGGTAGAAGCGGAATTTGTCGCCGGAGGGCATGAGACTGCTGCCGGAGGCGGTCGCGGTCAGGGTCGCGAGATAGCGGTCGGCGTAATTGTAGGATGCCGTGAGTATGTAGTCGTGGTGGGAGAAGCTGTTGTTCGCCCCCGTGAGCGACTTCTTGTCGCGGTTGAAGAGGAAGGCCGCGTTGACGTGATGCTCCCCGAAACTGCGGTTCCAGTCAAGCTTCGCCCAAACCGCCATCCTCATGTACTGCGAGCTGAGGTAGGTGCCGAAGGACATCTCCGTGGCGTTTCCGTATTGGGAGACTTCGTAGTCGCTGATGTTTCCCTCAGCATCATAGAGAGGGCTGAAACTGTAATATACGCTGCCGAAGCTGCGGTCGTCGTTCACGTCGGAAGAGTTGTCATAGGCCGCCCTGACTTCGGCTGAGAGGCCTTTGACGAGCATGGAGAGATCCTGCCGGATTGCGAGGTCGGCCGAAAGCGAACGCGAGAAAGTGACCCTGCCCGCCGTGCCGAGAATGTCCTGCACGGGGTTGGAGAACCTGGTGGTACGCGCCCAGATGTCGTTGTACTTCACCGGGAAACCCACGCTCGGGGCGGTGTAATAGCTCTGTATGCTCCGCGACTGCGGCCCTGAGAGCTGCCGTATGTTTGCGGCGAGGTTCACGAGCACCTTGGTGGAGGATGTGACGTCCACGTCGAGGTTGGTGCGGAGTTTCAGCGCATCGTAGGCGTACTGGTTGTCAACGCCTTCGAGCAGTCCGGTGTTCTTGTAGAAGCCACGGTTGGAGTTGTAGCCGGCATAGACGAAATATCTGATGCGCTTGCCCGAACCGTCCATGGTGAGTTTCGCCTCGTTGTTGAAGCCGGCGCGGCGGAAGATGCGGCTGTTCCAGTCCACGGTCGGGATGACGGAGGATGTGCCGTCCGCGATTGAGGCGATGTCGGAGGCGGAGAACCACGGAGAAAGTCCGTCGTTGCTCCGGGCCTCGTTGAGAGCGTTGGCATATTCAAGCGGAGAGGCCATCTGAGCCATCCTGAACGGGGTCTGCACACCGAAGGAGTACTCCGCCTTGAGGTTGAGCCTGTGGCTGCCGCCCCGGCGGGTCGTGATGAGAACCGCGCCGTCTGCGCCCCTGATGCCGTAGATGGCGAGCGAGGCCGCATCCTTGAGCACGTTCACGCTCTCCACCTCATCAACGTCGATGGAGGAAGGTTCTCTCGGCACTCCGTCCACGAGGACAAGCACCGAATTCCCGCTGAACGAGCCGACGCCCCTGACTGACAGCGAAGGGTCACAGTCGCTCGGCCACGCTCCGGTGCCGTTCTGACGGACGGCGAGTCCCGGGATGAGTCCGTAGAGGGCGTTCATTATCTGGGTCTGGGAGGACTCGCCGAAATCTTTTCTGGAAACTCCGCTGAGAGCCTGGCTGCTGCTTTCCCTGTTCACGGCCGCGCCATATCCAAGGGAGAAGACCCTGTGGCGGTCTTCAAGCGGAACGGTCATCGTCTCTCCGCTGACCCTGACCCTGCGGAAGTAGGTGTTATAGACCGAAATCTCAATCTGAGCACCTTCCGCGGCATAGAACTGTACAGTCCCGTTTTCGTCCGTCGTGAGCGGGGCGGACATCTCCGTAGCCAGCACTTCGGCGTTCCGCACAGGCTGACCCTTCCCGTCCACGACATGGAGAGTCACAAGCCCGTCCTGTCCCCAAAGCGAAGCGGAGGCCGCGAAAAGAGCAAACAGCGATATTATCATTCTTCTCATATTACATTATGATATTTTTCTCTTGTGAGGATTCGGGGGAGCCGTATAACGCGGCAATCCGCTTTTTGCGGCGATCCGCATTACCAGCCGGGATTCTGGACAAGCCCGTAGCCCTTATTGATTTCGGAAGTCGGGAAAGCGCTGAAATACCACTTGGTGTCCCAGTGGGTCTTCCAGTAGCGCGCATCCTCGGCGGCGGGAGCGGAATAATGGAAAGTGGACGCATAGGCGTCGATGTCGTCGTTCGCGTCCACCACCCCGTCATTGTTGGTGTCGGTGGTCGGCACCCCGGTCTTGATGGTTATCTTTATCCCGTAGAGGGTCTTCTGGAATATGTCCGCCCTCTTCCAGCGCACGATGTCGTACCAGCGGTTCTCCTCGAAGAAGAGTTCACGCGCCCTCTCGTCGAGAATCTCCTCGCGGAGCTGCGCATCGCCGGCGAGCGGTTCAGTGTAGGTCGGGAGAGTCTTCCCCGCCTGGGTGACGGAGAGAAGGGCGTCATTCATCTCCGGAAGTCCGACCCTCGTGCGGACCTTGTTGAGCCATTCGTAGGCTTCGTCCTTGCGTCCGAGTTCATTCAGAGCCTCGGCATAGGTGAGGTAAATCTCCGGAAGACGGAGGTAGGAGTAGTTCGCCGAACGGTTCATGAAAGTCTCGTCGTTGTAGTCCCAGATGTATTTGCGCGAGCAGAATCCGGTCACCGCCCTGTTGAGCAGCTCAGCCCCTCTCTCAAGCCCGCCGACCCACATCTCGGCCGCACGGCCTCTGAAGTGGTCGCCGATAATCATCACGGATTCGTAGAGGCGCGGATCGCGGTCGCGGAACGGGTCGTCCTCGATTTTGCTGTCACGTCCGGCAGTTCCCGCCCAGTCGGCATAGCGCACAGGAGTCCCGTCGGTTTTCGGGAACATGTCCACGAAATTGAGGGTCACGCATCCGCCGCCATAGCCTCGTCCCGCGTTGCCGTGGTCATCGGAAACGCCGAAGTAGCAGCGGAGATAGGTGCTCGCGAAGGTGTCGTAGTGGCGGCCGGTCTCGATGAGGATTTCGCCGTTCCCCCTGTCCGCATAGCTTGTGTTCCATGCGTTGCGGTAGTCGTCCGAAGCCGTGCCGGTCGCGGAGACGAGGGCATAGGCGTTTCCGTTCGCTTCGTTCTCGTCGATGAAGGCCTTGCAGGCGTCTGCGACTTTCTGCCAGCGGCCGGCGTCGTAACTTCCGAACCAGTACATCTTCGGGATGTCCTCGGAGGCGACGTGGT
>CAVFTG010000036.1:0-658 GCA_963625415.1 Barnesiella intestinihominis
CCCCTGTCCCCGCCGTGATATAGACAATCTGGAACTCCGCAAGATGCCGTCCTGCGTCCATGTCGAAGCTGTAGCGCTTCGGGATGACCCTCGCCGGGTAGTCCTGTCTCGGCGCGACATCCTGGTATCCGATGGTCGAAATCAGATTGTCCTCGTCATTCGCTATTGTCTCCAGCGAGAGGAGGAAAAAGCGGCTCGTGTGCCGGTTCTCATAATGAATCATTTTCTCGTTATTTTAGTGTCATGCAGTGTCAAAAAACCAATTTGATAATATTCTTCAACTATGCTAATTCAATAAATAATATGTAAATTTGATGAGAGCAAAGGAGAAATATATTCGCTGCAAATGCCTTTGAATATTACTTTTTCTCCAATCGGAAGTTCCGTGCACGGGAACGGATTTTTCTTCCGGATGCCTTGCATAAAGTTAGGCAAAAAATGTGATTTTTGACCTCGAAGTGTCAAAAAGTATAATTGATAACATTTATAAACTGATAACGCGAATGCAAGTAAAACACAGAACCGCCGCCATTCTCGCGGCCATGCTTGCGCTCATCGCCTGCGGGAACGGAGCCAAGACTCCCGAATACTATGTCTGCGCCTACATCTGGCCTTCCTGCCATGACGACTCGCTCGCCCATGAACTCATCTGGCCGGG
>CAVFTG010000036.1:668-14678 GCA_963625415.1 Barnesiella intestinihominis
TGGCCGGGAGGACAGGGCGAATGGGAAATCATCAACCGTGGGACTCCGCGCTTCCCCGGGCACTACCAGCCGCGAGAACCGCTGTGGAAAGGCGACCTTGACGACGACCCCGTCGTTGTCGAGAAATGGATAAACACCGCCCTCAAATACGGTGTGAACACTTTCATCTACGACTGGTACTGGTTTCACAGCTACCCTTTCCTCGAAGAGGCGCTCGACAACGGCTTCCTCAAGGCTCCCTCGAACGGGAAGATGAACTTCTACATCATGTACGCGAACCACGAGGTGACGAACCTCTGGAATCCGTACACGAATACGGATGACAAGACTCTCCTTTTTGATCCGCGGATTGACTGGACTCAGTGGAAAGTCATCGTCGAAAGAGTCATCAGGCAGTATTTCCTCCGTCCTAACTATGTCAAGATTGACGGATGTCCGGTGTTCGGAATCTGGGATCTGGATTTGTTTGCAGACGGGTTCGGTTCATCGGAAGAGGCAGGAAAAGCGATGGCTTATTTCCGTGACGAAGTGAAGAAAGCCGGTTTCCCGGGTCTGCATCTTCAGCAGTGCGGAGGCAACTGGAAAAGGAGCGCGTCGGAGACTGCGCACATAAAGAGAAACATGGAGCTGTTTGAGGTGAATTCATTCTCTTTCTATAATATGGGGGGATTCAACACTGATTACGTCAGGCACGGCATGAACTCGATAAAGTTGAGAGAGGACTGGGCCGAAGAATATGGTCTGCCCGTATTCCCCACTGTTTCCGTGGGCTGGGACAGCACTCCCCGCTTTCTTGAACAGGGCGCGGACAAGGTGACTTGCCACAACCATACCCCGGAAGCGTTCGCATCTTTCCTGCAGACGGCAAGGGAATGGGCTGACGACCACGCCGGCACGCAGCCTAAATTCATAATGCTGAATGCATGGAATGAATATGTCGAGGGCAGTTATATGCTTCCGGACCGTCGCGACGGTTTCGGCTACCTGCAGGCGGTGAGGGATGTTCTGGACGGAAAATATGACAACCCGTCGCGGACTGCCGGGGAAAAACTCGACTGATACGATAACAGAGAAGATATGAACTGAAGTCCGGACATTCGGACTCCGGCACTGAACGACAAACGTTTAATGTTACTGATGAAAAATATGATTGAGAAAATGACCTTGACGGCATTGGGGTGGGGAGCGACCGCCATGCTTGTGCTGTCCTGCACGACATCGAATCTGGAAAACAGGATTGATGAAATCGAAGGCAGGCTGGCGGCGCTGGAATCCCTTGTGTCCAAGGTGAACGACAACGCGACGGCAGTCAATGCCTTGTATCGCAAGAATTTGCTGATCAGCGAGTACTCGCCGGAGGTCAAGGACGGAATGGAGGTCGGCTATACCCTCACTTTCTCCGACGGCACCGTCGCCCGCATCGTGTATGGAGAAGAGATGGAAGGCAATGCTCCGATAATCGGCGTTGACCGCGACGGCGACTGGGCTGTTTCTGTAGATGGAGGCGAGAATTTCACCAAAGTCGAAGGTACTGACAAACCTGGCAGTGAGGACGGATGCACTCCCCGCACTTCCATTGACAAATACGGTTTCTGGATTGTTTCTGTCGATGGCGGCAGGACTTGGAACCGTATCCTGAACGATGCCGGCGAGCCGATAAGCGCAAAGGACGGCAAGTCGATGGTTCCGGCCTCGTATTCATTCTTCCGTAAAGTTTCGTTCAACGAGAATACCGGCTTCCTTGACATTGAAATGGTCGGCGGAGACACGCTCTCCATCCCGGTCCGCAAGGGTTCTTCAATCGAACTTGATTACTATTACGACGGAGCATACGCCTACGCCGGACGTGACGTCGAGTTCCCGGCAAAGCTTTCAGGAGTGGACAAGGCGGTGTGGACATCGGTTCCCGACGGCTGGCGGGCGAGACTCGAGAAAGACAAACTTACGGTCACGGCTCCGCAGAACGGGGCTTCGGGAGAATATGAACTGAAGCTGCTCGCCTACACGGAGAACGGTTCAATGACTCCGTACACGTTCAAGTTCAGCTATGACCCTGAACTGATCTTCCGGGACGACTTCACAGGCGAAGACATTGACTACCGCTATTGGCTGCGTCATAAAGGAGGCTCCGCCCGTTCAGACTGGGATCTTTATCAGGAGGCCGATCCGGCACAGTCCTATGTCAAGGACGGACTGCTTACTCTGCTGGCGGAGAAATATGGCGACACCTATCGGACTGGAGCGATCAAGACGAAGGGGAAATTCAGTTTCGCCCCTCCGTTCAGGATAGACTGCAGCGCGAGGTTCACGGAGATGGCCGACGGAGTCTGGTTCGCGATATGGACGGCTCCGGACGCCGGCTATATGTGGGGCGAGATTGACATTATGGAGAAAGCCAATTTCGGAACACGTACCGAGCACACCTGCCACACACAATATACGCTCAATACGACCTCCAGCCGTCAGGACCAGGCAAATGCCGGCAAAGGTTCGTGGATGACCGCAGGTGTATTCAACACCTTCTCGGTGGAGCTTACGGACGATGCCGTCGTCTGGTTCGTCAACGGCGTCGAGGTGTTCAGATATGCCAATATCCATCATTCCCTCGAAGACCCGGCATATTCCAAGCTCAATGACAAGGAGAAGGAATTCTATCTGCTGAACTATACTTTCATGGAACAGACCTATAATCTTCTGCTTGACATAGCGCTGGGCGGAAGTTTCCCCGGCCAGGCGGTGAATGATTCCCAGCTCCCCGGGCAGTTTGATATAGATTGGATAAGTGTAAGAAAACTTTAATAACACAAAACTATGAGAAAGGTTGGAAAATTCATTGCGGCATTTGCTGCGGCGGCTTCAATTTTCAGTTGCTCGGACACTGACAAGCTTGAAGAACGAATTAACCGGATTGACGCGCGGCTGACAGCCCTTGAGAAGGTTGCCGATGCGCTGAACGAAAATGTGAAGGCACTTCAGGCCATCGCCGAAGGCAAGACAATCAACAAGGTGGAGGAGAATGAAGGCGTGTATGTCATCACTCTTTCCGATGGAACTGAACTCAGACTCAATCAGGGAACGGAGGGAATCGGAAAAGCCCCTCTGCTTTCAATTGATGAAGACGGGTACTGGATGGCTGATTATCAGGATGGCAAAGGCCCTCAGTACATTCTTTCCGCTTCTGACGAAAAGGTGATCGGTCGCGGTCAGAACGGTGTCACCCCTAAGTTCGGCGTAAATGCCGCCGGGAACTGGACAGTAAGCTATGACGGCGGAAAGAGCTGGACAGAGGTCCTTGACGAGAATGGAAAGGCTGTGAAAGCGGTGGCTGAGGGAGGAGAAGAGGATTCTTACTTCGCCAATGTGGAATATACCGATGAGGCGCTCATTCTCACTCTTAAGAATGGGAAGCAGTACACTGCCCCAGTCGTGGGCGGATTCTACTTCAGAATCGTCGGTGTCCCCGAGGGAGACGTGACTTTCAAAAAAGGCGAGAAAAAGACTTTCGGTGTGGAGCAGAAAGGCGTGTCCATGACTACGATACTCAAACCGGACGGATGGAACGCATGGTTGAGCGATGCCATTCTTACGGTGCAGGCTCCGGCTACAGCGGATATGGAGACCAAGGCTTCTCTCGCGGATTCACGCAAGGATGTGTCCGTGATTGCGGTTTCCGAGGCGGGACACACTGCAGTGGCCAAAATTTCAGTCTATCTCGACGGCTCAGTAATTACGGATGAACCTGCGGCAGGAGTGAAGATTGTCGAGGCGAAGGCTTCGTCACTTACTTTCGAAATCACGCTTGAGAATGCAGATTCCTATCACTATATTCTCCGCAAAACTTCAGAGGCCGCGCCTTCACGCTTCGACGTCATGAATTCCGGTGCTGAAGGACCGTCCGACAACACCCTCACAGTCAAGGGACTGGCAGCGGAGACTTCATACACTCTCTATGTCGTTCCGAGCAACGCCTCCGGTGACGGCTCCATCGCGACCTGCGAGGTTTCCACGGCTTCTTACGGCGATCTTTATGAAGCATGGGAAGGCGGTATGGACATAACTGTCGGCGGCGTCGCCTACAACAGGGAGAATTACGGCGAGGGAACTCTTGTGGAGACAGGCACTACGGTTACAGATCCCGGAGTGTATTTCATCACGACGGATGCCGAGGTGACATTGAACATGGCCGAATTCAACGGAAGCGTCATGTTGATCGGCAATGACCCCGCCTCACGCTCAAAGGTGATTGTCAAGGGCGGATGTGACTATTCCCTCGGTACGGAGGCCTCCGCTCACCATGTCGTCGCTTTCAAGAATGTTTCCATGACAAATGAAATGCTGGGACGCAGAATCATAAGCGATGCCAGCAAAGCAATCGGCCGAATCGTGTTTGACAACTGCTATCTCGGTCTCAACGAAGAACTTGTCCGGAGGCATACGAGTGACAGGACGCTCGGCGACATGACAATCGTCGATTGCGACATCCGCGTGATGAACAATAAGGACGATATTGGCCGCGCCATGATTCAGACATGGAACGGCGGCGGCTATACGCTCGGTTCATTTACGGCAAAGAACAATGTCGTATGGAGCGATTCAGCCGAAGACGATCCGTCTCGTCCGTTCTATTTCATAGATGCCCGTTGGGCTTCTGGAATAGAGTTCGCCTCCGTCGATATGGAGAACAACACTTTCTACAATGTCGCCGGTGATGACAAGGATGCGAAACGAGGCTTTATCACCGTCAACAAGATATCCGGAGACGTCATCATAAAGAACAACCTCGCCTACCAGTCGAAGCCTGTCGCAAAGGGCACGGCAGGGCAGCGCAAGCTGATATTTCTTTCCACGAAGGGGGAGAACCGTACGCTTGAGTCCGTGACCACCGGAGGCAACTGGTCGTGGTATCCTGTCACGACTTTCATGGCCGGAACCAGCACGTCCTACTATTATGGAACTCCTGAGGGAACTTCTCTCGGTCTTACTCTGAACGGAAACGAAATAACGGCGATTGACGAGCCTTTCGAAAAAGCTGATGTCACGACCGGAACATTCGTGAAGAAAGCAGCTTTTTCCGATGCCGGCGCTTCACGTTAGAGGCTGTAAAAACCAGTGAGAATGAAAGCGATAATAAGATTGTCATTATCGGTCTGCACACTGCTTTGTCTGGCTGTCTCCCTCTGGGGACAGTCGGACAAAGTGTCGGTGCGCGGAACTGTCAGCGACAGTTCAGGCCCGCTTCCGGGTGCCACCGTCTATGAAAAGGGCAATATGAAAAACGGGACGGCATCTGACGCGGACGGAAAATACTACATTACCGTGCAGTCCGGTGCGACCATTGTCATCTCCTGTCTCGGATATGCCGACATGGAGGAGGCAATCGGAAACAGGTCTGTCATCGACGTGATGATGAAGGATTCATTCGAAACGCTCGCCGCCTCTGAAGTTGTCAGCGTCGGTTACGGTTCCGTTGCGAGGCGCGACCTCACGGGTTCCGTGGGCAAGGTCAATATGGATGAGATTATAAAATCGACTCCGATGAACTTCGACCAGGCTCTCGCCGGCCGTGTGGCCGGAGTGGTCGTGACAACTTCCGACGGTCAGGTGGGTTCGGAGGCCAACATCGTGATCCGAGGCAACAACTCCCTGACACAGTCTTCGGCGCCTCTGTATGTCATAGACGGTTTCCCTACGGAAAGCTCTTTCGCCTCTTCCATAAGCCCGTCCGACATCGAGAGCGTAGATGTCCTTAAGGATGCATCTGCGTCAGCCATTTACGGAGCGCGAGGCGCTAACGGCGTCATTGTCATAACGACAAAGCGAGGCTCGCAGGGAAAGCCGAAGGTCAACTTCTCCGCTTCGTGGTCGGCCGGCAGAATCGCCAACAAGGTCGATCTGCTCAACGGCTATGAGTTTGTGCGACTGGATGACGAGTACAGTCTGGGCACGACCGGCACTCATTCCGGATACCTGACCGGATACGACAGTACCGGAGCGTATGACACCGACTATTATTCGCTTGATGACTACAAGACCCAGCCTTATGTCGATTGGCAGGATCAGGTTTACAGGACTTCGTTTTCCCAGAACTACAATGTCTCCGTCAGCGGAGGCAGCTTAAAGGCCGACAATCTCTACAATGTCAGTTTCAGCGCGCTTGACCAGAACGGTATTCTCGTGGCTTCCAATTTCAGGAGATACTCCGGAAAAGCCAATTTCACCCAGAATTTCGGGGAGAAGCTGAGTCTCGACATGAACGGAAGCTTTTCGCGCGCCGTGACGAACGGCACGCAGCCTTCTTCTTCCGACCAGACGACCACGGTGTCTTCATATCTGCTCTACTCGGTATGGGGATTCCGCCCTATCCGTCCTCTGCGATTCGGACCCATCAACGACGCTTTCGTCAATGAACTTGTGGATGAAGAGATATCCAATCCGGATGCATTCCGCTTCAATCCGGCGGCGAACGTGCGCAACCAGTACCGTAAAGTCATCAGGGACTACCTCAATGCGAGCGCCGCTCTCAACTATGAAATCATCGATGGTCTGAAGCTCCGCATTTCAGGCGGTTACACTCTCGCCAAGACACGCAACGAGCAGTTCAACGGCTCCAACACCATGACGGGGCACCCTGCATTCCCTCTCGGTTACGGTCCGAATGCCCAGATTCTCTGGTATGAGACGCAGACATGGCTGAACGAAAATACGCTCAACTACGAAAAGACCTTCGGGTTCGACCATCATTTCCAGGCGCTGGCCGGCGTGACTTTCCAGGGAGAGACCGCCACCCATCAGGGCGTGGGGGCGCATCAGATTCAATCCGAGCAGCTCGGTCTGCAGGGTATGAATACGGGAGAGTATCAGGCGATAGAACCTTATAAATGGCAGTGGATGCTTGCATCGGGTCTTGCAAGGCTGAACTACAACTACAAGCATAAATACTATGTCACGGCATCCTTCCGTGCGGACGGTTCGTCCAAGTTCCCGAAGAAGAACCGCTGGGGATTCTTCCCGTCCGCCAGCATTGCGTGGACATTCACGAACGAGGATTGGATGAAGAGCCTTGGATGGTGGAACAACGGAAAAATCCGTTTCTCCTGGGGAGAGACAGGAAATAACAGGACATCGACTCCCTACGACTATTATACGCGTTTCCTTTCGCTCCCGGGCAACAACAATAATCAGGATTATGTGCGTGACGGCAAGACTGTCTCCGGATATTTCCGCTACAACATGCCGAATGAGGACCTGCGTTGGGAAACCACCGCGCAGACGGATCTCGGTCTCGATCTGGCATTCCTGGACAGCCGGATCTCCATCACTGCGGACATCTACCAGAAGAACACCCGCGACCTGCTGCTTCAGGCGACGATGCCTTCGTCTTCGGGCTATGAGAACGCCATGATCAATGTCGGTTCCATCCGCAACAGGGGACTTGAACTCTCCGTCAACCTCGTCCCTGTCCGCGTGAAGAATTTCACATGGACATCGACATTCAATTTCGGAATGAACAACAACACCGTGACCGGCCTTTCGCTGAATCAGACCACTCTCGTCTCTTCGGTGAACTGGAACAGCCATTACACTTCGCAGACTCCGTATGTCACGAAAGTCGGCATGCCTACGGGACTGATGTACGGCTACCGTTATCTCGGCACCTACAAGTACGATGAGTTCACCAACGGAACCGTTCTCAAGGAGGGGATTCCCTATCTTGAGAGCATGACCAGGACATCCATAAGGCCCGGAGACCCGAAGTATGACGACATCAACGGCGACGGTGTCATCAACGACGCCGACCGGACGGTCATCGGAGTCGGACAGCCGCTTCACACCGGAGGCTGGAACAATACTTTCAATTTCTTCAACTTCGACTTGAGCATATTCTTCAACTGGAGCTACGGCAACGACATCCTTAACGCAAACCGTCTGGTGTTCGAATATTACGACGGCACTCAGCTCAACCAGTTCGGCTCCATGCGCAACGCCTATTCCGTTGACCGCAACCCGCAGAGCGACACCCCGCGCGCCGGAGCGAGGGGAATGGAATATTATTCCTCACGTGTCGTGGAAGACGGTTCTTTCCTGCGTCTGAAGACCCTCACTCTGGGTTACACTTTCCCTGACAAATGGCTCAGGAAAGTGAAGATAACGTCTTTCAGGATTTATCTCACCGGAGACAACCTCCTGACTTTCACCAACTATTCCGGTCCGGATCCGGAGGTCTCGACGAGAAACTCCGTGCTTACTCCGGGATTTGACTGGTCGGCCTATCCCCGTGCCAGGACTTTCACCGGCGGCATTTCACTGACATTCTAAGGAGGACACGTTTATGAAGAAGATAAAGAACATATTTGCCGGATTTTCGGCGGCGCTGCTCCTCGGCGGCTGCGATTTGCTGGAGGTGGAGCCCAACATCATAACAGAAGAGACTTTCTACACATCCTCATCCCAGGCCCAGCTTGCCCTGAACGGAGTTTACGGCGTGCTGAACAGCTGGCAGCTCTATGGCTTCAACCTCATTCTGGATCTGAACTACAACAGCGACATTGTGCAGTACATGTCCACAACGAATGATTCGATGAAGGGGGCCTGCTTCGAACTGGATGCCAACTCCGACGACGTATATCAGACTTGGACATGGCTGTATAAGGGTGTGCGCAATGCGAATGCGTTTTTGGAGAACATCGAGGGGACGGAGTTTGACCCTGACGGAAAGATGGAGGCGCAGGCGAGATTCCTTCGCGCATATTATTACTTCATTCTCGCCCAGAACTGGACGGACGTGCCTCTGCGTCTGGAGGCGGTCAATTCCTACAGCGACGTGAAATGCGCGGCGACTCCGCAGCTCGAAGTGCTCCAGTTCGCTGTCTCGGAGATGGAGAAATGTCTTGAAACCGTCACCGGGGATCTTACCTACGCCCCTTCCGACGTCACGAAGACCACGGTTGAGGGGATACTCGCGAGAGTCTATCTCTACATGGCGGGCGAGGCTGTGAAATCGACTCCGGATCAGAAACACGAGTATTTCGGCAAGGCCGCCCAGTATGCTAAAATGGTCATCGACAGCGGGCAGCATCGTCTGAACCCGGACTACAGTCAGGTGTTCATCAACATGATCGGAGACAAATACGACAAGGAATACCATGAGTCGATGTGGGAGGCCGACTTCCTCGGTGACCGTTCGTCTCCCGACTATTACGGGAACAGCCGCTGGGGGGAACTGAACGGACTCCGCAGTTCAAGCTGCGGCACGAACTATTCGGAAATGAATACGAACTTCGCCTACGGACTGTTCAGCAACACGATAAAGTTGTGGAATCTCTATATGAACGATGACCGCACGAAGCTTGAGAAGAATCTTTCCGTAATCACCGACAAGCGTCAGGAGTGGAATCTCCCGCCGTATCATTACAATGGCACCGGAGAAGAATCCTGGCTCTATCCTTACGGCGGAGACCCTTCCGACACCCGTAAACTTGTCGCCGGTATAGACAAGACTCCGTATTACACTTCCGGCGCAGTCGTAAAGGACAGGAACTCCACCAATACTGACGCGACCTACAATCCGGGCAGCCGTTATTGCGGCAAGTTCCGCCGTGAAGTCCAGTATGAGGGGAGGAAGAACTTCAAGTGCATCTGGTGCGGAATCAATGTCCCTCTGCTGCGTTACTCGGATGTGCTTCTCATGTATGCCGAGGCTGTGAACGAGTATAACGGAGAGCCTTCGGAAGAACTCTACAATCTGGTTCTCCCGATCAGAGAACGTGCAGGTGTGGCCACAGACAGCTATTCGAAATATGCTTCATACGAGAAGTTCCAGCAGTTCATCCGTAACGAGCGTGCCCGCGAACTTTGTTTCGAGGGGTTGCGCAAGTTTGACCTTCTCCGTTGGGGAATCTATCTGAAGTCGATGGGCGAAGTCGCGCGGATGGTCGGGACAAGCCAGTGGAACACCTCAGTGGCGAACAATTACCTGACTCTCTACGGAAGGCTGAGCGAGAAGAACAACTGTCTCCCGATTCCTTCGCTGGAGCTTGCAGTCAACACTGAGATTAAACAGAATCCTTTATGGTAGAAAGATTTATGAATGCAAAGCATATTATCTTGGCGGCGGTGGCCGTTTTTGCGGCGGCCTGCAGCCAGCAGAGTATAGTTGTCCCGGTGGATTTCGAAGTGAGTCTCGATCCTGACAATGTGTACAGGCCCGGACACGCCATTCATTTCAAATTCACCGGAGACGCGGACTATATGGTGTTCTACAGCGGCGAAACCGGTCACGAATACCGCTATCGGGACAGGACTTCCGTCCCGCTGGATGAAGTGAATTCGGTCAAGATGAACATAGAATATACGATGCTCTGGAACTCTCTGAAGAGGGGATTGGATGTCTATATCTCCAACAGCGGCGAGCGCGTGCTTTCCGGTGAAGACGGAGAGGCCGACAGGGCCGCCATACGCGAGATGGTTGCGGGAGGACTTGAGGGATGGACGGATCTCGAGTATGCCAAGATTGAGGGTGAACACAATGTTCCCGTCACGGCGGAATATGATCTGACGGACTATATGGACAATTTCTCGCTGGCGTTCCATTGGCATCCGAACACCTACAACTTCACGAAGAACCAGACGACATATCATATCAACGGAGACATCGAGATGTCGTTCGGTAACGACAACTCCGTGACGACGAAATTGAATGACGTGGCTTTTGACCTCATAGTGATGAATGAGCAGGATCCTCCTTATCTTGGAAAAAATCCGCTCAAGAGAGGCGATACGACATCCATAGCGACTGCGCATTTCGACAATGCCCTCTACGCCATAAATTTCGAAGGAGCCAGCCAGACATTCCTCGACTATGAGATTGATGTCTGGTGCATCTCCCGTCCGATGCCGCTCAATACGGTTCTCAAGGACACGGGCACCCACATCAAGAATATGATGAATCCGATTTATGACTATGAGTACACCTATGATAAGCCTGGCACATACAAGGCTGTGTTCTACGGTGTGAATGACAACTATCAGGGGCGTACCGAGGCGGTCAGGGAGGTGACCGTCGTGATTGCCGACGATCCGGTGTTTGACAAATGAAACGGTATCTGAATTTAGTCGCCGTACTGGCGTCCGTCATTCTGTCGGTGCAGGATGTCGTGGCCTCAGATATGCGCGCACATGATGATTTCCGGATTTCCACGGTGCATAAGGACGGCAATACGTCGGAAATCACCGTTTACTGTGAGAAAAGGGGAGTCTGCCGCATTCAGACCGGCATTCCGGAGATGATGCTGATTGTTACTGGCGAAAACGGGAATGT
This sequence comes from Barnesiella intestinihominis, assembly GCA_963625415.1. Taxonomy (GTDB): domain Bacteria; phylum Bacteroidota; class Bacteroidia; order Bacteroidales; family UBA932; genus Cryptobacteroides. The sequence goes on from CAVFTG010000036.1 coordinate 11,986, forward strand.
TCCGCAGTGGAAGGCTCTCGGCGGCGGCGAAGTCGAACTTTACATGAAAAAGGGCGAGACGGTGACGCTGAGCCGGCGTCTTCTGGCCTACGACGTGAACTACGACGAGAGCAAGGTTCCTGAATATGTGCTTCCCGACCCTCTTGTGCGCGAAAACGGCCGCCGTGTGAAGTCCGTGCTCGATTGGGAGCGGAAGAGACGTCCGGAGATTATGTCCGTTCTCCGCAGGGAGATGTATGGATATGAGCCGGGAAGACCGGCCGGGCTGCACTTCAAACTGCTTGAAGAGAGCCATGACGCTTTCGGCGGGAAGGCGACGAGACGGCAGGTGGCGGTGTATTTCTCGGAGGACGAAAGCCGGTTCATGACCTTGCTGATGTATCTCCCAAACGGCGCGAAGGATCCTGTGCCGGCATTTGTGGGAATGAATTTCAGGGGCAATTATTCGACGACGCCCGACCCTGAAGTCCTGATGCCGACAGAGGGGCAGATTGCGGACTACGGGGCGTGGTATCAGCCCGTGGGACGCGGGGATTGGGGACGCAGATGGCCTTATGAATATGTGCTTTCAAGGGGATATGCAGTCGTGACGATGTTCTATGGAGATGCCGACCCGGACTGGAACGACGGATTCCACAATGGAGTTCACGGACTCATTGATGGTGACAAAAAGCGCAAGGCTGACTCATGGAGCACTGTTTCGGCCTGGGCATGGGGACTTTCCCGCGCTCTCGACTATCTTGAGACCGATGCCGACATCGATGCTTCGAGGGTGGCGGTGCTCGGACATTCGCGTCTTGGCAAGGCCGCGCTCTGGGCCGGTGCGACAGACCCGCGTTTCGCGCTGGTGATTTCCAACTGTTCGGGCTGCTGCGGGGCCGCTCTCTCACGCCGTAAATTCGGCGAGACCCCCTACATCATAAACGATGCCTTTCCGCACTGGTTCTGCGGCAACTTCCGCAAATACAGCAACAATGAGGACTCCATGCCTTTCGACCAGCACGAACTTGTCGCGATGATCGCCCCGCGTCCCGTCTATGTCTCCAGCGCGAGCGAGGACAACTGGGCCGACCAGAAGGGCGAGTACCTGAGCCTTGTCGGAGCGGCTCCGGTCTATAATCTCTATGGGCTGGAAGGTTTCACTGACACCGACAAGCCGGAGATTGAGAACCCGCGCGTCTGCGGGAGCATGGGCAATCACATGAGACGGGGAGAGCATGACATCCTGCTTTATGACTGGATGCAATTCATTAACTTTGCCGACAGATTTTTAAAGCAGTCTGAATCTCCTTGCCCGATTAAGTAATCCTTAAAAAATAACGGATCAACAGCCGCGCATCGTTCATGTGACTCGTCCTCAGCTCATTCTGAGGAGGATACCGATCGGCCGATCGGGTTGACGGGGGAGTCTCAAAGGAGAACGTTCACGCACTGCGCGAAGCAGGCGCGGAGATTTTCGTCGCCGGAAGCGCCATCTTCGCAAGTGAAAGCCCCGGAGATTACATCGTGCAGATGAGGGAGGCGGCGATAGGCTGAACGGATTTTTTCCGTGAAGATTTCACAGAACCGTCCGAGGCTCGCGTCGGTGTCGAGCCGTTTCCCCGTCAGGACTGCGACGGACACGGGATTGACCAGCTCCGGGGGGAACTCCGTCTGGTTCAGGTTGAGTCCGACCCCTATGATGCTGGATGTCAGGCAGTCTCCGTGCATCCTGTGTTCGATGAGTATCCCGCAGATTTTCTCCCCTCCGACATAGATGTCGTTCGGCCATTTCACCCATGCGCTGATGCCCTGTTCTTCGAGGAATTTCACGACGCTTGCGGCCGTCGCCGCGCTGAGGAGCATCTGGCAGGATGCCGGAAGCGGCGGCCAGGGCCGCGCCGCTTCCGGCCTGTCATTCATGAAGAGATTCCCCGTCCCCATATTCCATTGCCCGGAATTCACAGTCACCTCAGTTCCCTGCCCGGGATTCCCGGTTTCCGCGTATTTCAGCACAACCGTGAATGTCAGGTTCTCTCCCGGAGCCGCGAGCCATTTCCGCAAGCCTTTTCCGCGCCCTGCGGTCTGACAGCGCGCCGCGATGACTGACATATTGGCAAGTTCTCCGAGCCTTCTGACAGCCTCGCTGTTGGTCGAATCAATCTCATCGTACCATATTATATGACAAGTTTCCCCCATTGTCGTCCGTGAATTGCAGATTGGTTTGTTTTTTGATTATATTTGCAGGCTAATTTAGACATATTTTCGTAATTCACACAAACTGTAGATGAAAGTCAACGAAGTCAAGGTCATTGCCGATGCAATGCTCGAAAAAAAAGGGCGGGAAGTCCTCTCACTCAATCTCAAGAAAATAGGCACTGCGATATCTGACCATTTCGTCGTGTGCAACGCGGATTCCACCACCAATGTCCTTGCCATTGCCGACAATGTCGAGGACAGGATGATTGAACTCTGCAAAAGAAAGGTGATCCGTTCGCAGGGACGGGAAAATGCCCTGTGGGTGATTCTCGACTATGGAGACATCGTGGTGCACGTGTTCCAGACGGCCTACCGTTCATTCTACAGGCTGGAGGATCTCTGGGCCGATGCGGTGCGCACCGACTGGACCGAAGAACCTGCGGAGTAACGTTATAACAGTCACAGAAAATGGCGGATAAAAAGAAAAATGACAGGAAGAACCGGAAGATGAAGGT
>CAVFTG010000037.1:0-13765 GCA_963625415.1 Barnesiella intestinihominis
GTTATGGATAAGAACAACGATACGGTCATGGACGGAATCAGCGATGAAATGCTTTTCCGCTGCTTTTCCGGCGAGGCGTCGGAAGGGGAGAGGCGGATTGTCGGAGCCTGGGTTTCCGCAGACGAAGAGAACCGGAGCCGCTACCGCAGGGCGTCCGCCCTTTATGAGAAATGGGTGATGTCCGCTCCGATGGAGGCCATTGAGGGGAAGCCGGTGCAGGAGGGGAGGCACAGGAGGTTCGCCGTCAGGACGGGAATCAGACGCGCAGTCGTGGCAGTCGCTTCCGTGGCGGCGGCCGCTTTCGCATGTTTCGTGTCTTTTCGGGAAGGCAAGCAGGTTCAGAAAGAGGAGCTTGCGTCCGTTTACAATGTCCTTGAAGTTCCCAACGGGAAAGTCGTGGATTTCGCTCTGAGCGACGGCACCATGGTGAAGCTCAACGGCGGCTCACGCCTCGAGTATCCGGTGGTCTTCGCCGAAGGAACCCGCAACGTGAGATTTTCCGGACAGGGCAGGTTCTCCGTCGCACATGACGAAGAATGCCCGTTCGTCGTGAGCACTTTCGTCTGCGACGTGACGGTGCTCGGAACAGAGTTCGAGGTGACGGCCGATCCGTCTTCGAGGGAGTTCTCGACTTCGCTTTTCGAGGGGTCCGTGAAGGTGACTGACAGACGGGACTGCAGCTGTCTCTATCTCAACCCGAACCAGATGGTCTATATGCGCGGCGACAGACTTCAGCGCTGCACAATCACAAGTGATGACGACTACCTCTGGACCAAAGGCATAATAAGCATAACAGATATGGACTTCAGCTCGCTGATGACGAAGTTCGAAAGAGCGTTCGGTGCGAAGATAGAAATACGGAGGGAGACCATGCCGGAAATCCGCTTCATCTCCGGAAAGATGTATGTGTGCGAAGGGATAGAGAATGCGCTCCGGACATTGCAGCGCGGCTGCGAATTCAGCTACACTCTCGAACAGGAGACAGGAGTCGTGGTGATACGCTGACGGGTGAAAAGAAAAAGTAGGATTTAATTCCGGAGACCAAGTCCGCCGGGGTTAAGGATTACGATATAATTAATAACATTAAAAAACCACTTATGGCAAACAAAATGAACCTGTTCTGCAGATTCAGATTGTTCCTCGCCCCGGTGATTGCCCTTGCGCTTTTCCTCGGAACGGAAAGTGCGCAGGCGCAGTCTTCGGGAGTCACTCTGAATATGGAAAATGTTCCCATGTCGGAAGTGATGAAGGAAATTGAATCGCAGACAACCTATCTGTTCCTGAATCAGGATGTCGACGTGTCGGTTCCTGTAACGGTGAAAGGGTCACGCATTTCCATCGGAGATGCTCTTGACCAGATGGTCCGGAACACCGGTGTCGAATACACGGTCACATCCGGAAGAAACATCATTCTGAGCAAGTCTGTGGGGGGGGGGTAGAGAAACCAATGTCCTCTCGGGCATCGTAAAAGACCAGAAAGGCGAGCCCGTCCCGGGAGCGTCGGTTCTGCTCAAGAACAGCAAGACCGGAACGAGCACCGACCTTGACGGAAAATTCAGCATCAACCTTCCGGAAGGCTTCAAATCCGATGTCATCGAAGTCTCATTCCTCGGCTACAAGACCGTCTCTTCCGAGATTTCGAAGCAGAGGCATTTCGACTTCGTCCTCATTGAGGACACCGAGGTTCTCGAAGCCGGAGTTGTCACCGCCCTCGGCATCAAGCGCTCGGAGAAAGCCCTGAACTACAACGTCCAGCAGATTTCCAACGAGCAGATCACCTCCATCAAGGACGCGAACCTCGTCAATGCTCTCAACGGAAAGATTGCCGGCGTCACAATCAACGCCTCCTCTTCCGGAGTCGGCGGTGAGACAAAAGTCGTGATGCGCGGTACCAAGGGCATCAACTCATCTTCCAACGCCCTCTATGTCATCGACGGCATCCCTATGTACGCCATGTCCGACAACGGTGAGACCGACTACGGTTCACGCGGACGTTCCGAGGGAATCGCCGACATCAACCCTGAGGACATCGAATCCATCTCAGTCCTGACAGGAGCGGCCGCAGCGGCCCTCTACGGAAGCAACGCTTCCAACGGTGCGATTATCGTCACCACCAAGAAAGGTCAGGAAGGCAAGCTTTCGCTCACAGTCACCAGCAACACCGAGATGCAGAACGCGTTCGTGCTTCCGCGTTTCCAGAACCGCTACGGCAATGTCGAGGGCGAGGCTGTCAGCTGGGGTTCTCTCCTCTACGACAAAGACAGGATGAACTACAATCCCGGTTCGGACTTCCTCCGCACCGGCATCGTGGGCACTGAGACCGTTTCTCTCTCCGTCGGAAACAAGAGGAATCAGGTCTATGCCTCAGCGGGCGCCGTGGATTCACGCGGAATCATCCCGAACAACGGCTACCACCGCTACAACGCGTCCGTCAGGACCACCTCGTCCTTCCTCAACGACAAACTCCATCTCGACATCAGCGCGCAGTATGTGAAGCAGAAGGATCTCAACATGGTCAACCAGGGTATCTACGGAAACCCTCTCGTGGCAGCCTACCTCTACCCTCGCGGCGAGGACTGGGAATATGCGAAGATGTTCGAACAGTATGACTCCACCCGCAAGATCTATGTGCAGAATTGGGATCTCATGGGCAAGGGCGGCATCGAGTGGGACAATCCTTACTGGACGCAGTACCGCCGTCTCCGCGAGAACGACAAGGACCGCTATATGATTTCAGGCGGACTCACCTGGGACATTCTTGACTGCCTGAAACTCTCCGGCCGCGTCAAGATTGACAACACCGACAACACCTACACTGACAAGTCCTACGCCAGCACCAACACCACCATCACCGAAGGCTCTTCCAACGGCTACTTCTACGATGAGGAGTCATCCCAGCGTCAGATCTATGCCGACGTGCTCCTGAGCTTCAACAAGACCTGGGGCGACTGGTCGCTCGGAGCGAACCTCAGCGCATCCATCTCTGACATGCGCTACAGGCTCATGCAGGTGCGCGGAGGAATCCGCGAGGACGGTCTTCCGAACGTATTCGCCGTTCAGCAGCTCGACAAGAGCAAGGCAGACATCCACAACGACGGATGGCAGGAGCAGACTCAGTCGGTTCTCGGTTCAGCCGAGCTCGGCTACAAGGGCGCATACTACCTCACTTTCACCGGCCGCAACGACTGGCCTTCACAGCTTGCCGGTCCGCACTCCTCAAAGAAGAGCTTCTTCTACCCTTCAGTCGGAGCGTCAATCGTGCTTTCGCAGATTCTTCCGATGCCTGAAGCCATCGACTTCCTCAAAGTGCGCGGTTCATGGGCATCCGTCGGTCTTCCTTTCTCCCGCTTCATAGCCAATCCGACCTACTCGTGGAACAGCAGCACCGGAGCGTGGGAGACTTCCAAGAGCTACCCTATGTACGACCTCAAGCCGGAAAGGACCGACTCATGGGAAGTGGGTGTCACCTTCAAGGCTTTCAAGGGCTTCAGCCTCGATGTCAGCTACTATGACACGAAGACCTACAACCAGACTTTCGACTCCCAGCTTTCAGTGTCTTCCGGCTACACGAAACTCTATGTCCAGACCGGAAGCGTAATCAACCGCGGTGTCGAACTCTCCGCAGGTTACGACCACCAGTGGGGCATCTTCGGCTGGAACTCCACTTTCACTTTCAGCGCGAACAAGAACAAGGTCGAGAAGCTGATGGAGAACTACGTCCATCCTGAGACCGGACAGGTCATCACCCTCGACCGCCTCAAGGTCGGAGGACTCGGCAATGCCGCGTTCGTCCTCACTCCGGGAGGCACGCTCGGCGACCTCTACTCGACCATCGACCTCAACCGCGACAACAACGGCAACATCTACATCGACGCGGACGGCAAGATCAGCAGCAGCGCGACCGACTACAAGAAGCTCGGCTCCGTGTTCCCTAAGGCGAATATGGCGTGGAACAACGATTTCTCGATTCAGAACTTCAACCTCGGCTTCATGGTTTCCGCCCGCATCGGCGGCATAGCCTACTCCGCCACACAGGCCCGGCTCGACAACTTCGGAGTGTCCGAGGCGACCGCTGAAGCCCGTGACAACGGAGGAGTGTTTGTCGAAGGCTGCACAATCAATCCGTATTCATGGTATTCCGTGGTGGCCGCTGACGGGGGCATCCCTCAGTACTACACCTACAGCGCGACCAATGTCCGCCTCCAGGAAGCCCACATCGGCTACAACATTCCGAGAAAGCTCCTCGGCAATCTCTTCGACCTCAATGTCTCCATCGTCGGAAGGAACCTTTGGATGATTTACTGCAAGGCTCCGTTCGATCCGGAGGCAATTGCGAGCGCCGGCAACTACTATCAGGGAATCGACAGCTTCATGATGCCTTCGACCCGTTCGGTTGCGCTGAGCCTCCGTTTCAAATTCTAAAATGAATGGATATGAAGAAAATATACAACATAATCGGTGTCGCCCTCATCTGTGTGGCCGGAACTTCCTGCACCGGGAAGTATCTGGAGATAAACACCAATCCTTATGAGGCAACCGAAGACCAGATTGCCGCGGACGACTATGTCATCCAGGGCGCTCTGAAGAATATGCTGGGCTATGTCGTTCCTGTGCAGGAGCACCAGTTCCAGTTCATGGATGTCCTGTGCGGAAGCACGCTCGGCGGCTACCTCGCTGAAAAGAAAGGCTGGGATCAGAAACTTTCCACCTACAACCCGAACGACGAATGGTGTGCCTATACGTTCGAGAAGGTCATTCCGGGCTTCTACGGAGCGTACAACCAGCTCCGCAACTCAACCGCCGACCCTCTTGCTCTCGCCGTGGCCGAGATTGTGAGAGTTTCCGTGTTCGCGCAGATTTCGGATCTCTACGGACCGATTCCGTTTCAGCATATCGGCGCCGACGGTTCGCTCGTGGCTCCATATGACTCTCAGGAGGAGGTGTACTCAATCGGATTCGGGAAACTCACCGAAGCGGTGGAGACTCTCACGGGAAGAAGCATGGAGAAAATCAACTCCAACGCCGACATCGTATTCCACGGAGACCTCGTGAAATGGATCAAGTATGCCAACACACTGAAGCTCCGCATGGCTATGAGGATTGTCTATGCCGACCCCGAGAAGGCCCGGCTGATGGCCGAGGAGGCGGTGAACCACAGTATCGGAACCATGGAGACCAATTCGGACAATGCCGTGTTCACGCATTCGAAGCAGAACCTCTATGTCCTTCTCTGCACCGACTGGGGGGACTACAGGGCTGCGGCCGACATCATCTGCTACATGAACGGCTACTCCGACCCGCGCCGCGAGGCTTATTTCACGACTTCCGGCTATGCGGCGAAACCTTATGTCGGCTGGCGCAGGGGAACCCGTATGGGAGACTCCGCTTCCGGAGACAAATGCTCCAACATGAACGTCGCGACCGGTGACCCAATGATTTGGATGAATGCCGCCGAGGCAATGTTCCTCAAGGCAGAGGGCGCGCTCCGGGGCTGGAACATGGGAGGTGATGCAAAGGACTTCTACGAGAAGGGGATAAAGCTCTCCTTTGAGCAGTGGGATGTGGAAGGAGCTGACAGCTACGTCGCAGATGCCGTTTCAGTGCCTGAAGACTACACCGACCCGGCCGGCAAGGGGTATGACGCCTCATATTCGAGCCGTGCGACAATCGCGTGGAACAACTCCGGCGATTTCGAAACCAATCTTGAGAAAATCATCACCCAGAAATGGATCGCCAACTGGCGCGCCACCGGAGTCGAGGCCTGGTCTGAGTTCCGCCGCACCGGCTATCCGCGTCTTTTCACCGCAGGCGTGAACCTCAGCGGCGGAACGATTGACGAAGACGGCTATGCACGCAGGCTCAAGTACCCTGTGAACGAGCTGACCAGCAACGGTGACAATTACAGGACTGCATTGTCTTCGCTTCTCAAGGGAGCGGACAATATGGGCACACGCACATGGTGGGACTGCAATCCGGGAATAACGAAATAATCAAGGAGGGAAAATGAAAACAAAATCAATCATAACAATGGCTTTCGCCGCTGCGGTTCTCGTGTCCTGCAGCGACTGGACGAAGCTGGAGTCCATTCAGATTGAGGTTTCCTCTCTGGAAAAGGACAATCCCGAACTGTACGCAGAGTACTGCGGGATGATACGCGACTACAAGGCGTCGGAACATAAGATAACTTATGTCTCCTACGATAATCAGGAGACTTTTTTCGACCAGTCCTGCAATCTGACTGCTCTTCCGGACAGCATCGATTTCGTCGAGTTCTCGAATCCGGAAATCGCCGGAGTTCTTCTCCCTCAGATGGAAAAGCTCCGTTCCGAGAAGGCGTTCAGGTTCTCCGTTGAGTTCTCCTATGACAAGGTGAAGGAAGCCCTTCAGGCTGAGATTGACCGTCTCGATGCGGAATATGAAGCGGCCTGCGAGAAGATAACCGAAGATTATGAGGCTGCGAAGGCCGCCGCTGTGGAAAAGGGCGAAGACCCGGCCACCGTGCCTGCGCCGACCTATCCCGACGCTCCGTCCTATCCTGAAATCACCGGGTTCTTCACCGATGAGCTTTCCAGGGTGTTCGGATATGTCGATGAATTCGGTCTCGATGCCGTGAGAGTGCAGTATGCTGAGGTGAAGGATACCTATCATCTCACCGATGAAGAACTTGAGGCCTACAAGGCGGAAGAGAAAGCATTCTTCGACACCGTGCTGAAGGAGTTCAATTCCCGCAGCGGGGTCAGCCTCCTGCTCAACACCAAGGCAGAGTACATCGTCTCAGAAGAATATATCAAGGCTGCCGAGTACATCATCTTGTCCTGCGAGGAACTTACCGGAACTGCGGACATGGACTATCTCGGAGCCAGGACGAAAGCCGTCTATCCGGACGCCAGACTTCTCTACTCCGTCACGAACACCTCCGCCGACGACTACAAGGTGGGATGCTTCAATGCCGGCGAGCAGATTCCTATCGCATCGAAGTGGATGAGCGTATCCTCGGAATTCAATAAGAACGGACTTGTAATCCATAATGTCAGGAGCGCGTTCTATGATTCCAACCGCAACACCTACAGCAAGCTCCGCAATGCGATCAAGAATATGAACCCGAACTCATAAACAGACGTCAAGATGAACAATAAAATTTTCAAATACACGATTCTCTCCATCGCGGCTCTCGCGGCATTGTCGTCCTGCGAGAAGAGCGCGTCGGAGATTTATGAAAACAAGGTTTTTCTGGACGATTATGTCAGCAGCAAGACCCTGTACATATCCATCGAGGACAGCTACACGGAGAAACTCGTCGCCGCGATACCGCAGCCGGCGGAGTCTCCTCTGAAAGTGGCGATAGCTCCCGACGCGGCTCAGCTGGACTACTACAACGACAAGTTCGGCGTCGAGGCCGTGATGCTTCCGGAGGCGAACTATTCGTTCTCCGCGACGGAATTCACCATCAGCGAGGGCGGAGTCCGTTCCGGGGAATGTGTCATCAGCTTCAAGGACGTGCTCACCCTTGACAAGAAGACCCTCTATGTTCTTCCTGTCTCGCTCAAATCCGACGACATCGAAGTGCTCGCCTCCCGCGACACCAAGTTCTTTGTGTTCGAGGGCGCTAACCTCATCAATGACGTTGCCTACATGTGGGACAACTACTGCAATGTCACGTGGAACAACCCCGCTCCGGTCAGCAACCTCAAGCAGCTCACCGTCGAGATGCTCCTGAACTGCAACTGGGACAAGAACAAGGAGCGCAAGGAAAACAACAGTATTTTCGGCATCGAGGGCTACTTCCTCTTCCGTACCGGCGACCTCAGCAATCCGAACAACCAGCTTCAGGTCTGCACGAACAACGGCGGACCGCTCCTCGGTCTCATGCCTTACAACGAGTGGTTCAACCTCATCGTCACCTATGATGCGACGACAAGGGTTCTCAATATGTATGTCGGAGGCGAGAAGGTCGGCTCTTCCACTGCCGGAAATTATCCGGACGGAGTCACTTTCGCACAGACGGTGGACAACCAGTCGTTCAGAATCAACACGGCATACAACAACATCAGGACGGCCGGCGCCATGTTCTCCGAAGTCAGAATCTGGAACAAGGTGCTTGACGAAGAGACGATAAAGGATCAGGAAAACCATCCGTACTTCGTGAAACCGGATTCAGAAGGCCTTGTCGCCTACTGGAAATTCAATGAAGGCACAGGTAAAGTAATCGCTGACCGCTCCGGCAACGGCAACGACCTCGAGGCGGTCAATCCTGTCGACTGGCGCAAGGTCGCTCTTCCTGAAGCTGAATAAACCCCCAAAAGAGAATAAAAATGAAAACATACAGATTTTTTCTTCTGCTCACCGCCGCTCTCTCTCTGGCAGCCTGCCAGAAAGATGTCTTTGAAGTGGACGGCGGGACTGAAGACAAGATAAAGAATATCACGCTGCCGAAGGCTCAGCTGCGCAATGAATCCGGCTCGGCGTACTTCACCACGGTCGAGGCTTCCGAAGAGGAGACGACAGTCGGTCTGCACCTCGAGCTTTCCAAGGCCTGCGTCTCAAACATTTCGGGAACGCTCGCCTATGGCGACGCTTCTGTCATCACTCAGTATAACGCGACCTACGGCACGTCCTACAAGGTGTTCCCTGCGGAAAAGGTGTCATTCGGAGATCCGGCGGTGGTCTTTGCCGGCGAAACGGTTTCCACCGACGCCGACATAACGATTACGGTCGATGATTCCATACTCGCTTCCGAGAACTATTCCGGAGGCACGGGAGACATCGTCTATGCGATACCTGTCACCGTGACCACGGACGACAGCTCTGTCACCCTTCCGGGCGAGCCGCATATCATTTTCGTGAAGAACAAAAAGGGCATTACGCCGATTTCAAAGGACAGGAAGTATCACATCTTCAGCTGTCAGGAGACAGGTACGGCAAGCCCGCTCTTCCATCTCGCGCTCGAACTTGAGAGCACCGGCGAGCCGATTTTCGACTATGTCATAGTGTTCTCATCCGCTCTGATATGGAATCCGGATGAAAAGGCGATCCAGGTTCATCCGAACGCCTGTCAGGCCGCCATCAACGCGAATTACGAGAAATTCGTCAAGCCTCTCCACGACCGCGGAATCAAGGTCATAATGTCCCTGCTCTCCACGGGTGAGAACGGTCAGGGCCCGGGCACCGGACTCACCATGTCCTGCATTGAGGAGGACACGGCGAAGGAGGTGGCAAAGATGCTTGCGGACTACTGCAACGCATACCATCTCGACGGAATTTTCTTCGACGAGGAGTACGGACAGAGAAGAGGCGACATCCCGGGAGTCTCTTCGACCGCTTCGACCCGCCTAACCTCGCGCCTGTGCTACGAGACCAAGATGGCGATGCCGGACAAGGAGGTGATAGCCTACAATTACAGCTACACGGCTTATCTGAACACGGTTGACGGCGTTGAGCCCAAGGATTACATCGACTGGGTGATTGCTGACTACAACTCATGGTCCACCGGTTACTACGAGGGCGGAATGCCTTTGTCGAAGATGACCCCGAACAGCCAGAACTGCGCTCCGGCAACATGGAACAATGCGGCCACCACAAGTACGTTCACAAACCTCAAGAATCAGGGTTGGGGCGGATATATGGTGTACTGTCTCGACTATGCGATAAACACATGGAGTTACCAGAAAATCTGGCTGCAGAGGCTTGCCAAAAATCTTTTCAACGACAATCTCGTCGACACCGGCTACAGGCCTGAACCGGAATGGTAACGGAATCGACTGTAAAATAAAAACAGAACTATATGAAGAGAATATTATACATAGTTTCAGTTTTCGCGGCACTGGCTCTTGCCGGCTGCCAGAAAGAGGAGACTGCGGAAGACTCGATTCAGATTTCTCCTGAAAACGCCGAGGCCGGATACCTTCCCGGCACGGCGGAGACGACCGTGACTTCCTCCGGAGAATGGACGATTGAGGGGAACTACAACTGGATCACGCCGTCCGTGACCAAAGGTGTGTCCGGAGACAAGGTAACTTTCAACTACAACGTGAACACGAGCGGTAAGGATCGTGCCGCCCTTTTCAAGCTGCGCTGCGGATCCGCATACGCCAACTTCGCGCTCAGACAGGATTCCGGCGTCATCAAGATGACCGCCGCTCTTGAAAAAGTTTCCGCAGTCAGCGGGGAATATGTCTTCAAACTCAACGTGGTGTCACCGGAAGACATAGGCAAGTTCGTCAAATGGGGTCTCCGCTATTCCACCGATGCGGCGACCCTCATCACCGAAGGAACCGACATCGCCATCGACGGCACTCCTGTGGAGGGCGATACCGAAGTGACAGTCAGGGATCTTCCGAACGATTTCAATTATTTCTTCGTAGGCTGGCTCGAGCTGTCTGACGGCACCCGCAGCTACACTGAAGGCGACCCTGTGACGGTGTTCATCGCCTCCGACTTCGACAGCGAGGTGAAGATGACAGGAATCAACGCCCATCAGGCGGCCTGCAGCTACGAGATCGGGGTTCCGGGTCTTCAGGAGACGGGAATATGCCTCGACTTCACCGCAGACAACTCGGATCCGACGGTTGACAACTGCTGGATCAAGATTGTCTGTGATGCGGAAGAACTTTCTGTCGGCCAGACGGTGGAGATCGGAACCCTTGCGGGGGCGTCACTCTTCCCTGAGTCAGGGTACAGTGTCCGCGCATACGCGGTACGTTCCGACGGTGAGACGGTTTACGGACCTGTCACGAAGTTCACCACTCTGGAGGACCCTTGGAAAAATATGATTCTGGACGGGAACTATCCGGATGACTACAACCATTTCCAGTCCCTCTGCGAATTCGGACCTGTAAAGAAGGGTTCATGGGATGCCAGCCAGAGCGTGACGACTGCCGCTTCCGACATCCAGAGCAATTTCCGCCGGTACTGGAACACCGCTCTCACCTCCTACGGGGATTCGAAATATGCCGCGCTTTTCAGCGAACTCGCATTCCTTAAGAACAATGCCGGTGAACTCGTGATGCAGAACATCGTATGGAGGGAAGGCTCCGTCGGAGGGAACGACCCGAAAGAAGCCAACCGCGTGGGAGGTTTCTCATATGTCGTGAACTATGAAGACGGATTCTTCTCCTGCACTCCTGACAACTATGCTTTCGTTCCGGATGATGCATGGGCTGTCAAAGAGCAGGGGATGCAGACTTCCGAAATCGTCGATGTCTTCGACGGGGCGTCAAATCAGGGTGAACTCAAGACTGTCAAGTCCTACTGGGCATCCCACTCCTTCTTCCTCGACTGGGGCGAGACAAAGACGCTCGGCGGAACGGAATACAGGGAGATTCTGCTCTATGCGGACATTGACGGTTACAAGGACGTGTTCTGTTTCCGTCCTGCCTGCTTCGGCACCGCCAAGTATGATGCTGAATCGTATGAAGCAGCGACGACATGGTCTCTCTATGTGGGAGAGGGGACTTCCGAGAAATACGACCTGACCGAACTGAGTACGGGCGGCTACTATCTCCGTCTCAACCAGTCGCTCGCCGGCAAGACCGTCAGAATCTCCAAATCTTCGGGCGGCTACCCTGCCTGCATCCCGGACGGCAACGGCAAGTTCAAGAGTGTCAGCAGCGCATCCGACGGGACATACACCGTTCCGACCGCGAACAAATGGGCGAACAAATGCGCCGTTTCGTTCAGCTTCGGCAACAATGTGTGCGTAGTCAAGGACATCTGCGTGCTTTCCGACACCTGCTTCCCTTGCGGTGACGAAATCAAACTGCCGGACGGCTACAGTGACTGGAATGCGGAGACATCCTACAAGTATTTCAAGACCGTCGGATTCTTCGTTCCTACCGACAAGCTTTATGAACCGCACATCTACAGAATCGACGTGACTTTCAAGGCCGGAGGCGGTGAAGGATTCAAGGTGCTCCGGACCAATAATTTCACGAAGGGCGGTTACAACTCGGCCGTACAGAATCCTCCGGACAACAACCCTATTGACAAATGGCTCGGAGTGAATGTCACGACCGGTGACAGCAGCACCGGAGACGATGTCCCGGACTGGAAGTGGAAACCGAATACCAGCGGTGACTACACCATCGAACTCGACCTCAGCGCGATGATGCTTCGCGTCGTGAAGAGATAGGTGAACGTCATCAATTTTGAACGGACAGGGAATGAATGGAAAAAACTTTCGTGTCATTCCCTGTCTTTTCCTAATTTAATCTAAACGTCAATTGAGATATGAAACTGAAAATTTTGGTGACGGCGGCAGTTGTCTTCGCCGTCCTGTCCTCTCCGGACTGCCCCGCACAGGAGGCTCCGCAGGACTTTAACCCGAAGATGCGTCCGGAGGCTTACGCTCCTTTCGCTCTGGGGGAACTGAAGCCGGAAGGCTGGCTCAGGGACTGGGCGCAGCTTGCGGCGGAAGGAATGACGAAAACCATGGGTGAGGAATTCACCGAATTCGTCAAAGGCTGGGCTTCGGCCGATGAACCCGGCTGGTGGCACTATGAGCAGACCGGCTACTACACCGACGGTTTCACCCGTCTCGCCTTCCTTCTGGATGACAGTCTTCTTGTGGAGCGCAGCCGCAAGGTCATGGAGGCGGTCGCCGCCCGTCAGAAGCCAAACGGATACATCCATTCCAACAATCCGGAATATGTCGGGAAATGGGGGACGCAGGAGGCTGACGGCGGCCTCTACTGGAGCGAGGCCGTCTTCTGCCGCGCAGCTCTGGCCTATTACAGCGCCACGGGGGATGTCAGGACGCTCGAAATGGTGAAACGCGTCTATGACCGCTACCCTCTCTTCACCTACGACAGCAAGGGATATCCGTTCAACGGCGGAGACCTCGACAGATTCCGTTTCCTCTGCGGGCTGGAGAACCTTTTCGAGCTTTCGCGCCTCAGCGGGGACATGAGCTACGCCAACCGCGCACTCGCCGTTCTGGACAATTTCTCTCCGGCCTTCATCGACAGCTGGGCGAGGAAGAAAGAGTTCCTCCGCACTGCCATCAGCCACGGCGTGAGCTTCAACGAGGCGGCAAAGCTGCCGGCAATCGGATACATTTTCAATTCCGACCCCGAGTATCTCGCCGCTTCGGTCAACAATTACGAGTTCCTGCAGGAAAATTCGATGCTTCCGTCAGGAGTCAACTCATCCAATGAACATCTCCACGGCATCGGCGCGTTCGAGGCGGCCGAGAGCTGCGACGTGTCCGACTTCATGTGGTCCAACATCTGGCTTGCCCGTGCAAGCGGAGACTCCCGCTACGGTGACAGAATCGAACGCGACGCCTACAACGCCCTCCCGGGAGCGCTGAACTATACTTTCACCCAGTGCGTCTATACCCAGGCTCCGAACCGCATCCCCGGATTCCACCTGCGAATCCGTGACGACGGCTCCTACTTCAAGCCGATGCACTGGCCGACCTGCTGCCCGTCCAACATCAACCGTGCGCTGCCAAACTTCATAATGAACATGGCGATGATCAACGGAAAGGACGAACTCATGTGGCTCACCTACGGCCCGGCCCGTCTCAAGACCCGTGACGGACGCTTCGACATACTCTGCGAGACTGAATATCCTTTCCGCGACGTGCTTGACTTCACTCTCAACGCCATTCCTAAAAACCAGACTCTCCGTCTGCGCATTCCGCAGTGGTGCTGCAATCCGTCGGTTGAGGTCAACGGCAAGGCGGTGAAATTCATTGTGGAGGACGGATTCGTGACCCTCGGAGGGAAATCGTCCTCAGGGAAGTCCTCCGCAGTGAAACTGAAGA
>CAVFTG010000038.1:0-5040 GCA_963625415.1 Barnesiella intestinihominis
CGATTATCTTGTCCATGAACTCTATGGTGCAGAGGTCTTTGGGTGACATTATGTATTTGTTGTCGACGAGCAGCTGATTTCCGGTCTCGAGGTCGGTCACTTCGTAGCCCCGGCGGCAGATCTGGTAGCAGGCCCCCCGGTTGGCGGACGCCCCGTATGCGTGCAGACTGAGGTAGCATTTTCCGGAGATGGCCATACAGAGCGCACCGTGGGCGAACATCTCGATTTCGACAAGCCGTCCTGACGGCCCGCAGATGCGCTCGCGGACTATGGTCTCGTGTATCTCCTTGACCTGACCGAGATTAAGTTCCCGGGCGAGCACAATCACATCGGCGAACTGCGCGTAGAACCTCAGGGATTCGACATTCGAGATGCTCAGCTGGGTGGAGATGTGGACTTCAATTCCGATTTGCCTGCAGTAGGCTACGGCGGCCATATCCGAGGCGATTACAGCCGTGATCCCGGCCGCACGTGCCGCATCGAGGGTCTCGCGCATCGGCTGCAGATCCTCCTGATAGAGGACAATGTTCAGCGTGAGGTAGGATTTCACACCGTTGTCGCGGCAGATGCGGCAGACTTCCGCAAGGTCGCCGGCGGAGAAGTTGTTCGCCGAATGCGAGCGCATATTCAGGCTGCCCACCCCGAAATAGACGGAGTCCGCGCCTCCCTGAATCGCCGCGTGCAGGCATTCGAAATTGCCCGCCGGCGCCATTATCTCAAGTTTCGGAATTGTCCTGTCTTCAGCTTTTCCGATATTTTCCATTATTTCTGATATTTTCAATCCGCATTGGATGGGGATGTTCCGCCGTCCGGAGGCTATTTCGCCCTTCCGAGCAGCGACTCGGCATAGTCCTTCAACGCCGTCCTGCCCGGTTCGCCGACAGGGAGCTGCGCGGCGAAAGCGAGCGCCTCGCTGTGGTATCTGCGGATTTCCGACTTTGCGGCCGTGTCGATGCCGAGGCTGACATAGATTTTGCGGACCGCGTCAATCTTCTCCGCTTTTTCCTCCTCTGTCCCGACAGGCAGCGCCATCGCCCCGAGCAGAGTCCCGCGCACCGCCGCATCGCCCGCAGAGGTCTCGAACGCCTTGGTCAGCAGCCAGCTTTTCTTGTCGTTGAGTATGTCCCCGCCAATCGCCTTGCCGAATACGGCCGGGTCGCCGAAAGTGTCGAGATAGTCGTCCGCCACCTGGAACGCAAGACCGAGCGAATAGGCGTACTTATAGACAAGTTCCTGGCATTCAGCGTCCGCGCCGGCGATGATTGCGCCCATTTTCGCCGCGCCGGCAATAAGTACGGCCGTCTTCAGCCCGATCATCCTGATGTAGTCCTCCATCGGGACAGACTCCAGAGCCTCGAACTCCATATCATACTGCTGTCCTTCGCAGACCTGTGCGGCCGTGTCCGAGAACAGCCGCAGCACTTCCGGCAATTTGTCGGCCGGGGCTTTGGCGAGCAGACGGTAGCTCTCAATGCACATGGAGTCGCCGGAGAGAATCGCCGTGTTCGCGTCCCATTTCTTCCAGACCGTCGGAACTCCGCGCCGCACAGCGGCATTGTCCATAATGTCGTCGTGGATGAGAGTGAAACTGTGGAAAACCTCAATGGCGGCTGCCGGTGCGAGAATGCTCCCGTCGAGAGAATCCCCGAAAAGGGAATATGCCAGCAGGCAGAGTCTCGGCCGGATGCGCTTCCCGCCGATTTGTATCATATATCTCAACGGGTCATACAGCCCCGCAGGCTCTTCCGTAAATTTCAGCCCCCCGAAAACTTCCCTCAGGGCATCCTCAATCTGTTTTTCCGTAATCATGGCTCAGAAGCTTTTCCGATTCGCGCCTCCGGCGCGGTCCCTACGGGACTTTTTAGTCATCCCCTGTGACGGCGGTTGCCGCATCAGAGCACAAATATAAGATATATAATCCGGATACGCAATCCGAAGCCGTTCAGGGAAATTCCGGGCAGATTCCGTCCTCCAGTCAGGCGGAGGCCGTCTTCTTCCGCCCCGGGCTGAGAATCATGAAACAGATGGCGAATATCGCGAGGGCTATGCCTATGACAATGTTCCATGACATCTTCTCCCCGAAAACGAGCGTTCCCACGAGAATGGCGGTGAGCGGCTCGAACACTCCCATCACCGATGCTTTCGTCGCACCGATGATTTTTGTCGAGGCGGCGAGGGTGGCGGTGGAGATGACAGTAGGGATGATGGCGAGCAGCACGAGGTTTATCCACATGGATGCGTGGCTGTTCAGAATGGCGAAGTCGGCGAGCATCGAGCCTCTGCCCAGAAGGCTGTTGGCTATCGCTATTACACCGAAAACAATGCAGCCCGTTCCGAGGGAATAGAAAGTCAGCACGTCATTCGGTATTTCCCGTATGCATTTCTTCTGATTTATCAGAACGATGAACACCGCATAGGCGAGCGCCGAAAGGAATGCCAGAACGAAGCCCTCCCAGTGCACCGGGGCGCCGGAGTCGTAATTGCAGAGGAAGAGTATCGCGATGAACGTCACGGCGATGGAAATCCAGGTCTGCCAGGTTGGATAGACTTTGAGGAGCACCATAATCAGTGCGACGAGAGTGGGGTAGAGGAATATTATCGTGGTCGCGATTCCCGAGGGGATGTAGTTGTAGGCGAGAAAAAGTCCGAGACTGCTGTTGGAGAACAGCAGCCCGAGCAAGATCAGCCACCTGAACTGTGTGCCGCTGACTCTGAACGATTTGTGCGAGCCCGCGATGAATGCTGCGAGCACGAGAGTGGCGACCGCGTATCTGACGAACAGCACCGTGTCGACCTGTACGCCCTCTTTCAGGATAGGCATCGCGAACAGCGGGTTCATCCCGTAGGTCACCCCCGTGATGATTCCGGCCGCGAACCCCCATATTTTCAGACCCCTCCCGTCCCCTCGAAGGGGAAGTTGTGCTCCGTGCGCGCCATCGCACCCGGCCATCGCTTCGCTGTTCTCCGCACGGCGCTTGAGCGCCTTGTCGTTGTTCATATTGAAATTCTGTTGTTTGTTGATTCTTGAAAATCGGGCGGCAAAGGTATTAAAGATTTTGTTTCGTTGTTCTTGAATACCCCGCGATTTTATATCTTTGCACCGCCTCCGACGAAGAAGAATGTCGGTCGAGGCGATGCAAGGACTATGGAAGGTACGGCGACGGTCATAAAACACACAGGCAGTCACTATCTGCTGACGCGGCTTCCCCAGTGGAAGCCTTTTCCGGCAGTGCTTCGCGGAAAGGTGCGGCTCGGCGGAAGCAGCGCCACGAACCCCGTGGCGGTCGGCGACAGGGTCGAGTTCCACGCGGATGGCGACCCGCTGCCCGACGGGGGTGTGCCGGCATCCGAAACGGCTCCTGCGACAATAATGACAGTGCTCCCGCGCCGCAACTACGTCATCCGCAAGTCGGTGAATCTCAGCCGTCAGGCGCACATCATCGCCGCCAATGTGGACCGTGCGTTCATCGTCGTGACCCTCGCTTTCCCGGAAGTCAAGCTTCCGTTCATCGACCGGCTGCTCGTCACCTGCGAAGTCTATGGGGTGAAGCCCGTCATAGTCCTGAACAAGATGGACGTCGTCGGGGAGTTCAGGGACGATTTCGCGGAGGCATACGAAAATTTCAGGAGGATATACGGAAGCGCCGGTTACCGGATAATCGAGGTCTCGGCGAAAACGGGTGCGGGGATTGACGGGCTGCGAACATTATGTCTCCAGAAACCGTCGCTCACGGAGGAAGATTCATCTGTGCGGTCAATGAAATCCTTGACTGAAACAGAGGGGCTTCCGTCAGGAGACGGGGAGACGCAGGACGACCCGCCATGCATATCCCTTTTCTCCGGAGTCTCCGGCGTGGGCAAGTCCTCGCTCATCAAGGCTTTGGACCCTTCGCTCGACCCGAAGACCGGACTCATCTCGGAGGCTCACCTTCAAGGCCGGCACACCACGACATTTTATGAGATGTACCCCCTCTGCGGAGGCGAGGGCTGCATAATCGACACTCCCGGCATCCGGGGATTCGGACTCGTCGATCTTGAACCCGAGGAAATATCCCTCTATTTCCCCGAAATGCTCCGGGTGTCTGCGGACTGCCGCTTCACCCCCTGCACCCACACCCATGAACCCGGCTGCGCGGTGAAAGCGGCTGTGGAGGAGGGGACGATAACCCCGGAGAGATACGCCTCCTACCTCGGGATGCTGGAGGAATATTCGAAATACCGGAAGTGAGACAACAAATAAACAGGGAGATTTTCGCGCTCGCTCTTCCGAGCATACTCGCGAACATAACCGTCCCGATTGTCGGGATGGTTGACATCGCCGTGGCCGGCCATCAGCCCGCCGGTGAGTTCGCGGCCGCGACATTCATAGGCGGCGCGTCCATCGGTTCGATGCTCTTCGACCTGCTCTACTGGAACTTCACTTTCCTGCGTGTCGGCACCGGAGGAATGACCGCCCAGGCCTACGGGCGCGGCGACACACGCGAATGCGCCAACATCCTCACCCGGGGGCTCGGCATCTCGCTCGCTGTCGCGGTGGCGTTCTGGATGCTCCAATGGGTGTTCGTTCAGCTCGCATTCCTCTGCATCGACTGCACCCCCCAGGTGAGGGAACTCGCGACGGAATATTTCTACATCCGGATAATGGCGGCTCCCGCTACCTTGAGCCTCATGGCGTTCAAGGGATGGTTCATAGGGATGCAGGACGGGGTCAGCCCGATGATTACCGACCTTGTGGTGAACGGAGTGAACATCTTCGTGAGCATATGCCTGTCTCTCGGTTTTTCTCTCGGACCGCTCACATTCGGCGGAATCGGTTTCTGCGGGATAGCCTGGGGGACGGTCATCGCGCAGTACTGCGGGCTTGCGGTCGCCGCAGCGGTTCTCCTGAAGAAGTTCCGTCGCAGAATCTTTGCGGATTTCGGTTGGAATGACATCCGGAACGCGTTCCGGGGCGGGGAGACACGGCGCTATTTCACGATGAACGCCGACCTTGTCGTCCGTTCGCTGAGCTTCATCGGAATCTATGTCAGTTTCTCGGTG
>CAVFTG010000038.1:5050-11828 GCA_963625415.1 Barnesiella intestinihominis
CTCGCCGTAAGCTCCATAATGCTTCAGGTGCTTCTGCTCTTCTCCTACTTCACGGACGGTTTCGCCTACGCCGGCGAGGCGATGAGCGGGAAATACATCGGAGCGGGAAACCGCCGAGGGCTGCGCCTTACGGTGCGTTACACCTTCCTCTGGTCCGTTCTCGTATCCCTGCTTTTCATGGTGTTCTATGGCTTCGGAGGGGAGTGGATGCTTGAGATCATGACCAGTGACAGGGCTATCGTCGACGGTTGCGCCCCTTATATGTTCTGGCTTCTGCTCATGCCTCTTGTCGGCTGCGCGGCGTTCACCTGGGACGGAATCTACATAGGTGCGACGGCAGCCCGTCCGATACGCAACACCATGCTGCTTTCCACGGCCGCCTTTCTCGCCTCATATTTCACCCTCGCCGCAATCTTCCGCCCGGACGGCGTCATGGCCGTCCACTTCCTTCTCGCCGCCTATTTCGTGCATCTTCTCATACGCGCCGCCGTCCTCACCTTCGATTACCGGCGGACCGTGCTTGTTAAGGTTTCCTGAGTCTGACAATGCGCCTTCAAGGGGGGACTTCCGGTGTGTGGATAAACTTAACAAAATCCATATAAGTTGATTCGTTTCAAGATTGTCAACTTTACAGCCGGTTTGACAAGCTTCTGTTAATCAGATTGATTTCATATTACAAAAACTTTACAATACGGCTCATTCTCTTCTCATTCCGGTCACGGAGTGTTTCATCTGACCTTATCATTACTTATATTTGCACCGCCTCATCTGCGCAGGGGTCGAGTGTTTCTTCTCCGGCGGCTTACGGGGCTGACCGCATATGCTGATAGACAAGACAATCTCCAATATCGACAAGCTGTTCGACACTGTGGACCAGGCGCAGCTCGTGTTCAAGGACGGCGTGAGGAACTACCTCTACGGGGAGACTCCCTCGTTCAACGACAATCTCCAGACTACGCTGAAACTCCGTTCAGATGCGGAGATGCTCCGCCGGGAGGTTGAAAACGACCTTTACAGGCAGTCCGCGTTCGTGCGCATGCGCGGCGACGTGATGCGCCTTCTTGAACGGGTGGAGCACATAGTCCTGAAAATACGCACCAACCTCGACCAGTTCGACGTGGAGCGGCCTTTTATTCCGGAGGAGCTGAATTCGGATTTCATGAAACTCGCGGAACTGTCGACTCATGCAGTCGAAACTGCGATACCGGCCGCAAAAGCCTATTTCCGCTCCCCGGAGGTCATATTCGACCGGATTCACCGCGTGTATTTCTACGCCAACGAAACCGGGAAGCAGGCGCAGTCGCTCAAACGGCACATCTACCACGAGATGGATTCCCTCAAGCTGAGCCAGAAGATACATCTGAGGTATTTCGCGCTCCACATCGAGGAGCTCTCAGTCGTCGCAGCTGAAGTGGCGGACCAGCTTTCCGTCATGGCAATCAAACGCAACAACTGACGGGGAGGAGTCGGGAATCATGTATGTGTTCCTCATAATCGCGCTTGCCGCCGCACTGGCCTTTCTTGTCGGGAAGGTCTTCATCCGTCATCCTTCTCCGGTTCTCGCCCTTCTGGGGGCATTGGCCGGCTGCCGTCTCATGATTTCCGGTGCGGGGAGCTATCTCTGGCAGTGGCCGCTCGCACAGGCCGCCGCAGCCCTGACGGCTCTGCTTCTGTCTGCCGGGCTTACTTCCGCCGTCGGGACAATTCTAAGAAAATCCCGCATGCACTATCTGAGGCAGATGTGGGTCATGGGCGTTGTCTCAAAGGTGGCGATGGCTCTTCTGCTTTTCGCGGCGGTGTTCAATTTCTGCGCATTCTTCGCATATATGTTCGTACAGGCTGTTCATCCGGGCATCCTTTTCCTTGTCAGCGCGGTTTCCGCCGGGATTCTTGTCCGTCCGTTTGACCGCCGGTTCTTTCAGGGGGCAGATGACGGACATTTTGACATAAATTCCGAATCCGCTCTCTCGATGCTTCTGTCGGTCGCGGCCGTGTCGCTGCTATGCTCTTCGGAAAAGGTGACTTCGCTGCTGCATTGCGGAAGAGTGGCGCTTCCGTTCTCGGTGATCGCCCTGTCTTCGCTCTGGGGCTGCGCTCTGGCCCGGAGGCGTGCGCTGATGGAGACGTCACCCGCCCTGCGGACTCTGTTCGCGGCCTTTGTCGTGCCTTCGGCCGGTCTGATTGCCGGCTATTTCGGCTCGGCGCTTCTCCCCAGGGCCTCGTTTGACACCGGCTCGGGCGTGTTCCTGCTTCTTGTCTCGCTCGCGTCGGCGCTGGTTGTCATCGTGTTCGCGGCGATGATTGTCAGGATGTTCCTTTCTTCGCGGCGTTCGTCACATGCCCTGAAGGAAGCCGAGGACTGCCTGAATGAGAACCGCCGTGCTGTCAATGCGATGGAGGTCAAGACGATGCAGACCGAGAACGAGTACCTGCGCAACCGCATCGAACTCCAGCGGCGCGAGGTGATGAACGCCGCCATCGGCATCAGCGAGCAGCGGGAGTTCATAGGCAGGATCAGCGCGATGGTGAAGGAGGCCGAAGCGGCGCCGGACATCGAGGGGAAGAACGAGATGCTGCACGCAATCGGGACGGAGCTCAGCCTGAGGATGAACTTCTCCGACGAGATTGACAGCTTCTACACCCAGGCGGAGAAGCTGCACAAGGACTTCGCGGTGCGCCTGAATGAGCGCTTCCCGGATTTGACCAAACAGGAAAAACGCCTCACGACCCTGCTCAGGCTCGGATTTTCATCGAAATATATTGCGACGCTGATGAACATATCCCCCAAAAGCGTGGAGATATGCCGTCACCGTCTCCGCACGAAATTCGGTCTTGACCGTCAGGAAAGCCTCACAGGATTCATAGGCGGCATCTGAAACTGAACGGGCTTGTCCGGACATAGGAAACGACATTCAATACTAACCCATAATAATTCAAAAATCATTGTTATGAAAAAGATTTCATTCATAATCGCCATTCTCTGCACCGCCGCGTCGCTGTCGGCGCAGACAATGCCGGCTGAAGAGGTCGAGTACAACCAGTACGGCCAGGTGGTCGAGTCCACGCCTGCCCAGGCAAGCGTCCAGGACGGAATTATGGTGTTCCAGGCCAAGAAGCTTGACTACAAGATGTGGTTCGACATCCGCATCCAGGGAGACGGGGCGGTCTTTTTCGGAGCGCCGGACTTCTGCGCCAAGGAACTTGACGGCAAGGAGAACTCCAACCACATCGGAAGCGGCGCTATCATCCGTCGCGCACGTTTCGCCGTGAAGGCCCAGCTCGGCAAGAACTGGTACGGAGAGCTTGACACCGACTGGACGAGCGGCATTCCTGAACTCAAGGACGCAATCCTCGCTTTCACCGGAGTTCCGGGTCTCGAGATCAAGGCCGGAAACTTCAAGGAGAACTTCTCCATCCAGAGGAACACCACCTCCCGCTACCTCATGTTCATGGAGCGCCCTATGGTGACCTCGCTTGCGCCTTCACGCCATCTAGGAATCAACGCGACCTATTCCTACAACTGGATCTGGGCTTCCGCAGGAGTGGCCGGTCCGGAACTCAAGGGTTCTGAGGAGCAGACCGCGCTTGAGGACAACAACAAGGACTACGGCCGCGACATGGGTCTTTCCTACACGGCGAAGGCGGTCTTCCGCCCGCTCTACAAGATGGATGACGCGAGCCTCCACATCGGCGGCGCGTTCTCTTACCGCGAGCCGAAGATCAGTTCCACCGACGGCTACAAGGTCGCCCGCTACAGCACCCGCAACTCCACTTCAATCAACAGGAAGAAGTATCTCGACACCGACAAGATCAGCGGAATGGATCACGAGCTTCTCTGGACGGCCGAACTTGCCGGACACTGGCGCGGGCTCAGGTACGAGGGCGCGTATATAGCACGCGGCGCCTATCTCGACAGGAGCGTCAACGACAAGGGGGCGCAGTGGGTGGACGGATGGTACGCCCAGGCATCCTACCTGCTTTTCGGCGGCCGCCAGAACTATGACTATGCCGGCGGCAAACCGACCAGAATCACTCCGGGACGCTCGTGGGGAGACATCGAGCTTGCATTCCGCTACGAGTTCTGCGACTTCAACACCGCCGACTACTTCGGAGGCGCAGCCGAGGCCTACACCGTCGGAATCAACTACTACCCGACCAAGAACGTGAAGTTCGCCCTCAACTACCAGTACAACAACAACGACCGCTACGCGAACGGCAAGGGCAAGCTCTATGTGGGCTATGACAAGGACGGCAAGCCGACTGCCGACTACCGCTACGTCGTCGACGGAAAAGGCAAGTCCGGAGTCGACTACCACATGATCGCGCTCCGCTTCCAGGTCGCGTTCTGACGGATCCTGAAAACAAAAATTCGGAAATATGAATCATTCGGACTCCGCATCTGCGGAGTCTGACAAATCAAGTGAAATTATGAAAAAGATATATATGATGTTCGCAGCCGCAGCGCTCGTTTTCTCTGTGTCCTGCGTGAAAGACAATGTCTATGACGGTCCGATGCCTGAGCCGACCCCGACCCCGACTCCAACCCCGGATCCGACGGATGAGGGCGGAATCGTCCTCAATGAGCTTTACGGAGCTGCGGCTGAAGATGCTGGAAAGTTCATCGAACTCTACAACACTTCAGGCAAGGAGATAGACATCACCGGATATACAATCCAGAAGGACGGTTCGCTCACATGGACAGCGAAAGAGGGGACGAAGATTTCTGCCAAGGGTTTCTTCGCAATCGTCGGGGCGAAAGGCACCACCGCTGACGGCTTCTCTTCCGGCTTCTCGGCAAAGAAGAACGTGCTTGTCGAACTGTTTGACGACAAAGGCGTTTCTCTGGACAAATTCCAGAGGGGTGAGGAAGGCTCCGGCTGGGGGAATGAGAAACTCTCCGAAGCAGCCGGTTCATGGAGCCGCGTGCCTGACGGGACAGGTAAATTCCAGATTACCGCGACTCCGACTCCGGGAGCGGTCAATTCGACTGACGCGGCAGCTGACGACACGGTGGTACAGTAAGGCTGCCGCCCCAAAACAGTAAAAGACAGTTCTAAAATAAACACAAAATCATGGCAAAAGAAGAAATGAAAATCGGGGAGATCTCAAAACCCCGCTTCGAATTCCGTTCATTCGGACAGTGCTTCTGCGAGGCTCACAAGAGGATGGCGCGCCTGTCCGTTCCGGTTCCGGAGAAAGTTTGGGAGCGTCACAGCGACGAGATTTACATCATCTCACGCAAGAACGACATAAACAACACGAAAATCCGCGACGGCAAGATGGACATCAAGACATTCGTCCGCAGCGTCGACGGTCTTGAGCAGTGGAATCCGCTGATGAAGGGAGAGTTCCCGATTTCCCGCGAAGTGCTCGAAAAGGAAGTCTTCCCCGCATTCATGGTGGAGATGCCGAAACTTGACAAGGATGTCTATACCTATGACGAATTCATCGCCATGGTCAAGGCGAATCCGGATCTTGCGGCGGTGCGCGTCCACAAGCAGAGGTTCGGCTACATGGTGAACGGAACCATCTGCGAATACGGCAATGTGCTCATCAACGGCGCGAAGGTCGTGACGATAAACTCCGAATCCACCGAAATCGAGGACATCAAGAAGACGGTCGCAGACTGCGGACTCGAGGGCGTGGAGAACATCAACTACCTTCAGGCAATCAAGCGCGTCATCGGAATGTCCGACAAACCGCTTGCAAACGAATAGGCTCAGGGTTTTTAAATGTAATTTATTATGGCACAGGAAATAGAAAGAAAATTTCTGGTGAATGGCGACTTCAGGAAAGACGCATTCAAGGCGACCCGCATCACCCAGGGCTATCTCTGCTCAGTTCCGGAGCGCACAGTGCGCGTCCGCGTGAAAGGGGAGAAGGGATATATCACCATCAAGGGAATCGGCTCGGCTTCGGGGGCTTCGCGCTTCGAATGGGAGAAGGAAATCCCTGTCGAAGAGGTGAAACAGCTTCTTGAGATATGCGAGCCGGGAGTCATCGACAAGACCCGCTATCTCGTGAAGTCCGGAGAACATACGTTCGAGGTGGACGAATTCTACGGTGACAACGACGGACTTGTCGTGGCCGAGGTGGAACTCCACAGCGAGGATGAGGCTTTCGTGAAGCCGGAGTGGCTCGGAGAAGAGGTCACCGGCGACGCGAAGTACTACAACTCCATGTTGATGAAGAATCCGTACAAGAACTGGGCGAAATAGTCCCGTCTTATTCTTCAACGATTACCAATCCTCCTGAAAGCCGTCCGGAATGCACAGACTGTCTCCGGAAAGCTTCCGGGAGGAAAATTTCACAAACCGCAAATTGATGGAACCATGACTGAGACTGATAACGCGCAGGCGAAGGTGTTCGACCCGCTTGACATGGGAAACTACAAAGTCGAGAAACTCCCGAAGATGAAGAAATCGGCGTTCGAGACCTGGATGGCCAGGCTTGGCGGACCGCTCGCGGTGCTGTTCTTCGTCCTGTTCAGCTGGGTGTTCGACATAAGTTTCCTGCCGGCGCAATCCGAGAAATATATGCTCGCGATTTTCGTCGCCGGGCTTGTGCTGTGGATGACCGAGGCCATTCCGAACTATCTCACCTCGCTGATAATCACCCTTGCCATAGTCCTGACCGGAGTCACCTCGCAGAAAGAGGCGTTCGCACAGCTGGGACATCCGGTGATGTGGCTGAACATACTCTCCTTCGTGCTGGCCAGCATGCTGGTCAAGACGCGGGTGGCCAAGCGCTTCGCCCTCTGGTTCGTGCTCAAGTTCGG
>CAVFTG010000038.1:12291-13426 GCA_963625415.1 Barnesiella intestinihominis
TACAAGGCCATCGCGATTTTCCTCGGAGTGCTCATACTCTGGTCCACGGACAAGCTCCACGGAATCGACGCGACGACCGTCGCCTTCATCGGAGCTGTGGTCGCCCTGATGCCGGGAATAGGCGTGGTGAAGTGGAACGATGTCGACATCCCTTGGCATCTGATGCTCTTCTCCGCCGGTGCATACACTCTCGGAGCGGGGCTCAAGGAGACCGATCTCCCGGCGAAGCTTGTGAACCAGTTCTTCGACAGCCTCGGAATCGCGGAGGGGACGCCGTTCTGGGTGCTCTATGTGATTCTGACATTCCTGATGATGTTCAGCGGGCTGATTTTCCAGTCCAAGACGATGCGCACCCTCGTGTTCGTGCCGATTGCGATCGGGGTGGAGCAGAAATTCGGTTTCCCGGCGCTCAGCCTCGCGTTCCCTGTGGCGATGCTCATAGAGCATGTCTATGTGCTTCCGTTCAACAGCAAGCCGGCCGCGCTGCTCTACAACACGAACCAGTACAGCTGGAGCGACACTTTCAAGTTCGGAATTACGATGATGGTCATCTCATGGCTGCTGATTCTCCTCTGGGGCGAGACGGTTCTCCGATGGCTCGGCTACACCCCGGGGCTCTTCTTCTGAGGATTTGTGTGTCTTTTTGGTCTATATTCCTTTTCTTATCGGTCATGTACCCCGGTACACTCCCTCTTCGAAAAGAAATCTATCCTCAAAAATCCTTCACAAATCTTTACCAGCGTATTCTTGACAGGTAAAAATCAACTGGCTCTTGTGATTTAGCACCTTTTTTGTTGATTGAGGCAGACTGAGATATGATTGAAATAAACACAAAAATACACGACCGCTACTCGATTGAGTTCAAAATGGGCTTCCTCACCAGGAGAAAGCTCAGGAAGAACGATTTCTCCGTGTATATGTGGCTTTTCATCCCGAACAGTCTCGACATAAACCCTTCGACCTATCCCAAATCCCGTTTCTATCAGGACATAAAGTCGAACATCCGGCTTGTGACCCCCCAGTTCCTGCTCCGGGAAATCGCCGGGGGCGACGCCGTGCCTCTGAACAACCTGCGTGAATCCTTCGAGGCTCTCGCGAAAAATCCGACGAGGACGCTGATTGCCGAATACGAGTA
>CAVFTG010000039.1:0-3821 GCA_963625415.1 Barnesiella intestinihominis
TTCATAATCTTTCTGTTAAGCCATTTCCTTCAACATAAGGGATATTCCGTCCTCGATGATTGACTGAATCTCGATTTTTGACGGGTCGACATATTCGCAGAGCGCGAAATCCTCCGGAAGAACCTCGTAGATTCCGAATTTCTCCATCTTCTCGATGTCCTGCGCAAGGCATGCCTTCACGAGATAGACAGGGAAGAGGTGCATCGGAAGAACCTTGCCGTAGACATCTGAAACGACGAATGCGCGGACTCCTCCGTGGGTGTTGGTGTCAATGTCGTACTTCTTTTTCGGCGTGAGCCATGAGAAGTAGGTGCGCGATGCGCTGAACTGACTGGTTCTGAACGGCTTCGCCCATCCGAACATCTCGAATTCGTTGCCTTCTTTCAGGATGGTCACCTGATTGTCGAAGAATCCGAGGAATCCGTCGACTCCGACGGACGTGCCTGAAAGGGCGTCGCCGCTGATGAAGCGGAGGTTCTCAGGCTCCTGATAGAACCATGCGAACTCCTTCATCGACATTCCCGGAACGCAGTTCACGTATGCCGGTTCGATGGCGCGCGGACCTGTAATCGCAATTTCTCTCCTGACATCGTATCTGCCGCTGTTGAAGAGCTTTCCGATTGCGGCGAGCAGCACCATCGGGACAGTCCACACCGTCTCCCCCTTGCGGATCGGGCTGATGTGGTGGATCTGCACTCCGACGTTTCCTGCCGGATGCCTGCCGGTGAAAGTGTGCGGGATGATGTTCTCAAGTTTGTGGAACGGGGTTCCGGCGTAGCCGGCGCTGTCGAATGACATGTGCACTCCGCCGTCCGTGAGTTTGTTCAGGGCGTTGACTCCGGCCTGGATGTCGGCGAAGTCGTCTCTGAGCGCATACTCGGTGTCGGCCGCGAGCGGAGCCGTGTTGAACGCCGAGATAAAGATGGCTTTCGGCTTGAGTTCAGGATTGGCTATGATGCCGTATGGCCTTTGGATGATTGACGGCCAGAGGCCGCTTTCGAGAAGTGCGCTCTTCACCGCCTCGGCGTCAAGTTCCGCCACTTTCTTCACACCAAAGTCAACATACTCCTGCGTCTGATCCGCCTTGATGCGGATTTCAAGCAACTTTCTCTTTTCGCCGCGGACAATTTCCACGACCTCACCGCTTACCGGAGAGGCGAAAAGGATGTTCTGCGCCATCTTGTCCGCCATTACGGGCGTGCCTGCGAGCACTTTATCGCCTTCCTTGACGAGAAGTTTCGGGACAAGCCCCCTGAAATCCGTAGGCTTGACGGCGATAATGTCCGGGGCAATCACCTTTTTGGTGCTGAGGGCAGCCGCTCCGTCGAGAGGAATGTCCAGACCCTTTTTCAAATAGATGTTGTTTGACATTATAAAACGTTTTTGAGTAATATTTTTGTATTTCAAAAAACCGCCGCGAAGATACACATTTTTTTGCTAATTTCGCACTCCGAAAACAAAACGGAACAGTGAGGGAAAATTAATCAGGAAAGGTGGATATGGAAAACAATGTGAGTTCGGCCTTCGAGGGGTTGAATCCTGTTCAGAAACAGGCGGTTGAATGTGTGGAAGGGCCTGTGCTCATAGTGGCTGGGGCGGGTTCGGGGAAGACCCGTGTGCTGACCTGCCGCATCGCCAACATTCTGAATCTCGGATGTGAGCCGCAGGAGATTCTGGCGCTGACTTTCACCAACAAGGCGGCGAAGGAGATGAAGGAGAGAATCGCTCTCATGGTGGGCGCCCGCAAGGCCCGCCGTCTCTACATGGGGACTTTCCACTCGATTTTCATCCGCCTGCTCCGCTCCTATGCCGGGAAAATAGGCTACAGGCAGGATTTTACGATATATGACACCGACGATTCCCTCCGCCTGATAAAGACCTGCCTGAAGGAAATGCAGCTTGACGACAAAGTCTATAAGCCCAAGGAGGTGCAGTCGAGGATTTCGTATGCGAAGAACAATCTCGTGACGGCCGCCAAATACCGCGAAAGTCCGAATGCGATAGAGCGTGACCGCAGGCGCAAGATGCCGAGAATCAATGAGATATATGCCCTCTATTCTCAAAAGTGCCGTCAGTCGGGGGTCATGGACTTCGATGACGTTCTCCTGAACATGAACATACTCCTCCGCGATTCACCGGAATCATATGAGGAAATCGCCGGAATGTTCAGATATATCCTCGTCGACGAGTATCAGGACACGAATATGGCGCAGTATGTCATACTCAAGAAACTTTCGGCGTTTCACAGGAACATATGCGTCGTCGGCGACGATTCGCAGTCGATTTACGGATTCAGGGGCGCGAGAGTGGAGAATATCCTCAATTTCAAGAAGGATTACCCCGGATGCCGGATTTTCCG
Organism: Barnesiella intestinihominis; assembly: GCA_963625415.1. Taxonomy (GTDB): domain Bacteria; phylum Bacteroidota; class Bacteroidia; order Bacteroidales; family UBA932; genus Cryptobacteroides. The sequence goes on from CAVFTG010000039.1 coordinate 2,360, forward strand.
TCTCGAACAGAACTACCGTTCGACGCAGACAATCGTGAATGCCGCCAATTCCTTGATAGAGAAGAATTCAGCGAGGATTCCGAAGACCTGCCGTTCGATGGGGGATGAGGGGGAGAAAATCCATCTCATCAAGGCATATACGGAGACGGAGGAGGCCATGCTGATTGTTTCCTCAATCATGGCGGCGCTCCGCAGGGAATCCGCCCAATATCAGGATTTTGCGATACTCTATCGGACGAACGCGCAGTCCCGCGCCCTGGAGGAGGCTCTCCGCAAGAGAAACATACCTTACAAGATATACTCGGGCAATTCGTTCTATGAAAGGGCGGAGGTGAAGGACGCGCTCTCGTATCTCAAGCTGACCGTGAACATCGGCGACGACGAAAGTTTCCGGAGAATCGTGAACAAGCCGGCGAGAGGAATAGGGGAGACTTCCGTAGCAGCACTTTCGGCTGCCGCGCACAATCACGGAACCACCCTTTTCAAGGCCGTATATGAGTCTGACCTCGACACTTACGGACTCAAGCCGGCGGCGGTCTCGAAACTCCGGGCTTTCTGCGACCTCATTGCAAGGAATTCGGTGCGGGCTGCGTCCGAGGACGCGTACACCGTGGCCGACACCGTGCTTAGGGACAGCGGTCTGTGGGCGTTCTTCAAGTCGGACGTGTCAGTGGACGGACAGTCGAGATTCGCGAATGTCGAGGAGCTGCTGAACGGGGTGAAACTTTTCATTGAGGAAAAGAATGCCGAATATGCCGAGGATATGATCGCCGAAGAGAAAATCATGTCGCAGGACGATTTGAAAGAGAATGATTATCCGATAGTTACGCTCAGTTCATTCCTCGAGAACCTGACGCTCATGAGCGCGGCCGACGTGAGCGATGAAGAGACGGCGAACCGTGTGGGGCTGATGACCGTCCACACGTCGAAGGGGCTGGAATTTCCGTATGTCTACATCGCCGGGATGGAGGAGAACCTGTTTCCTTCCGCCGGCCTGCTCGCCTCGGAGAGCGAGGTCGAAGAGGAGCGGCGGCTTTTCTATGTGGCTCTCACCCGCGCCAAAAAGGAAGTCTCCCTGTCTTTCGCGACGACGAGGATGCGCAACGGCAAGTCAGAGTCGAACGCCCCGAGCCGTTTCATAACGGAGATTGACAGGCAGTTCATCGCCAACCCGATCGAACCTGAGGACGGTTTTGACGATGATTCTGATTCGGACGGCGGCTTCAGCAGTTTCAGCGGTTTCGGCGGCGCGGGCGGCGGATGGCGCGGCGGCAAGTCTTTCCGGAGCCGTCCGGGAGGTTTCACCGGGCAGTTCACCGGGCAGTTCACCGGGCAGTCCACCGGGCAGCCGGAGGGCGGCCGGCGCGGCTTGTCGTCACGGGATTCCGCAACGCGTGCCGCTTCTTCCATCAGGCAGCACCCCGCTTCACCGATCCCGCCCCGTTCCTCCGTTTCCCCCACC
>CAVFTG010000039.1:3831-13401 GCA_963625415.1 Barnesiella intestinihominis
TTCTCCGAAAGTTTCGGACGCTGATTTCGTCCCGACCCCGGTGGCGGAACTCCGCGTCGGGCAGAGAATCGAGCACAACCGTTTCGGATTCGGCATCATACGGAGTCTCGACGGCGTGGCTCCCGACTTGAAGGCGACCATCGTCTTCGATGACTCCGGCGAGAAGATTCTTCTGCTCCGTTACGCGAAAATCCGCAAGGCCGGGCAGTGATTCGTGCATTGCAAATCGGCGTTCCCGCTGCATGGATGGCGGATTTTTGATTTTATTTTGAAGACCCTCAAAAAAAGAAACGGAGTTTTTTCTTTTTTTGAGGGTCGTGCATTGCAGCTTGACATATATTTGCGGCATCATCGGTAAGCGGAAAGTTGTTTTTGACGCTTACTTGGTTTCAAACGCTTCGCTAAATGATATGTCATATGAAAACTTACAATCGGATTACTGCAATCTTTCCGCCTGCGGCTCCATGCCGGCTGTCCTTTGGCCTGCCGCCTTTACGGCTGCTGTCATTGTGCCTGTTGTCTTCATGTTCGCTGTTCTCGCTGCCTGACGGCGGGACGGAAGGGAATTCCGGAACGGCCGGGATTTCGGGCCTGCGGCTGGGCTTCGACCGCGAGGCGGTCGTGGAGACAAGGGCGGTGGCGGAGAACATCGACACCAACAGTTTCATACTTGAACTGAAGGATTCTCAGGACAATGTGATTTACAGCGGCCGGTACGGGGATTCTCCCGAGCAGTTCGACCTGCCGTCCGGCAGCTACACTGTCCGGGCGGTTTCTTCCGATTTCAGGACACCGGCATTCGCGTCTCCTCAGTATGGGGATGAGCAATGTGTCGTGATTCCTCCCGGAGAGGTGATAGGCGTGAGGCTCAACTGCACTTTGATGAACTGCGGCATCTGTCTCAACGTCGATTCAGGATTTCTGACCCAGTATCCCAAGTCGAGTCTTTTCGTGAAGTCTGACGGGGGACGGCTGCCCTATTCCTACACGGAAAAGCGGATCGCCTATTTCCTGCCCGGGAAAATCAGTCTGCTGATGCTTGACTACAGCGGGAGCAGAACCCTGATGACCCGCAGCCTTTCGGCAGGAGACGTGCTGAAACTCGCCGTCAAGGTCTCCGGGTCGGCTTCGTCTTCCGACCAGGAGCCGGCTGAGGGCATCCGTATCGCGGTGGATACGGCAAAGAACTGGATTGGCGGAACCTGCATCATTGGCGGTTCTTCGGGGGACTCTTCGGACGATTCTTCCGGTGATTCCTCGGGAGGAGGTTCATCCGAATCGGACGCGATGACCATCTCCATGGCGAAAGACTGCGTGGGGGAGACGGATGTCTGGGTGGGCGGCTACATAGTCGGCGGAGACCTCACTTCAGCAAAGGCGAGTTTCACGCCCCCGTTCAAGTCCCGCAGCAACATCCTGCTCGGTCCGCGTTCATCGGTGACTTCCCGCGACAACTGCCTTTCGGTACAGCTTCCGGAAGGGGATGCGAGGGATGCTCTCAATCTTGTGGATAATCCGGACATGCTCGGTCGTCAGGTGCTCCTGTGCGGAGACATCGTCGAGTCCTATTACGGCATGGTGGGAATCAAGAACATCAGCGAGTTTGCGGTCAAGAATTCCCCGGTCATCAACGTTTCAGTTCAGACCGTGGACATAGTGAGCTCATTGCCGAAACTCAAATTCGACTGACAGCGTGATTCTCTTCCGCGGACGAATCCTTTCCTGCGACGATGATGACGATTTCTCCCTTGGGCTCATGTTCCCTGTACCATGCGGCGACCTCCGCGAGCGTTCCGCGCCGGTGTTCCTCGTGAATCTTGGAAATCTCCCTTGCCACTGAACAGCGGCGCTCCGGACCGAAATGCTCCGCGAACTGCTCGAGGGTCTTGACGAGACGGTAGGGGGATTCGTAGAAAATCATCGTGCGGGGCTCCTCCGCGAGTTCCTTCATCTTGGTCTGCCTGCCTTTCTTGACGGGAAGGAAGCCCTCGAAACAGAATCTGTCGCAGGGGAATCCCGAACTGACAAGCGCCGGAACGAATGCCGTGGCCCCCGGGAGCGTGAAGACTTCAACGCCCTCCTCCACGCAGGTTCTTACGAGCAGGAATCCGGGGTCGGAAATCCCCGGTGTGCCGGCGTCGCTGATGAGCGCGACGTTCAGTCCGGCGAGAATCCTGTCCTTTATGACGGCGGCAGTCTTGTGCTCGTTGAACTTGTGGTGGGACTCAAGCCGTCCGTGTATGTCGTAGCGTTTGAGCAGCACGGAACTCGTCCGCGTGTCTTCGGCGAGAATCAGATCCGCTTCCTTCAGTACCCTGACGGCACGGAAAGTCATGTCTTCAAGATTGCCGACCGGAGTCGGGACTATATAAAGCACTCCTGCCATTTTCCTGATGTTTTTGCGGCTATTTAAGTTTGCGTCTTACCGCCATCATGAACCTGTAGACGACATCCGACCCGGTGTTCCATTCCGGATGCCGCTCCATGACAAACTTCACTCCCTCCTCGAAGGACGGCATCGCGTTGAGCGCGGAAAGGGTCTCCTTGAAAGCGACCGGATCTTCGTGGAAGAGCGTGTTGATGAAGAGTATGCGGTCGTTGAGGGAAATCGCGCTGCGGATGTCGTTCACGCTTGAGCCGGGCATGTCAGTCCGCCAGCTTTCCTTCTCGGCCATCCTGTCCATGACGGCTCCGGCGGCATGGCGGGCCTCTCCGATTGGCACGACCTCAATCGCGTCGTCAACCTCAAGTCCGAAAACGGGGAGAGATTCTTCCACCGGAACTGCTCCCGTCAGAACCGGAGCAGCAGGAACGGTCTCGGCCTGAACCTCCTCAGCGAAAACCGAAGCCTCGGGAACGGTCTCAGCCTGAACCTCCTCAGCGAAAACCGAAGCCTCGGGAACGGCCTCCGGAACTGTGGCCTCCGGAAGGTCTTCCTCAATCGTCGTGGACGGCATATGGCCGGCAACCAGAGATTCCAGATTCTCAATCTGTTCTTTCAGCGAGTGAATCTGTGACAGGATGCTCTCCAAAAACTGCGTCTGACTGTTTTCCATAACCTGTTATTTGACTATATTTGCGATTCCAAAACGCAAAATTAGGCAATTTACTCAAATAATCACGGAAATGTTTCTTGAAAAAGCCAAGACCGCAGGTTCGATTGAGGTCATCTGCGGCTCGATGTTTTCGGGCAAGACTGAGGAGCTCATAAGAAGAATCAGACGCGCCCAGTTCGCCAACCAGAAGATAGTCATGTTCAAACCATGCGTTGACGTGCGTTATTCCGAGGAGGATGTCGTCTCCCATGACAGCAAGCACATACGCTCGTTCCCTGTGGATTCTCCGGAAAAGATGATTGAACTTGCCAAGGGCGCGGATGTCGTCGGAGTCGATGAGGCGCAGTTTTTCGATGACTCTCTCGTGGAGGTCTCCCAGAAACTGGCCGATTCGGGAATCCGTGTAATCATTGCCGGTCTCGATACCGATTTTCTCGGCAAGCCGTTCGGACCCATGCCGGCTCTGATGGCGGTCGCCGAGGATGTTCAGAAAGTCCACGCCATCTGCGTCAGGTGCGGCAGCCCGGCTCAGTTCTCGCACCGCCTTTCCAAGAGCGACAATCTGGTGGAGCTTGGCGAGAAGGATGTCTATGAGCCTTTGTGCCGCCACTGCTACAACGAGGCACGGCTGTCTTAAAAGGCGAATTGCTTCGTTATGCTCCTTGTTCAAATCCTCACAACCGACAGGTTGCTGCGGTTTGAACTTCGTCGCAAGCCTTGCACTTCATCCTTTTAAGACAGCCTGATCCAGCTTGTCTTAAGCGGCAATTGCTGCGTTATGCTCCTTGGATTGGCTTTGCTATTCCGTGACTGGAGGCCAGGAGGTCGGGACTGGGGCGGTGACTGAGATTTCCGTTTTCTTTATCGGGTGGATGAACCTCACGCTGCGGGAGTGGAGGCAGATGCCTCCGTCGGCGTTGGAGCGGGGCGCACCGTACTTGAGGTCGCCCTTGATGGGGCAGCCGATGTTCGAGAGCTGGCAGCGTATCTGGTGATGCCGTCCCGTAAGCAGCTGAACTTCAATCAGGAAATATCTCTGTGAGCGGCCGGCGAGGCGGTAGCGCAGCCGTGCCAGTTTCGCATCGGGGCGCGGCGCTTTGCCGTAATCCGGCTGAATCCCGTCTTCCGTGACAGTACGGATGCTCTCACGCCCCTGCACCTTGCATATATATGACTTGTTCTGCTTCTCATTCCGGACCATCCAGTCGACGATTTCCCCCTCTTCCGGCTGCGGGGCGGCGCAGGAGAGCGCCCAGTAGGTTTTGTGGATGCTTCCGTCGCGGAACATCGCGGTCAGCCTCTCGAGCGCCTTGGAGGTCTTCGCGAGGATGACAATCCCGCTGACAGGCCTGTCGAGGCGGTGCGGAACTCCGATGAAAACCTGTCCCGGCTTCGAGTCCCTCTGCGCTATGAACGCCTTGTAGGACTCGCTCACCGGTTCGTCGCCGGTCTTGTCGCCCTGCACGATTTCCCCGCATTTCTTGTTGACAATCAGTATGTGGTTGTCCTCATGGAGTATCCTTGATTTCAGATCTTCGTATTCAGCATCATCCAATGTCCTGTAAATCATATTCCCCGCAGTTATATATCCTCATTTATATATCCGTTTGTGTCCGTCAGACATATCTCCGTCTCCTGTCATATCCTGACGGACGGCAAAATTACAAATTGTCATTCAATATCCCGAAAATATCCGATAAATCTGACAAAATGTCACGCTTTCCCCGGCCGGAATGCGTTGGCACAAGTTTCGTTTATCCCATCTCCGTCGCCCGGAAAAATGCTGCGGACGACGGGAAAAAGTTGAATTGAAAATAAAATCAGGAGAAAATATTATGGGAAAAATCATTGGTATTGACCTCGGTACTACGAACTCATGCGTAGCCGTGATGGAAGGCAACGAGCCGACCGTGATCATCAACAACGAAGGACAGAGGACGACTCCGTCAGTGGTGGCGTTCACCGACAACGGAGAAAGGAAAATCGGTAACCCTGCAAAGCGTCAGGCCATCACCAACCCTCACAAGACGGTGTATTCCATCAAGAGGTTCATGGGCGAGACCTACGACCAGGTCACCAAGGAGATTGAGCGCGTGCCTTACAAAGTCGTGAGGGGCGAGAACAACACTCCGCGTGTGGACATCGACGGCCGTCTCTACACTCCGCAGGAGATTTCAGCGATGATTCTCCAGAAGATGAAGAAGACTGCGGAAGATTATTTGCGTCAGGAAGTTACGGAAGCAGTCATCACTGTCCCGGCCTACTTCTCCGACTCTCAGCGTCAGGCAACCAAGGAAGCCGGCAAGATTGCGGGTCTCGATGTCAAGCGTATCGTGAACGAGCCGACTGCGGCCGCGCTTGCGTTCGGTCTGGACAAGATGCACAAGGACATGAAGATTGCGGTCTTCGACCTCGGCGGCGGTACGTTCGATATCTCCATCCTCGACCTCGGCGGCGGAATGTTCGAAGTCAAGTCAACCAACGGTGACACGCACCTCGGCGGTGACGATTTCGACCAGGTGATCATCGACTGGCTTGCACAGGAGTTCGCTTCGGAGAATGACGGAATCGACCTCAAGGCCGACCCTATGGCTCTCCAGAGACTTAAAGAAGCTGCGGAGAAGGCTAAGATTGAGCTTTCAAGCCAGACTTCGACTGAAATCAACCTGCCGTACATCATGCCGGTTGGCGGCATTCCCAAGCACTTGGTGAAGACGCTTACCCGCGCGAAGTTCGAGCAGCTCGCCGACAGTCTCATCAACAAGACTCTCGAGCCGTGCCGCAAGGCTCTCGCGGATGCGGGACTCCAGCCTTCCGACATTGACGAGGTGCTTCTCGTCGGAGGTTCGACGCGTATTCCTGCCGTTCAGGAGATTGTCAAGAAGTTCTTCGGCAAGGAGCCTAACAAGAGCGTCAATCCGGACGAGGTCGTAGCCATCGGAGCAGCCGTTCAGGGCGGTATCCTCGCAGGTGACGCGTCCCTCAAGGATGTCATTCTTCTCGACGTGACCCCGCTTTCACTCGGCATCGAGACCATGGGCGGCGTGATGACGAAGCTCATCGACGCGAACACCACCATCCCGACCCGCAAGTCACAGGTGTTCTCCACCGCGGCCGACAACCAGCCGGCAGTTGACATCCATGTGCTTCAGGGCGAGCGTCCTCTCGCAAAGGACAACAAGCTCATCGGCAACTTCGTTCTCGACGGCATCACGCCGGCTCCGAGGGGAGTGCCTCAGATTGAGGTCACTTTCGACATCGACGCGAACGGCATCCTGAACGTCAGCGCGAAGGACAATGCCACTGGCAAGGAGCAGAAGATCAGAATCGAGGCTTCTTCAGGTCTGTCAGACGAGGAGGTCAAGAGGATGCGTGACGAGGCCAAGGCCAACGAGGAAGCCGACAAGGCGGAGAAGGAGAGAATTGACAAGATCAACAATGCCGACGCGATGTGCTTCCAGACAGAGAAGAACCTCAAGGAACTCGGCGACAAGATTCCGGCGAACCACAAGTCCGCAATCGAGAGCGCGGTGAATTCCCTCAAGGAGGCAGTCAAGGCGCAGAACATCGCCGACATCGACAGATACAACTCAGAGCTTGAACAGGCTTGGCACGCGGCATCCGAGGAGATGGCCAAGGGCGCACAGCAGAGCGGCCCGCAGGCAGGTCCTCAGGGACCGTTCAGCGGTCAGCCTGATCCGGACGGCAATCCTGACGCTCCGGAAGAGCAATAAAAATCATGAAACAAAAAAAGAGAGGGTGACTAAAAAGTCATCCTCTTTTTCTTTTTCAACCCCCAGTCACTTCGTGACAGCCCCTGGGGGCACTGGGGACCGTATTCCCCAGACCCCTTGGGTCGCTACGCGACGAGTCGCGCTCTTTTTTCAACCCCCAGTCACTTCGTGACAGCCCCTGGGGGGCACTGGGGACCGTATTCCCCAGACCCCTTGGGTCGCTACGCTCCATTCTCGGGCCTTTTTAGTACCCCCCCTTGTTTATCTGAAGATTGTTCGCCTCAGTCCTGCACGTTCTCCAACGCTTCACGAATCTTGGCTTCGATTTCATCGCACAGCTCGACATTGTCGGTCAGCAGCTGCTTCACCGCCTCGCGCCCCTGGGCAAGTTTCTGGTCGTTGTAGCTGAACCACGAGCCGCTCTTCTTGATGATGTCGTACTCGACACCGAGATCGATGACCTCTCCCACATGCGAGATGCCTTCACCGAAGACGATGTCGAACTCGGCTTTCTTGAAAGGCGGAGCCATCTTGTTCTTGACAATCTTGACCCTGGTGCGGTTTCCGAGAGCCTCGTCACCGTCCTTGATTTGCGTTGTCCTGCGCACGTCGACGCGGACTGAAGCGTAGAACTTGAGGGCGTTTCCGCCGGTGGTGGTCTCAGGGTTGCCGAACATCACCCCGATTTTGTCGCGCAGCTGGTTGATGAATATGCAGCAGGTGTTGGTCTTGCTGATGTTCGCGGTGAGTTTTCTGAGCGCCTGGCTCATGAGACGGGCCTGAAGCCCCATCTTCGCGTCGCCCATCTCGCCCTCGATTTCGGCTTTCGGCGTGAGGGCGGCCACTGAGTCGATGACTATGATGTCAATCGCGCCGGAGCGGATGAGGTTGTCTGCGATTTCAAGCGCCTGTTCGCCGTTGTCCGGCTGGGAGATGAGCAGAGTGTCGAGATCGACTCCGAGGTTTTTCGCATAGCTGCGGTCAAAGGCGTGCTCTGCGTCTATGATTGCCGCAATCCCGCCCTGTTTCTGAGCCTGGGCAATCGCATGGATCGCGAGTGTCGTCTTTCCGCTGGACTCCGGGCCGTAAATTTCGATGACCCTCCCGCGCGGATAGCCGCCGATTCCCAGCGCATGGTCGAGAGCGATTGATCCGCTCGGAATTACTGAAACTTCGAATTTCGGCTGGTCGCCGAGTTTCATTATCGTTCCCTTCCCGTAGTCTTTCTCGATTTTGTCTATGGTCGCCTGCAAAGCTTTCAGCTTCGCGGCATTTGCGGAGGCATTTTCCTGTGCTTCAATTTCTTTTGCCATATCTGATAGTATAAAATGATTAATCTTCTCCTGATTTTCAGACACTGTTCCCGCCGTTTTCCTGTCATTCCATGGACGGAACAAATCAGCGCATAATCCTCACAAAGATATGAAATAGTTCGCAGATTCATCGTGCCATGTCAATAAACTTTTCAACTGTTCATATTCTGGAATTAAACTGCGGATTCCCGGTCATGGCGCGGCAATCAGGCATCTGCTGAGCCGCTGCGCATCATCCTGCGGCAGAACCCTGTTCCGCAGAAGTTCATCCAAGCTCCATTTTTCTTTCGGCTGGGAACTGCGGAACAGTACAATTCCGTGTGCCGCCGTCCCGATGTAAGGATGCCGTTTCAGCTTTTCCTCAGGCAGCGTCCAGAGAGGGTAGGGGACGGCCGTCTGCGGAGAGACGGAAATCAGGTCGCTCAACTTGTCGAATTTCTCCCTGTCAAAATTGCGGATTTCCATCAGCTGTTCCGGAAACGAGTATCCCCCGAGCCTATCCCTGTACAGAATCATCTGCCGGGCGAACCATCCTCCGATTCCGGGAAGGGCGTCGAATGCCGCCGAATCCGCCAGATTGATGTCAAGTCTCGGAATGTCAATGTAGTTTTCGAGCCGCCTGTAAATCGAATCCGAGACCACGAATGACTTGGCGAAATCCGATTTCCTCCTGAACCGTCCTCCCTTGTTCCGGTAATTGTCGATGGACTGCGCCTGTTTGAGGGAGAATCCGAGCCGCTGCAGGTCTTCAATGCTTGCCGTGTTCGGGTCGAAGCTGAACGACTCGACTTTCCGTCTCGGCACATTTTCCCGCACTCTCTCTCCGGCAGCGCTCTGTGCTCCGCTCCTGCGCTTGATGACCTGCACCTCCCTGCCCTTGTCCCATGAACTCCTGTCTCCATCATACTTTCCACTTCCTTTACCGCTGCCCCAATCATGTCTGCCTTCCGCCGAGACTTTTGTGTTTCCGGTCTTTGGCACATCGGCTTCATTCCCGTTCCCGACAGCCACGAACACCGTATCGGGGCGGTCTCTGTCCGCGGCAATCTTCGCCACGGCGGCACTGTGGACGAATACGGCCGCCTGATACCCCACAATCAGGAAAACAAGCGCAATCGACCCGACCGCAAACGAAGATTTCAGAATGTCCTTTTTCATGGAAAGCAATATGGCTTTGTGCTGCGAAGTTGCACACAAACCAACTCCGAATCAATAGGAAACCGAAGATTTATCCTTTTTTATATGGATGTTTTTCTTTTTTTTTTACATGTCTCCGGATTTTACATGTCCTCCGGGTATCCCGCCTCAGGCGATGCAAAGAAAACTCGTGGATTCTTCATCGGGCGGCATCGAAAAATGACAGGGATTCTGAAAAAAAGGCGATATTTGTATGATACTCCGGGTATGGGGCCGGGGGAGACTGTCTTAAAAGGCGAATTGCTTCGTTATGCTCCTCGTTCAAATCCT
>CAVFTG010000040.1:0-12609 GCA_963625415.1 Barnesiella intestinihominis
CTCCGGGGCAGCTCATCGAGTCCATCACGCTTGAGGAGGCGCTCAAGCTGTTCCAGTTTCCGCGCACAGTCGGAGAATACAGGGGCGTTCCGGTCATCTGCACCAAGGGACGCTTCGGCCCGTACCTCAAATACGGCGACAGGAACGTCTCCCTCCCGAAGAAGTCGGACCCGCTCGCCGTCAGTCTCGACGAATGCATCGCCCTCATTGACGAGAGCGAGAACAAGAAGGCGAACGAAATCATCGCCGAGTTCAAGGACAGCGGAATCACCGTCATAAACGGCAACTACGGTCCGTACATCAAGTTCAACGGAGGCAATTACAAGATTCCTCCGAAGACCGACGCGGCCGCCCTCACCGAGGCCGACTGCAAGGCCATAGTCGAAACCACCGAACCGACCGGCCGACGGCGCAGGAAGAAATAGCCGGGGAACAACCCGTGAAAAAATTAACGCATATCTTCTTCGCAGCGTCAGCAATCGCCGTCTGTTGCGGATGTTCAGCCGGTCTGTCCCGAGAGTTCCGGCTGTTGGAAAGCCGCGTTGACGAGAACCCGGACAGCGTACTTGCTGTCATCGATTCGACAGCGGCGGTCAGGAAACTTGACAGGCCGTCGTCCGCAAGGCTCGCCCTCATCCGGGCGATGGCGATAGACAAGAGCTTCGGCTCCGTGACTTCCGACGACATCCGCCAGGCAGCGGAATATTACCGGATGCCTTGGCGGAAAAGAGAGAAGATGCTCACCCTGTTTTATCAGGGATGCGCCCTCTACAATGAGGGGGACTATCCTCAGGCGACTGTCTGCTATACAAAAGCGCAGAATCTGGCGGAATCGCTCGGCGATGACATGCTTGCCGCTCTGGCCAGACAGTCAAGACAGATGACGACATTTGTCTCCATATCCCTGATTCTGTCACTGATATGCCTGACAGTGTTTCTGATGCTGCTGAAGAATCAGAAAATTCAAAAACTTGAAACAGAGAAGGAGGCTATTCTTTCAGTTGCCGAAAATGAAAGAAACGAATTTTCCAGACTCAAGAAAAAATTGTTCTACAACGGTCAGTCAAAGTTCTGCGTGCTCAGGAAACTCTGCGACGACTATGTCATGCTCCGTGATGACAGGTTCAGGGAACAGTTCGCGAAAGAAAAGATAATCCCTCTGCTGGACAGCGTCAAAAATGAGCGCGGAGAAAACAACGAGCTTGAAAAACTCATAAATCAGGAGATGGACGGTCTCATGTCGAAACTCCGGGCGGACATGAGAAATTTCACTGATGAAGATTTCAGGCTGCTATGTTATGTAATCGCAGGTTTCGACGCCTCGCTGATCGCCCGGCTCATGGACAAAAGCAAGGGAGACGTATATTCCCGAAAACACCGTCTGACACAAAGGATACTGTCGTCCGACAATGGACACAATGAACTTTACAGAGCTGTGTTCTTAAGGTAACACACTGCTACACAAGGGATTATCCACCATTACGAGTCTACGGAGGCCAATCCATTGGATATCAATCAGTTGGCACAATGATGTAAGATTTATATATCACTTCTCCTTTCAACTGCCTGCGTATCAACTCATTACAATAGTCTATATGTTCATTGAAGTCTATGAGTATGTACGATTCGTATTCATTTCTGGCGAACTGCTCAACAAGTGTCGACTTGCCGACGCGCCGTGCCCCCTCTATCAAAATTGCCGTTTTCCCGTTCTGAGTACGCTTCCATTCAAGAAGACGGTCGTAAATCTTCCTTTTGAATACCCGTGCCATATGCTGCTGTTTGATGTACGGGAACAAATGTATCTGATTTATTTGAATTACCAAAATGTTTTTTGGTAAAACCTACGAAAATACCGAAATGTTTTTTGGCAAAACCTACGAAAATACCGAAATGTTTTCTATTTCTTTCGGGAAGTGAAGCTCGTGTTCTTGTACTCGTTGACCCACACCTGCCGCTCGATCGGCTGGTCGAGGGAAATCATCGTGTCGGTTGACTGCACGTACGGAAGTTTCTGAATCGTGTTCACGAGCACCTGCATGAGGTGGTCGTGGTCAAAGCAGTAGATTTTCACGAGAAGGGCGTATCTTCCAGTGACGAAATGGCATTCCACAACCTCCGGGATATGCACGAGAGCCTCCACGACCTCCGGGTACTTGTTGCCCTCGGAGATGGAGACGCTTACGAAAGCACAGATGTTCAGACCTATCGCCTGAGGTTTCACCAGCACACGGGAACCCGTGATGACTCCGTTGTTCTCGAGCCTCTTCACCCTCTGGTGGATGGCAGCTCCGGAGACCTTGCATTCACGCGCGATTTCGAGGAAAGGAGTCCTCGCGTTCTTTATCAGAAAAGACAGAATCTTCTGGTCTATTTCATCGATGTGGTAATTGATCATCGTTGTGATTTTTCATATTCCGGCCGCTAATATACGCATTTTTAAACAAAAATGCGTTATTTTCTTACAAATGCGCAGCCGGGGACTCCGCGCCGAGAACGGCGCGGGCGAAAAGCAGATCCTCTTTCGTCGTGATTTTGAAATTGAGGCGTTCACCCGTGACGAACGAAAGTTTCACGCCGCAGCGCTCCACGACCGATGCGTCATCGGTGAACGAGGGGTCGTAGGGCTGGGAATACGCCGCCCGGAGAACTTCAGAATGGAAAATCTGCGGAGTCTGGACGCCATAGAGCACGGAACGGTCAAGCCGTATGTCGAGGCTCTCGAGAATCTCCTCCCCGGAAGCGCCAGCCCGTTTCGAAAGGGCGCGCATCGTATCGACCGCAGGAACGACAGGGATGAGGGCCGGAACGGACTCCGCAGCCGCGAACATCCTCACTATCAGCTCCTCTGAAACAAAAGGGCGCACGCCGTCATGTACCGCGACAAGCGCCCCGTCGGGAATCTTCCCGAGCGCGTTCTTCACCGAATGGAAACGGGTCATGCCCCCGCAGACGATTGTCTGCCTCACCGTCATCCCGCAGGAGAGACAATATTCCTTCCACAGCCCGACATAGTCCGGATTCATGACCGTAATCACCCTGATGTCGGGACATGCCGCGACAAAACGGTCAATCGTGCGGTGGAGTACGGAGCGCCCCCCTATCCGGAGAAACTGCTTCGGAAGATCCGCGCCCATCCTGAGTCCGCGCCCACCTGCCACCGCGATGAGATATTTTTTTCTCGAATCCATCTGCCTTCACTGAAATATGCGCGCAAATATGAGTTTTTTTACATAAATTTGCAAGATTTACAATGAACCGTTCTGAAACGGCATCATGGACAGGCTTGGATTTTTGAAACGCGCAAAAAAAAGACAATACGACATGGCATTCTCATTCTTGACGCAGGAACTCGCGATTGACCTCGGGACGGCGAACACCGTCATATTCCAGAACGACAAGATTGTCCTGGACGAACCGAGCATCGTGGCAATCGACATCGTGACGGGGAGACCGATAGCCTTGGGACAGAAGGCGAAGACGATGCAGGGGAAGGAAAATCCGAAAATCAGGACGGTGCGGCCGCTGAAAGACGGCGTAATCGCGGACTTCGACGCGGCGGAAATAATGATCCGTGGATTCATCAAACAGATAAACAGCAACCGCAGGACGCTTTTCCAGCCCAACATCAAGATGGTCATAGGCATTCCTTCGGGAAGCACCGAGGTGGAGAAAAGAGCCGTGCGCGACTCGGCCGAGCATGCCGGCGGCAGGGAGCTTTACCTGATTTACGAGCCGATGGCGGCCGCAGTCGGAATCGGACTTGACGTGCAGGCTGCCCGGGGCAACATGGTCGTGGACATCGGAGGCGGAACCACCGAAATCGCCGTGATTTCGCTCGGCGGGATTGTGGTGCAGGACAGTCTCAAAGTGGCCGGCGACGTTCTCACCGGCGACATAATGCAGTTCATGCGGCAGCAGCATAACATCCGTGTCGGAGAATCCACTGCGGAACAGATAAAAATCAGGGTCGGTTCGGTGCTCACCAAACTTGATGAAGAGCCGGAGCCGATGAAAGTCAACGGGCCGAACCTCATGACGGCTCACCCTGTGGAAGCCGTTGTCTCCTATCAGGAAGTCGCGACCAGCATCGACAAATCCATCGCGAGGATAGAGGCGGGAATCCTGCATGTCCTCGAACAGACTCCGCCGGAACTGTACGCCGACATCGTCGAGGACGGAATTTACCTCTCCGGAGGCGGCGCGCTGCTCCGGGGACTCGCCCAACGCCTGTCAGAAAAGGTGAACATCCGGTTCCACATCGCCGAAGACCCGCTGAGAGCCGTGGCGCGCGGAACCTGTCTGGCGCTCAAACACATCGACGACTACTCTTTCCTGATGAGATAGACAAGTCCGCACATGCAGAAGAGCCGTGCCATATCATCGCTGGTGACCGCAGCCGTATTCCTCATTCTGGAAGCGGCTGCGATTGCCGTTCTGTATTACGGCAACGAGCTCCAGAGAAACTGGCTCATGAAAGCCGGACACGGCGCGATGGCCGTTCTGTGGAGCGGGGGAGAGAAAATCACGGGCTATTTCTCGCTTGCGGCGAAAAACGACTCTCTCGCCGCCGAGAACGCGAGACTCTCCGCCAGACTGCGCTTTCTTGAGGACAATATCCAGGCATCGGGGATTATGCTGAAAGAGGGAATCCGGGGAGCCAACGGGCGCTACCGCTTCACTCCGGCGGAGATTGTCAAGCTGAGCAACAACCGCCAGCACAACTATGTCATTCTCGACAAGGGGGCCGAGGACGGCATACTCGAAGGTTCCGGAATCATCACGGAGAAGGGAGTCGTGGGAATCATCGAAAGCGTGAGCAGGCATTACAGCTACGGAATCACTTTCCGCAACTACAACATGAGCGTCAGCGCAAGGCTCGGGAAGGAAGGCCCGGTGGGACCGATGAGCTGGGACGGATATAGGAACGCCGTGCTTGAGGAAATCCCGCACCACCTCGTGAACGGACTCGGAGACACGGTCTACACGAGCGGGTTCTCAGCCATTTTCCCCAGAGACATCCCGCTCGGGGTGGTCATCGGAGCCTCCCTGAAGGACGGCGCGACCTACAACCTCGAAGTCGGGCTGTTCGAAAACTTCAGCGGTCTGAAATATGTCACGGTCGTGGGCAACCCGGACGCGGAGGAACTGGAATCATTGGAAACGGAGGACAGGTGACATGCTGAAGACTGACGCAAAATTCATCGCAGGCTGGCTTGTTCTGGTCGTGTGCCAGATTATAATCTGCGACTGCATGTTTCTCGGCCCGCTGGTGACCGTGACGCTGCTGCCCGTTCTCGTGACGTTCATTCCGCTCCGCACGGGGACATCCGTCTCCATGCTCATAGCCTTTGCGGTCGGGTTCGCCGTGGACTGGCTTTCGGACGGAGTGCTCGGACTGAATATGGCTGCTCTCGTGCCTGTGACCCTTCTGCGGAAGCCGCTCATCAGACTTTTCATCGGGGAGGACACGGTCACGAGGGCAGATGCGCTGAATGTCGGGAAAAGCGGATGGCCGCGCATGCTCGCCATGACGATGTCGGCGACGGCGCTGTTCCTCGCCGTCTATGTAATCATCGACGGGGCGGGAGAAAGGACATTGGGATTCAACCTGCTGCGCCTTGTCTGCTCGCTCGCGGCGAGCACGGTTCCGGCAGTCCTCGTGATTTATGCCTTTGCGGCCAAAAACACCAGAAGTTAGCGCGCCATGGTTCTGGACAGGAAAAACAAGCTGCTGATCGGACTCGGGGCGGCCGTGCTGGTTCTCCTGAGCCGGCTTTTCGTCATCCAGCTTGTCGATGACCGCTACAAGACCGACTCGTCGAACAATTCGATGGTATATTCCACGATATATCCCACACGCGGCATCATCCACGACCGCAACGACAGGATTCTCGTCGGCAACAAGGTCGTCCATGACATTCTTGTCACGCCCCGCGAGGTCACGCCGTTCGACACTCTCGAATTCTGCGCCATACTCGGCATAGACACGACGTTCGTGAGGAAGAAGATGGCCGAATACCGGCGTTTCAGGACAAAAATCGGATGGCAGACGCTCACCTTCCTCAAACAGCTGCCTCCGGAAAGGTACATGAAGTTCGCGGAGGTCGAATACAGGTTTCCGGGATTCAGGGGACAGGCCAGAAGCGTAAGGGACTATCCGTACAATGCCGGAGGCAATCTTCTTGGCTATGTGTCCGAGGTTGACGCCGAATTTCTGAAGAAGCATCCGGACGAATACCGCAGCGGAGACTATGTCGGAAAGACCGGAATCGAGGCGGCGATGGAAGAGGAGCTGCGCGGCAGGAAAGGCTACAACATCTACCTCCGCAATTCCAACAACCGCATCCAGACACGCTTCAGAGACGGAGAGATGGATCGCGAGGCGGTGCCGGGCAACGACATCACCACGACCATCGACGCGGAGCTCCAGCACTACGGGCAGATGCTCATGGAGCGCAAGGTCGGCTCCCTCGTGGCAATCGAGCCTTCGACGGGGGAGATTCTCGCCATGGTGTCGAGTCCCGGAATCGACGTGGACATGCTCGCGGACATAGGCAACCGCTACTCCGAGATTCTCGGCAACCCCTACAAGCCGATGTTCAACCGCGCCGTGCAGGCCCCCTACCCGCCGGGTTCGGTGTTCAAGCTCGTCAATGCCCTGATAGGGCTCCAGGAAGGAGTCGTCACCCCGTCCACGACGCACCCGTGCAGCCAAGGCTACCATTTCGGGAAAAGCAAGCTCGGCTGTCACGCGCACAAGTCCCCGCTGAACCTCGAGGAGTCAATCATGATGTCCTGCAACGCCTACTACTGCTACGTCCTCCGCGACATCCTCGACAACGGCAGATACTCCGACGTGGCCGAGGGTCTGGACGCATGGAACGCCTATGTGAAAAGTTTCGGTTTCGGTCAGAAACTCGGCAGCGATTTCCCGTCGGAACTCGGCGGGTTCGTGCCGGATTCGAAATACTACGACAAATACTACCGCAGGGGCGGTTGGAAATCGCTGACCGTCATATCCCTGTCCATCGGGCAGGGCGAACTGGGCTGCACGCCGCTTCACCTCGCGAATCTCTGCGCCACGGTGGCGAACCGGGGATATTATTACATCCCCCACATAATCAAGGATTCCGAAAACCACAGGATTGACGACAAGTACCGCGTGAGGCACTACACCAAGGTCGACACGGTTCATTTCCCGAAAGTCATCAACGGGATGTACCGCGCAGTGAACAGCGGCTACGGCTCCGGAGGAACGGCGAGCGTGGCGGCGGTTCCCGGGCTTGAGATATGCGGCAAGACCGGAACGGCGCAGAATCCACGAGGAGACGACAACTCGGTGTTCATCTGCTTCGCTCCGAAGGACAACCCGAAGATTGCGGTGGCGGCCTATGTGGAGAACGGCGGCTTCGGCGCGGCGTGGGCGGCTCCGATAGCCTCGCTGCTCGTGGAGAAGTATCTCTCCGGAGAGATTTCGGAGCAGCGCAAGCCTCTGGAGGAAAGGGTGATGAACGGAGACTTGATGCACAAGGTCAAAAAAGACTGACGGTGCACACGGATTGAAACAAACTGACGGCGCACGGATTGGAAACGACGGCAACTGAACGGCTTGTAAGAATTATGGGAACATACGGAACAGGAACAAACAGACGCAGCTTAGCGAAAACCACGGACTGGTGGCTGCTCGGCTGCTATCTCCTGCTTGTGGTGACAGGAATACTCAACATCTACGCGGCCGTCCACCCGGTTGACGGTGGAAACGTTCTGGATCCGTCACTGCGCAGCGGGAAACAGGTCATCTGGCTGCTGCTTTCGCTCGGTGTCGGCGCGCTCGTCATGTTCGTGATTCCCCCGAGAATCTATGAGGGGTTCTCGCTGCCGCTCTACATTCTGATGCTGGCACTGCTCGTTGCGGTGATTTTCCTCAGCCACGATGTCAACGGCTCCCGTTCGTGGTTCACTCTCGGCCCTGTCAGCTTCCAGCCGGCGGAGCTGTCCAAGACCACGACATCGCTGATGCTCGCGACCCTGATGAGTCAGGTGGACTACCGCATGAACCGGACGAAGGACTTTCTTCTCACGGCGGCGATAATCCTCGTCCCGATGGCAATCATCGTGGCGCAGAAAGAAACCGGCTCCGCACTCGTCTACTGCGGATTCATATTCATGCTCTACCGCGAGGGACTCTCCGGATGGCTGGTCGTGACGGCTGGAATGGCGATAATCCTGTTCATCCTCACCCTGACCGTCAGCCCATACGCGGCGATTCTCACTCTCGCGGCATCCGTCACCGGCTATGTCGCGCTGAATGAGGGGAAAGGGAAGCTCTTCCTTCTTGTGGGGATTCCGGTGACGGTTCTGCTCGCTTTCATTCCGATGATTTTCGACAGAATCGCGCAGGCCGTCGGCAGTCCGGACTCCTTCCTGATGAAAATCAAACCTGCCCAACTGCTTATCGCCGCCATCGCGGCCACGGTTCCGGCAGCCATGATATTTGCGTTCCGCCACAGGCATTTCCACCTCTACAACGCATGTGCAGCCGTCATAGCGGGAATAATTTTCACCTATTCCGTGGAGTTCATCTTCGACAACATACTCCGTGACCATCAGCGCAGCCGCATCGAGGTTCTCCTCAATCTCAAGGACGACCCCGCCGGCGTGGGCTACAACGTGAACCAGTCAATGATTGCCATCGGCTCGGGAGGCTTCGCCGGAAAGGGCTACCTCCAGGGCACGCAGACGACCTACGGATTCGTCCCCGAACAGAGCACAGACTTCATCTTCTGCACCATCGGTGAGGAATGGGGATTTCTCGGCGCGACGGCCGTCATACTCATATACGCCCTGATGATCTGGAGAATCGTCAGAGATTCCGAACACAGCCGCGAGAAATTCACGAGGATTTACGGCTATTGTTTCGCCTGCTGCATATTCATGCATCTTTTCATCAATGTGGGAATGACCATCGGGCTGATGCCTGTCATCGGAATTCCGCTCCCGTTCGTGAGCTACGGAGGCTCGTCCCTGCTGTCGTTCTCGCTGATGTTCTTCATTTTCATGGCATTGAACAGAAACGAAAGAAAATATTTCTAAACATTCATCAAAAAATATGAGAAAGTTCATATTCCCGTGTTTCACCGTTCTTGTTTCAACGGTTTTCATGTGCTTGACGGGCGTGAGCCCCGCATACGCACAGACTTCAGACGCGACGACCTCCGAGCCCGTCACCCAGGTGCCCGGACCGAAGATAGACTGGGACACCGACATCCGTTCGATAAGGCTGAACGACATCCCGTCATTCCGATACCGATACGACGACTACCTTCAGTTCTCCCCCGCCGCCGCGATGATTCTCATGCGCGCCTGCGGAGTGGAGGGACGCAGCAAGGAGGGGGCGGAATGGCTGTGCGCGGAGGCGTTCTCGGCCGGCATCATGGCCGCGACCGTGAACGGGATAAAATACAGCGTGAGAAGGCTCCGCCCGGACAACAGCACCCGCAACTCCTTCCCGTCGGGGCACACCGCGACGGCATTCATGTGCGCCACCATGCTCCATGAAGAATACGGCTGGCGCTCACCGTGGATAAGTTTCGCAAGCTACGGCGTCGCGTCCATCACCGGAGCCTCCAGAATCATGAACCACCGGCACTGGTTCACCGACGTGTTCACGGGAGCTGTCATCGGAGTCGGCTCGGTCAAGCTGGGCTACCTCATCAATGACGCGATTTTCAAGAAAAAAAACATTTCCGACGCATGGGAGCCGCTCGACTTCAATGACGACAAGTCCCTTCTCTACTATTCCATCGAATCCCTCTACGGCCACCGCTACGGCATCGGAGAAAAAGGCAAGTTTTCCGGAGGCGTCGTCGCCGTTCAGGCCGACTTCCCGATCCGTCCGAGAATCTCAGCCCGTTTCAGGCTCGGAATCAATTCCCTGCGTGACCGGCACACCGACTCAGCCACGGCCTCGGAACTCGGACTGACATGCAACTTCTATGACTATCTCGCAGGCGCAGTGTTCAACCTCCCTTTCGCCAAGATTCTCTACGTGGAGGCCGACATGATGGTCGGAGGAGGCTACCGCAGCTTCCGCTGCCCGGAAGCCATGAAATCACAGATCAGCAAGGGATACGGAGAACTGCTCTGCGGCGGAGCGTTCGGCGTGCGCATCAGCAGCAATTTCTGTCTGAAATTCCAGACAGAATACGACATTCTGTTCCCGATCAACCACTCACTTCTGCTCGCTCTCGGCAGCAGTTTCTTCTGGTAGTTCCACCGGATTCGCCCCTGCGCAGGAGCGCCCATGCGGAGGCGAGATAGCCGAGAAGGAGGACTGTGTGGACACCGAGTTTCCACCACAGCAGGTGACGGTCGGTGTCCCATCCGGCGAAATGGAACAGATGGATGTCAATCAGAGTCGCCGCGCCATAGAAGAGGAACATCAGGGCGAGAGTCCCGAGGATGCGTCCCCAGCGGTAGGGAATCCTCCAGTACTTCTGCCCGAGCACGGCGCTGAGGATGAACATCACCGCATAGCTTGCGAGGTGTCCGAAAGCCGCCGCCCAGTAGGAGTAACGCGGCATGAATACGAGATTGACGACGAGCGTCACGACAAGCCCCGCCGAAGTGATCCATATCGCCATGTTCGTCCTGCCGGAGAGCTTGTACCACATCGACACGTTGAACAGCATCCCCAGAATCATGTAGGAGAGGAGCATCACCGGAACCACGCCCACCCCGCTGCGGAAATCCCGCCCGAGAAGCAGCGAGATGATGTCTATATAATATATGACTCCGAGAAAGACGAGTCCGCAGAACGCCGTGAAGAGTTCCATAACCCTGGCATACAGCTCCCTGCTGTTCCTGTCCTTCGCCCGCTGGAAAAAGAAGGGTTCGGCCGCGAAACGGAACATCTGGATGAAGAGGTTCATTATGACGGCGAGTTTCACGGCTGCCTGGAATATGCCGAGGCTCGACTGCCACTGCTCCGGATTCGTGTCGAGAAAGCGGAAGAGCAGCCGGTCGAGAAAGTCGTTGACTATCCCCGGGAGAGCCGCGACCATAAGGGGCAGGGAATATGCGAGCATCTGCCCGAGCAGCTTCCCGTCAAAGCTGAAGTTCAGGCGTATGAGATCCGGGATGAAAAGCAGGGCGCAGACCGTGCAGCTGAGGAAAATCGCGAAAATCACATAACTGAAGTCCGGAGTCGGGCTTATGAAATGCAGCAGCCACACGTCCGAAGGAGTGAGAGCCGACGGCTCGACCCCGAGGCTTGCCGCCCGGCGGGAGCAGAAGGACACGAATGGAAAGAACAGCAGGATGTTGGCTCCTGTCTCCACCAGAATCTTCACCGTCTTGAACACGGCGAACTTCACCGCACGGTGCTCCTGCCGGAGTTTCGCGAAGAGGATTGCCGTGACGCTGTCAAGGGCGAGTATGCCTCCCATGTACATGATGCAGCTTCCGTAGCCGTCATACCCGAGCAGATGCGCGAGCGGCTTCGCGAAGACAACCATCAGGGCGAGGAAAGCGAAGCTCACCGCGCTCACCGCCGCGAGAGCGCTCGAATAGACCCTTTCCGGCTGCGCCCCCTCCCTGTTCGCGAAGCGGAAGCACCCGGTCTCCAGCCCCATCACGAGCACCACCTGAAGCACGGCGATGTAGGCCATGAATTCGGTCACCACTCCGTAGCTCGCCGTGGTGAGCAGTCTCGTATAGAACGGTACAAACAGGAAATTTATTATGCGGGCGAGTATCGTGCTCAGCCCGTATATGGCGGTCTCCCCCGCCAGCTGTTTCAACGGATTTTTTGCCATGGCACAAAATTAGGCATTTTCCATAGATTTTGACAATCCGCCGCTTGCCGGAACATGGAATTGTTATAACTTTGCATTTCAAACTCCGGAGGATAATCCCTTCGCGCAAATCAGAAAACCATATATGAGAAGAACAGGCATCATCTTGGCGACAGCCATAGCCATAACCGTATGTCTATGCGCAGTCTCCTGCGGCAACGGCGGACACGGAAAGAAAATCGCGGAAGAACAGAAAGACAGCATAATCATGGTACAGAACATCGAACCGGAATTCGACATCGTCACGACGGAGGGGACAATCCGCGTGAAACTCTACAGCAAGACCCCGAAGCACAGGGACAACTTCTGCAGGCTCGTCAGCGGGCATTACTACGACAGCCTGCTTTTCCACAGGGTCATCAACGGCTTCATGATCCAGACGGGAGACCCCTACACCCGTGACAGCTCCAAGACCGAACTCTACGGACAGGGCGGTCCGGACTACACGGTTCCGGCGGAGTTCGTGAATGAATATTTCCACAAGAAAGGGGCGCTTGCAGCCGCGAGACGGGGGGACACGGCCAATCCGCGCAAGTCTTCAAGCGGCTCGCAGTTCTACATTGTCCAGGACGAGATGAACTGCATCCACCTCGACGGGCAGTACACCGTGTTCGGAGAGACGGTCGAGGGGCTGGATGTCATCGACAGGATTGCCGCCGCGCCGACTGACAGGCGTGACCGGCCGGTGAAGGACATACGCATCATCACGATAAAGCCGGTTGAGATTCCGGCGGCGGAACCCTCCGACAGC
>CAVFTG010000040.1:12619-13348 GCA_963625415.1 Barnesiella intestinihominis
GCTTCATCACGAGGCGGATGCTGCGGCCATACAGCAGACGCTCTGGGCGAGGCAGGAAGGCAACATCCCGATTTTCGGCTACGGCTCGAAGACCTACATGCTCGGCATGCTCGACACGGCTCTTGAACTCTGCGGAGGCTGTCTCAGTTCGGAGATGTACTTCGGGATAAAGAAAATCATCACCGACCTCGCCTACCACCGCTTCGAGATGATTGACGGGGTTGAAGGAGTGCTCGGGGAAATCAGGGACATGGGATATGAACTGGCGGTCGCGACAAAGGGCGACCTCACAGAGCAGCTGTCAAAGTACCGCAAGAGCGGGCTTTCACGCTTTTTCCACCACATTGAGGTGCTCGAGGAGAAAGACAGGAGGAACTACCTCGAGCTATGCCAGAAGTTCGACCTCGCCCCGGAAGATCTGATCATGGTCGGAAATTCAGTCAAATCGGACATTGCGCCGGTGATTGAAATCGGAGGTCGCGCGATTCACGTACCACACGCGATGGTCTGGTCGCACGAGTTCGCCGACATGCCGGTTTCGGACAGGGTACATGAGGCCGGTTCCATCACCGATGTCCCGGAGATTCTCCGCCGAATCGAAGCAAAAATGAACTAAAATGGACCAAAAAGAACGATTTTGGCATGCCGGCGGCTCATCCTGCATGATTTTGGCACAACAATTGCAAATGAAAACAATCGAATAGTTTTTTCATAGGTTAAGTTTTAGGT
>CAVFTG010000041.1:0-13343 GCA_963625415.1 Barnesiella intestinihominis
CAATCTGGCAGTTGCCCTTGAGAAGATCCTCGCGGGTCATCCCCTCCTTGCGCGGCGCTCCGCCGGATGAGATGATGTACTTCGCGTCTTTGAACGCCACTTCCGGGTCGACTGTCCATGTGATGTTCGCCCCCTCGAATCCGCAGTGGTACATTTCCTCGGCGACGCCGTGGACACCGGGTTCGAAGATGTCATAGAGACAGATGTTCGGAGTGAGTCCGAGCATAAGCGCCGTCTGCGCCATATTTGAACCGATCATTCCGCCGGCGCCGACAATCGTAAGTTTCTCGTTTGTCAAATACTTCATGATATTATTGCTTTTTAATACGTTATTTCCATATGAAACCGATTCCAACTCCTTGAAATTCGGGCGCAAATTTAGCAAATAATTAAAAAATAACTATATTTGCAGCCGTAATTATTAACGATGGCAGACACGTGGAACCTCCCAGTCCAATATCAGGAACTCAGAGCATAACGGCGGACAGTCTTTCTGACGACCCGCTGGCGGCAATCCGTCACATCGCAAATTCGGGAACGCCATTCGGCAGGACGGCGGGTTTTTCCGTGTCCGGAACGCCCGGTTCCGCGGCGTGGAATCGCAAGAAGACGATGAATCACAATAAGAATCAAAACAACAGCTTCAAAAGGCTATATGGCACTATATCTTAAAAAGGAACTTGAAAACGGGGCCGAACTTGCGGTCTGGCAGATTACGGAAACGGAAGAGGAGCTCAAGGAACTGAGTTCCGTACCGACTGACGAGATGGAGGAAATCAACCTCTACGGAAGCGAGTCGCAGAGAAAACAGAAACTCGCCGTGAGGGCGCTCATAAATGAACTCTTCGACGAGAAGATGTATCTCGACCACCACGACAACGGAAAGCCGTACCTCGAGAACTGTGCCACGAACATAAGCATAACCCACACGGAGAAATATGTCGCCGTCATCATCCATGACGAAGACGACCTCGGAATCGACATCGAGTCGCTGGACAGGGATTTCTCGGCAGTGGAGAAAAAAGCCCTGTCGGAAGACGAAATCGACGATCTCGACGATGACGACAGGAAGAGGAAGAACGAGCAGCTGGCAATCTACTGGTGCGCGAAAGAGGCGATATTCAAGAGAATGTCACAGAACAGGGTGGATTTCGCCGAGCAGATTGAGGTGGAGAAGTTCAACCCGAAGGGTGAGGGCGAGCTTGAGGCCACTTTCATCCACAAGGACGGTCATGAGGAAGAGTTTGATCTGGAGTATATGGTCTTCGACCGTCATGTATTGGTCTGGCTGGTAGGCTGAAACCATCCTCCGCCGAGAAGGACATACTCCAGCGATGCTGTGAATCGGTTTCCGTCCCCGTCTTCCCAGAGATATTGAAGCCCCCTGATGCGGCGGCCCGAGGCGTCGGATGCCGGTCTTTCCGCATCCGCCGGGCCGAGCCACCTGCCGCCCCTGAACTCCGCCGCCTTCCGAAGCTCATCGTCCGTCAGCTCATATATGGATTTCGTTTCATCCCATCCGTGGTCGAGACGGTGCAGTTCGCCTTTCCCCCGGGCTTTCTCGATGTTCTTCTCGTAATGCGGCGGAATCACGTCTTTCCACGACTTTATGGCCTCCCATGCCTCCCGTGAGCCGTAATATGCTTTCATCTTCTCCGGGTCTCCGTCCACCCACGACTGGGTCCCGAGCCCCTTTTCAAAGGCATAAGGTTTCATGAACATCTTCACGGCGAATGCCGGGGCGAGGAAGGCAAGGTTATAGAACCATGGAAGTTTGGACTTCATCCGTCGGAAATATTCATCGACCGGAACATTTCCCCGGAAATGGAGGTGGTTTTCGAGAACGTCGGAATCCTCATACCACATTCCGTGGAAATTCTTCAGCGCGAACCACTGCGGCTCGAAGACTTTCTCCGGGCCAGGCAGCCCGAGAGAGGTCAGCATGCGGGTTTCGAACTCGTAGTTGGTCATCCTGTACTGCTCGCCGCTGCCGATGTTGTAGAAATTGTTCCAGAAATCCTCCGACACCCAATCCTCGCAGACATTGGCGAGGAGACGGCCTGAATCCTCTATGGTCGCCCACTCGAGCACACCAGCCACGGGAACGTGGAACGCGGTGGGGCTGACGGCCTTGAGTATGCCGGGGTAGAGTATCCCCGACTGGCGCAGGGACACCCAGCGCGGAATTCCTGAATCGACTATGGCCTTCTCCGCCCGGATTTTCGAAACGGAATACGCATCGAAAAGGCTCGCGGTCACAGGGTCGCCGGAACGCCCCCAGTGGTTCGGGAACTGCCTGTCACCGAGCTGGGCCACGGAGCCGATGTAAACGACTTTGACTTTTGACGGGTCGGGCTGCGCCAGAACCGCCTTCGCGACATATTCAGCCGATGTGACATTGACTTTCAGGGTCTTCTCCGGGAAATAGTCGGCCGCAGGAGAGACCATCCCGCCGACATGAAGGACAAAGTCGGCTCCGGTCACGCCACGGAGGATGTCGCCGTAATCCGTGAGGTCGCCCCAGACGATCTCCACCGAAGGGTCATCGAGATATGGAGCAAGTTTCTTCCTGTTCTTTTTGCTCGGACGCGCCAGAATCCTGACGACAAACCTGTCAGACCGGGAGTGCAGCTCCTGAAAGCCAGCCCAGCCCATATTGCCGGTAGCCCCGGTCAGAAACACCGTTTTCTTTTCCATGTCAGTTCATCATTTCAACCGTTTTCATCAAACCGCCCGACGCGGCGGCCCGGCTCTCATGCCATCACTTCAGCCATGACTCGGGGTTTTGCGGAGACGTGTCCTTCCAAATCTGGAAATGCAGCTGCGTGTCGCGGTTTATGGTGTCCACAGTCCCGATGTCCTGCCCGGTCCTGACTTTCTGCCCGGACTTCACGACGACATTCTTGAGCTTGCAGTAGAACGTGAAATAGTTGCCGTGCTGGACAAGCACGCACTGATTGTAGCCCGGCATCACAAGCACCTGCTTGACAACCCCGTCAAATACGCATTTCACCGCAGTGCCCGGCGGCAGCGCAATCCCGACCCCGTTGTTCTTCGGGAGCTTCACCTCTTTGTAGACAGGGTGACGCCTTTCCCCGAAAGCGTCCACCACAGGCCCGTCGGCAGGCCACGGGAGTCTCCCCTTGTTTTTCGAAAACTCGGCCGCCAGTTTCTCGTCAATCACCGTCTTGCCTGATTTCTTGCCGGAACCGCTCGCGGAAGCCGCGCCTCCCTTCATCGCCTCCCGGACAAGACGTGCAATCTCCCTGTCGAGAGCCTCAACCTGTCTTTTCTTCGCGGCAAGTTCCTTCTGATACTTCTTCTTCTCCTTTCTGAGCTTTCCGACCAGAGCCTTGGATTCCGCCTGTTCGCTCTGAAGCTTTTCAAGTTCCTTCTGAGTGTTCTGCGTCACTTTCTTCTGCTCGGCGCGGAGTTTCTGCAATTCATCGCGTTCCTTCTCCAGACGGCTGCGCGTCTCCTCCATGCGCCGCGCCTCCTCCCCGATCTGCGAGGCGAGACTCTTGAAATATCCGTAGCGCCGGTAGGCCTGTGACAGGTCTTCGCTCGCGAGAATGTACATATACCATATCCTCGCGTCACGATTCTTGTAGGCGGCCAGGACAAGCCGGTCGTAATGAGCCGCGAGCGTATCGTAACTCTCCTGCAACCTGTTGATTTCCCTCTGCTTGAGATATATCCTGTCCGCACATTCCCTTTCCTTGCGCCGGCTCTCCTTCAGAAGCGCCTGACGGTTGCTCACTTTCTTTGAGAGGAGGCTGTAGGTCGAAAGGGCGCTGCGGCTTTTTGAATCATTGGAAGAGAGCTGCCTGTTGATGATTTCTATTTCCTTTTCGAGCTTTTCCTTCTTCTGCTCCTGCGCACCCGTGCCCTGCGCGTATGCACCGATGATTCCGGTAAATCCGAAAATCACCGCAAGCGCCGCCGCACGGCATGCACTGAAAAGAGGCGATATGGAACAGATTCTCATTTCCCCGCAGCTTTTTTCCTTTCGGCGATGCGGGCGTCGAGATCCGGGATTTCGCCGTCGGCATTCTTCGCCTGCGCCCTGTACCAATAGACGAAAGCGAGATCATACTCTTTCAGGGCATAGAGCACCTCGGCATAATGGTCCATGATCACCGCGCTGTCCTTCCCGCCATAGAGCATCGCGTGCTTGAAGAACGGCTTGGCCTCCAGCGCCTTGCCTTGGAGGTAAAGTATCCATCCGAAGGTGTCGAGATAGGTCGCGTTGTCAGGCTCCGCCTCTATCGTCTTTTTGCTCATGGCATACGCCTTCTTCAGATTCACCCCTGCGACCGAAAGATAATAGGCGTAATTGTTCAGGACATAGATATTGTCCGGGCTGACCTTCAGAACCTTGTCGTATGACTTGAACGCGTTTTTCGTGTCATGCTTCTGATAGTACGCGTCGCCCATCGCGGAATAGGCCGAAACCGCGACCGCACTGTCTTTCGGCGACCTGCGCAGCATCTCCCGGGAAAGTTCAATGACCTTGTCATAATCCTTCATGAAACTGTAACCGGTGCCTGCAAGCGCCAGAAAATCCGGAATTTCCGGATATTGCAGCGCCGCCTCCGCACCCGCCTCCGCAAGTTTCTCCCATTTATTGGAATACATCAGAGCATAGAGGTAGGTCGCCGTCAGCTCCGGCATGTCCGGGTGCATGGATGCGTTCAGACGGAACAGGTCTTCCGCAACATCCTGACGCTGAGTGCGGTAGTAGTAAGCTGCGACAGTGGCTATCACGGAACTGTCGGAGGGGTGCTCCCGGAAGCAGATGTTCGCCGCCGTGTCAATCTGAGGAAGGAACGATGCGACGAATTTAGGGTCGGACTGTTCCATTATGGCCTTCAGATATTCGGCCTTCCCACGCGCCTGGACATTTTCATTCGACATGTAGCTGTCGAGAAGCGGGAAATATTCGGAATATCTCCTCGTCATGCGCATCGCCTCCGCTTTTCCGAGAACCGCCGGAGCGAACGTTCCGTCGAGCGAAAGGGCCTCATCGTAATATGCGACCGCGAGCGAATCCTCGTACATGGACATCCTGTAGTCGCCGAGAGTCGAAAGTATATATGGGGATGAATATTTCGAATTATATTCCTCCAGAGACCTGTACGCCTCCTCCGTCCTTCCCGACGCCATCAGAAGACGGAAACGGTACATCGCGATGGACTCCGAATCCCCGAACACCCGCTCAATGTCCCCGAGCGTGGCCAATGCCTTGTCAATCTGAGCGTTCTGCGCATACATCTCCGCAAGATCGAAATAGAGTTCGCTCTTTTTCGGAAAATCGGAGAGAAGTTTTTCGTAAGTTTCTATCGCCTTGGAAATCTGGTTCGTGTGGCGATACACCACGGAAAGCCGCTGGCGATACCAGAAATTTCCCGGATCGCACTCCACGGCGCGGAGAAGCTCCGCCTCGGCGAGGTCGCTCTCATTCCCGGCAAGATACACGAGGGCGAGGTAATAATGCGCGGCGTCATAGTCCGGATCCTGACCTGTTATCGATTTCAGCATCCTTTCCGCGTCGGCATACGCCCCGGAGTCATATTTCTCGACCGCAAGAAGCAGCGCGCTGTCCTTTATCGACTCCCTCGGCTCCTTTTGGGCGAATGCGTTGACGCAAAGGCACGCCGAAGCGAGGAAGACAAGAATATATTTCAGAATCATTTTCATATCACAGTTCTCACAAACTCACAAAGATAACAAGCAATTCGCGAAAAAAGAGTATTTTTGGAAAAAATATCGGCTGATGCAACGTCATGGACCGGGGTCGCATCTTGAAAGTCGGCAGTTTTTCCGGTCCGCAACTTGGTGTCGTGGAAGAAGACAAGGCTGTTCCGCTCATAGACGGATGCATCGGAGGAGACCGGGCTGCACAGAGGAGGATGTACGAACTTCTGGCACCCCGCTATTTCCCCGTATGCGTGCGTTATGTGGGAGACCGGACCGTGGCCGAGGACATCCTGCAGGAGGGTTTCGTGGCGCTGTTCACGAAGTTGCGGAGTTACGGAGGAACGGGGTCGTTCGACGGATGGGCGCGAAGGATTTTCATCAACGCCTCGCTGATGTACCTCAGAAAGAACGACGCGCTCAGGATGAGCGACGACATTTCGGCCGCGAGGGGGTTGAAAGTGAACGAGGAGACGGCCATTGAAAAACTTGCATACAAGGACATCATGTCCGTGATGACGGAGATGCCGACGGGATTCAGAACCGTGTTCAACCTCTATGCGATTGAGGGATATTCGCATAAGGAAATCGGGGAAATGCTCGGAATTTCGGAAAGCACGTCGAGAACGCAGCTGAGCCGGGGAAGGATTTGGCTGCAGAACAGGATACGGAAATATGCAGATGAAGGACGAACAGTTTGACAGACGGATTCGGGAGATTCTTTCAGAGCCGGGGGAACAGCTTTCCCCGGAGGCTTCGGACAGAATCTGGGCTGAGGTGGAGTCGAAACTTGACTCCGTCCGGGGACGGCGCGGGGTTGTCGTTCCGGGCAGGTGGCTTGCCGCCGTCTCTTCAGCTGCGGCCGCCGTGGCGATTGTACTCGGCATCACGTATTTTCTTCCTGACAAGACAAGCGGAAGCGCCGTGGCGGCGGTTGAAGCCGGGGGAGGGATTGTGGACGGAGAGTCTTCCGGCATCGCAGAGCCGGGTGAGGTGGAGCCGTTTGCCGTGAAAGAGGTTTCTTCCAAGAAAGATGTCCTCGCCTCAGCGGGGAGGTCGGCGGCGGATGCTGGCGTGAATCAGCGGAGTCTTGCCGGAGCGGAGGCGGCCAAAACCGCAGATGGAACTGAATCGGACAAGGGTGAAACCGGCATGGACGGTTCTGAAACAAGTGATTCAGGCACGGACAGCCCGGCCGCAAAAGAGTCTGACACGGGCGGCTCAGGCACATCTGACCCGGGCGTTCCGGAGACTGGCGTTCTGAACCGGGATGACATGGACATTCCTGACATGGAGGATGAATCCGGCAGGAAAGCCGGGAGGAGACAATCCGCAAGAAGGAGGCCGTTCGAGCTTTCGGTCGGAGGGAACAGTTTCGTCGGCCCGCAGAAAAGTTCCGGTCCGGTGAGACTGTCATCGAAGGGCAACCGGACTCCAACCGGAAAGGAATTCGTGGAAGGAAGCAATTCCGACACCTACAGTCTTCCGATTTCGTTCGGAGTCGGAGTGAAATACAGCATAACGAAGTGGCTCGGAGTCGGTGTCGGACTCAGTTACACTCTGCTGAACAAAAAAGTCACCGGAACCTATTACGATGCTGACGGATGGTGCTGCAGCGCAGAAATGAAGAACAGCCAGCACTACATCGGAATCCCTCTGGACATTTACTTCAACCTGTTCCGGTCAAAACGGTGGAACGCCTACGCCACGGTCGGCGGAGCGGTGGAAAAATGCATCCGCAACAGATACACCGGCACATTCGACGGAGAATCACTGTTCTACACCCGTAATGTCAGCGGGATTCAGACTTCGGTCAAGGCCGGACTCGGGATTGAATATTCCCCGTTGGATTTTCTCGGCATTTACATCGACCCGAGCATGAGGTACTATTTCGCGGCCGGCCAGCCGCGGAGCATCAGGACGGCGCAGCCTCTGGCCTTCGGGGTGGAGGCGGGTCTCCGCTTCAAACTTTGACGGGGTGTCTGAAAGGCGAACTGCTTCGTTGGACGGTTTGCATTTCATCCTTTATGCATCCCCTTTCCTTTTTGCTCAAGATCAAGAAGCGGGGGCTGAATTTTCTATCTGCCCTCTATTATGTTGCGGGCGAGGGCGTTGGCGCAGACGAAATTCTTCAGTTCCTTGCAGTCCGTATGGAGGATGGTGTGACGGTCCCCCTGCCAGAGGATGCTTCCCGCATGAAGAAATGCAATTTTGTCCCCTATTTCCAGAATCGAATTCATGTCGTGGGTGTTCACGACGGTCGTCATGTTGAACTCCCGGGTCAGGTCGCTTATGAGACGGTCTATGAGTATTGAAGTGTAGGGGTCAAGGCCGGAGTTCGGTTCATCGCAGAGAAGATAGGACGGATTCAGGGCTATGGCGCGGGCGATTCCCACCCTCTTCTGCATCCCCCCGCTCAGCTCGTTCGGAAACTTGTCGTCAGAACCGATGACATTCACCCGCTCAAGGCAATACTTCGCCCGTTCAATCTTCCGGGCATGGCTCCAGTCCGTGAAGAACTCCATAGGGAACATGACGTTCTCAAGAACTGTCGCGAAATCGAACAGCGCGCTGTTCTGGAACAGAATGCCGATTTTCTGATGCAGAGCCTTCCGCTCCCTGTAATTCATGGCGGACAGGGATTCATCCCCGTATTTTATCTCGCCGCTGTCCGGCGCAATCAGCCCGATGAGACTTTTCATCAGCACTGTCTTTCCCGACCCGCTCGCTCCGATTATCATATTGCACCGCCCTTCGGCATATTCCACGTTTATGTCGTTGAGGACAGCCGCTCCGTCAAAACTCTTGCAGAGATGTTCTACCTTTATCATATTCCTTTCATATTCATTCGTTTATAGGCTCACGCCGCATTCATTGACCGTTTCATCCGTCAATAGAGCATGAGCTGGGTGAGGATGAGGTCGAACATGAGAATGAGTATGCTCGACACGACGATGCTCCGCGTACTCGATTTGCCGATGCCGAGGGAACCGCCCTTCGCATGATAGCCGTTGAAGGCGGAGACAGACGATATGATGAAACAGAACACGGACATCTTGAAACAGCTGTAGAAGATGTAGTAGCCGTTGTAACAGTAGTGAAGTCCGGTGACATATGATTCCGTGGATATTATCCCGGTCGCCGCAACCACAATCCAGCCTCCCACAAGCCCGAGTCCGAGACTCATGAGCATGAGCAGAGGACTGAGGACGGTGGCGGAAACAATTTTCGGAAGCACGAGAAAGCCGGCCGAATTCACGCCCATCATGTCCATGGCGTCAATCTGTTCCGTGATTCTCATGCTGCCGAGTTCGGAGGATATGTTCGAACCCATCTTCCCCGCAAGGATGAGCGCCACCATCGTGGAACAGAACTCGAGAATGAGGCTTTCGCGCACCATGTAGCCGACATACATCTTGTCGATGAACGGATTTTCGAGGTTGGAGGCCGTCTGGATGACGAGAACCCCGCCTATGAAAAGGGATATCACTCCGACTATGACAATCGAAGAAAGAATGAGTTTGTCCGACTCAAGCACGAACTGCCGCCAGAAAAGTCTCCATTTCTCCGGCCGGCGGAAGACCTGCTTGAGGAACAGGCAGTAGCGTCCGAGGTTTTCAAAAAACTTTCTTATCATGCCTTGGTGATGGTCTGAGAATCAGTTTTAACGTTGCCCGTCTCAGTCCTGCCAGAAGACCGTGCGGGACTGATCCGGATTTACGCGGATGTGCACCTTCAGCGTCTCCTCGGGCAGCAGGCCTTCAATGTTCTCCGGCCATTCCATCAGACAGAGGCAGCCGCTGTAGAGATAGTCGTCAAGCCCGATGTCGATGGCTTCGGATGGCTTCGTAAGCCGATAGAAATCAAAATGATAGACAGACTCCCCGCTTTCTGTCACATATTCGTTGATGATGGTGAATGTCGGCGAGCAGACCGGGTCGGTCACCCCCAGACGCTTGCAGACGGCTGTCGTGAAGGTGGTCTTCCCCGCCCCCATCGGCGCATAAAAAGCAATCAGCCGCCGCTCCCCCGTCTGCTCAAGAAACTCTCCCGCCGCCCTGTCAAGGTCGCCCGTGTCCTTTATCGTAATGCTGTGTTCCATGTCGCAAGTCATCTACTGATTTTTCGCGGACAGCTTCCGGTTTTTCAAGACCCGATGCCGCGAAACCATGGCAAAATTAGTAAATATTATGCATAGAATCAAAGCCGGCGGGTTTTGTCGAGGAAGCGGAAGCCGGTGGCTTCGGACAGGTGCAGAACCGAAATGTCGGGACTGCCTTCGAGGTCGGCTATGGTGCGGGCGATACGGATGATTCTCATGCAGGCTCTCGCCGAGAGACCCATCGACTCAACTGTGCGGCGCAGGAAATCCCGACCTGAATCGCTCAGCGGGCAGTATTTGCCTATGAGGCGGTTGTTCATCATCGCGTTCGTGTAAATCCCGTCACCCCCAAAGCGCTCCCGCTGGATTTCCCTCGCCCTGACCACGCGTTCCCGCACCCGGGCGCTGCTCTCGCATTCAGACGGCGCAGTAAGCTTCGAAGCATCGACCGAATGCATCCAGAGCTGGATGTCTATGCGGTCCATCATGGGTCCGGAGAGGCGTGTGAGATAGTTCAGCCTCTGTCCGGTGGTGCAGCGGCAGCGGTCTCCTTCGCCGTAGTAGCCGCAGGGACAGGGGTTGGCGGCCGCCACAAGCATGAAAGATGCCGGATAAGTGACCTTGCCCCGGAGACGCGACACGGCGATTCTGCCGTCTTCCAACGGCCCGCGCAGAGCTTCGATGACCTTCTTGGGGGCTTCGCAGAACTCGTCGATGAACAGCACGCCGTTGTGGGCGAGGGAAATCTCTCCTGGCAGGATGCTGTCCGAGCCGCCCCCTATGAGGGCGGGGATTGACGCACTGTAGTGCGGCGCCCTGAAAGGGCGCACGGTCATCAGTCCCTGATGACCGTAAATCCCCGCCACCGAGTAGATTTTGCTTGTCTCCAGCGACTCCTCCTTCGACATGGGCGGCAGAATTCCCGCGAGAGCCTTCGCCAGAGAGGATTTGCCGGAGCCCGGAGGTCCGACCATGATTACGTTGTGCCCTCCTGCCGCGGCAATCTCGACTCCGCGCTTGGCACCCTCCTGTCCGATGATGTGCGCGAAATCCATCGTGTCCTCTCCGGAAGCGTCTCCGCCTTCCTCCGGCGGAACGGCCCTGTTCCTGACAAGCAGGTCTGAAACGTCTCCCCCTCCGGCGACAATCCGGAGCACCTCCCGCAGGTCGCGCACGCCGTAAACCGCCTCCGGATAATAGTCCGCCGTGTCGGAGGCCGATTCGAGCGGCAGGATGCACCCTTTCCTGCCTTCCGCCAGACTCAGTTCCGCCACAGGAAGAGCCCCGGGGACAGGACGGACGGTTCCGTCAAGGCCAAGCTCCCCCATGATTAGATAGTCTCCGAGAGAACCGGCTGCAATCTGGCCGGACGCAGCGAGAATGCCGACCGCAATCGGCACATCGTAGCCGCTCCCGTTCTTGTGGATGTCCGCAGGAGCGAGATTTATCACGATTCGTTTGCCCGGAATCCTGAAACCGAGCGACTGAAGGGCGGTGACCGTGCGCAGGAGGCTCTCCTTGACCGCGGCATCGGCGAGTCCCACCAGATGGATGCCTATCCCGGACGAGATGTCCACCTCGACCGTGACATGAACCGCCTGCACTCCTATGCATTTGGCGCTATGGATATCGATCAGCATGACATGTTCATTTTTCCATGTAAACCCCCGTGACAATCCCCCGGAATCCGAGAGTGTCAACATCGCCGCCGTTCCAGAGAATGGCGCGCCCGCCTGTTCTTGAAGTCATACCGACCTTTATCCCGCCGCTGTCGACACAGAGCGCGTCGCCGCTCATCACCGTGTAGCCCGGCGGAAGGGTGTCCCGGCGGCTTCCCCGGCAGAGGATGTCATTGTACTTGCCCGAAATGGACTTCCGGATGCCGACAAGGGAGTCCGCGACATGGCGGAAGCCGACAGGGATTACTTCGCTGTACCACAGAATCTTTATCTTTGTCCCCGAATACATGGTGATGTGGCGGAGTCCGAAGATGTCGCTGCCGACGAATGAGGAAATCACAGGCTCCGAGTTTCCGAGCACCGCCCCGTTTGAAACCCGTGACAGATATATCATGGAAGACCGCGACGGTTCCGCCCCGCAGCGCACAAGCCCCACCGGAGTTTTCCCGGAATCGGTCTTCCACCGGCACAGGACGGTCGGCACGGCGGAGTCCGAGGAAACCGGACCGTCCGAAACGGATTCGCCCGCGACGGAACCGGAATCAGAGAAAGCCAGTCCGAAAACCTCCGTGACATCGGAGGGGATTTCAATCTTGACATTCTCCGTCCCGGTCACGGCATAGTACTGCCACTGGTAGCCGGATGTGGAATTGACGCGCATCCTGTAGAAAAAGCGCAGTTCCCCGCCGGGGGACAGCCCCGCGTTCTGAAACACCGTTCCCGTCATTCCGAGAAACAGGGGGAAGCCGTCCGAACGGGAGGAAAACCCCTGTCCGTCACGGGATTCGCCGAGAGTGAGGACATGCCCGTCACTGACTGCGAGAAATACTATGCGCTCCCGCCCGGAGTAACGGAACAGTTCAATTCCGTCGCGTGAGATGACCGTCTCCGAACCGGTGGAAAAGTCCGTGTACAGATGCCCGTCCACATAGCGGTGCATGTCAATGTCTTCAGACACGGGACAATCCTGCCCCACCGGAAGATCCAGAGTCTTCTCCCCGTCACGGAACACCACGAGAGAGGGAGTCCCCTGACCGGAAGGATTCCATGAATTCCAGTCATAGCCTTCGGGATACTCCACCCCCGTCACCACGGTCACGGCTTCGGATTTTCCGTCATCCGCGATGTAGTCCGGAACCGGAGGCTGCGGGACAATCTCGCCCAGTTCGCGGAGTCCGCAGGAGGCTGCGGCTGGAAGCAGCAGGAGGCTGACCGCCATGGCCTTCGCCGCCTTCCTTGCATTTTCGATTCTTTCCATATTCATTCGTTTTGTGCTGCGCCGGGGATGCGATCCGTGGGCGCTTGACTTGAGGCAAAGGAATGAAAATTCGGGGTTGGCAGCAAGGGGTTGGCGGCGGAGGAGGTGTTTCTTTTCTTTTTTTATATGTTTTTTCTTTTTTTTATGGAGGAGACTGTCAGGCACTGATACCGAAAGCGAATTGCTGCACTGTATGCTACGAAATGTAAAAGACTGACGGACCGCTTCCGGACATGGCCGCATAGACGCATCCGCGGGCATAGCAGGACTCAATTGTCTCGCGGACAATGGGATGTGCGGCGGAGATTACCGGTTCAAAGTCGTTCTTCAGAAGACCGCGCCACTGCGTGATGTCATGCGAAAGTGCGTCACGAAGGGAAACCGGAGGAACCGCCGGGGTGATGCTCCGGTAGGCCTGCGCCGTGGACACCTTGAGACTTGAATCGAGCGCGATTACTCCGAGTCTGTACCGGACAGTCAAACCGTCATCCGGCGATTTTTCTGACGACGGGGCTTCCGGAAGAGATGGGCTAGCGCCGGAGTCCCCGGAAAGAGCGCCGCTTCCGCTGAAATCAATCCCCGGCAACGGGAAATCTGAAAGAATCTC
>CAVFTG010000042.1:0-5867 GCA_963625415.1 Barnesiella intestinihominis
TACTTGAACTCACAGAACAGAGCGGCTGTTCCGGAGATTCTTGATGTCGTGAAACAGAGGAAGTATGCAGCATCAGGCACGGATGTTGTCACGATTGACAGAGATGACCACAAGACCATTTATCTGATAGACCACTCATCGGATACTGAACTTGCTGACAATCTGAAGAATGGTGACGGCTTTGGCATACGGGATACTTTTAACATAGACACTATCACATCGGATGACTGTAGAAGAATTATTAGAAACATCGCAAGCTCCAATAACTTCTCTGCGAGAAGTATTTATAATGTACTGTCTAAAGTCGGGATTACGGACAGACACTTGCGAGGGCTTGACATTGCTGCTGAACTCAAGATGGTCGCTGCTGCTAATGATAGCGTGGTTTTACCAGATGGAGGAGAAAGGGGTGGAGCTGACAACTACGGACGTGGTGCTGATGGCAGAGAAAGTCAGAAAGGCACAGGACAGACGGATAGAGTTGGGGATGATGGTATAGAGACCTTCACCACTCCGCAGGGAGAAGTCTATGGATTTGTAGTCAAACGGAAACATCTATCGTGGATATGCATATTCTAAATAGGAAAAGGAATCCCGCTAAAGATTCCTTTTTTATAATAAATGGTGTAGATTGACAGTTATTTGCTTCACTTCTTTTTCTTTTGCCCTATTCCCTGCTGAATCTGTTTCTCAAAGTCATATTCGTGTGTGGACGGTATTTGAAATGTAAATACTGTCCTGTTGTTACGGTGTGTTAGTGCAAGGTCTCCCAAGCTCATTATATCCACACCAAGCAGCATACCAAAACCATTCAGCCTTCCTTCGGTCACACGGACACCGTGTACAAGTATGTTGTTCGGAAGCAGCAGGTCAATCAGATACACATTCACAATAGATTGTCCTTGTGCGTGATATGTCTTACATTGCGTAACTGGCTCCAGTTGCAATTGCTTCGCATAGGCTTCAGTTATTACAGAGGCCGTTGCGCCTGTATCCCATAACGCAGAGACCTCAACCATATCTGATACGGAAAGAGTGTCAGTTGAACTTCGTGCTTCACATATTCTGCACGAAGTAACAATCTCTGCCGTCAGATTTTCTTTGCGGAGAGTGAAGGCTGACGGTTTCATTAGAACGCCACTCTTGATGTAAAGAAATGCTGCGAGTAGGCTTCGTCACCTTTCGTGCATAGTTGCAGCATAAAATTCCCTTTGCCGAAGTCTTTTATGGCAGTGTCATAACCTTCCGTCTGTGTATCGAATGCACCCTTAACACCGTCTGATGTTATCAGAATGTATTTACCGTCATATTTCTTCACAAAATCATCTTGATTATCACGATAATACTGGAATAATTGTTTTAAGTTTGCCATAGTCTTTGCTTTTTACTTTTGCAAATATACTAATTTTCAAAAACCGTGCAACACTTTGTTTGTCAGAATCTTATAAGTAAATTTTATAACATTGCCATTACTTGTCTGATTCCTTTTGTTGCCGGATTTTCCCCAAGCATAATCTTTGATTTTTGTAAGCGAAACACTTACAATTGCGAAACATCTTCATATCGATAAGTATATTTACGCGCTTGGCAAGACCAGCGGCGGCGAGGTGCTCACCGGGCAACGATATATTGATTTCTATGAAGTTGGGAAACAGTGCGGGACAATCCGGATTACTTCGTCGCCGCCTCGATCTTCTTCATCATCGCGAACATTATGATGCCGGCGATGACGCAGAGCGCGAGCAGGATGGCCCAGTTCGCCCAGAGCGGAACGGCGTTCCAGAGGAGGCCCGGGACGGAGCTGAGGTAGTTGCCTATTGCGGTCGCGGCGAACCACAGACCCATCATGAGACCCTTGTACTTCGGAGGAGCGACCTTTGAGACGAAGGAAATTCCCATCGGAGAAAGGAGAAGCTCGGCGAAAGTGAGAACAAGATAGGTGCTGATGAGGTAGGCCGGAACGACAGGGTCAGGCGAGACGGTGCCGCCGAGCTGCGCCGGAGACGGCTGCCCCACGGAAGCGAGAATCATCACGAGGTAGCCCAGAGCCGCCACGAACATACCGAGACCGATTTTCTTCGGTGCGGAAGGCTCAAGACCCTCCGGATGCGACTTGGTCTTCTTTGACGCGAGGGCTGAGAAGATGGCCATGGAAATCGGAGTCAGGAACACCACATAGAACGGGTTGAACTGCTGGAAAAGCTGCGGCTGGATGTCGAGGACTTCCGGCATGCCGGAATAAATCCATCCTGCTCCCGCAAGAAGCGCGGCCGTGACGGTTCCGCATATGATTCTGCCTTTTTTGGTTTCCGACTGGAATGCTCCGAAAAGCGTGTAGATGGACACCGCCACAAGTGCGAGAATCCAGATGTTGAATCCGAAACGGGTGAATCCAGTCGCAGTGGCCTGAGTGTAATCACGGGCGAACCATGTGAGAGACTGACCGTTCTGATGGAATGCCATCCAGAAGAAAATCACCACGGCGAACACGAGGCACAGT
This sequence comes from Barnesiella intestinihominis, assembly GCA_963625415.1. GTDB lineage: Bacteria > Bacteroidota > Bacteroidia > Bacteroidales > UBA932 > Cryptobacteroides. The sequence continues at coordinate 2,501 of CAVFTG010000042.1, forward strand.
GCCACAATCCTTTCGCGGGTCTGCTTCGGGGAGAGCTCCTCGACCTGGGCGTTGGCGGCTTTCGCCTGCTTGGCGTTCACGTCCGCATGCCTGAACCAGCTCCGGCAGCTGAAATAGATGAGTATCGAAACCACGAGCGACACGCAGGCCACCGCGAAACCGGCATTGTAGGCTGCGGAAAGGTTCTCGATGTAGTAGGAGCAGAAATCTCCGAGACTCATGGAAGAAGCTTCCGCCCCCGGCATCTGTGAGGCGAGTGAGGAAAGCTTTTCGGTGTTCTCCGGGGTAATCGTCCCGCCCATGAACTGGTGAGCGAGAGCCGGAATGTCAGCCTTGTAGATGAGACCCGCCTTTGCGAGGAACTTGTTCGTGATGGCGGTCGCCGCAGAAGGGGCGAACATCGCTCCGATGTTAATCGCCATATAGAAGAGGCTGAAAGCCGCATCGCGTTTCGAGCTGTAGCGCGGGTCGTCATAGAGATTGCCCACCATCACCTGGAGGTTGCCCTTGAACAGTCCTGTTCCCACCGAGATGAGAAGCAGGGCTCCGAGCATCATCGCCACTCCGAAAGTGTCGGCGGCCGTAGGCACAGCAAGCAGCACGTAGCCGAGAAACATCACGCTGATTCCGGTCACGACGCATTTGCCGTATCCGATCTTGTCAGCGAGCCATCCGCCCACGACCGGCATGAAATAGACCGCCGCGAGGAAAATTGAATAGACCTGGCTTGCAAGCGCCTGATCCCAGCCGAATTTGGCCTGAAGGAAGAGCATGAATATCGCCAGCATCGTGTAGTAGCCGAAACGCTCTCCTGTGTTGGCGAGAGCAAGGGCGAAAAGCCCCTTTGGTTGTCCTTTGAACATATCTGTCTGATTTTTGAATTTATACCTCCGGGATGGCGGCAAGCACCGCCTTGAGGAACTCCCAGGTCTTGGCGACCGAAGGGATGTTGGCGCGTTCGTCAGGTGAGTGCGGGCTGAGCAGGGTCGGGCCGAAGGAGACCATGTCCCAGTGAGGGTAAGCCCCGCTGAGGATTCCGCATTCAAGACCGGCGTGTATCGCCATCACTGACGGTTCCTTGCCGTAAAGTTCGTTATAGACCCTCTTCATGGTTGCGAGAATTGCCGATGAAGGGTTCGGTGCCCAGCCGGAATAGCCGCCGGTGAACTCCGTGGAAATTCCCGCAAGGCCAAAGACTGCATCGAACTTCTCCGCGAGCGCCTCTTTGGCCGTATCGACGGAACTTCTCATCAGAGTCTTGAGCGTGAACCCGCCTTTCTCAATTTTCACCACGGCGAGGTTGTTGGATGTCTCGACAAGATTCGGGATGTCGGCGCTCATCCGCTCCACGCCGTCCGGACAGGCGAGAATCGCACGCACGAAACGCAGCGCGTCCGCATCCGGGACATAGAGACATTCGCTGTGGTCGCAGCACTCCCCTTCCGCACATCTGTACGGTTCGAAGACCATCTGCGCATCCGGGTCGGTCGTCGCATATTCGGCCTTGACAGCCGCGAAAGCCTCTTCGGCCACGCGCTTGGCCGCCTCCGCCCTGCCAGCAGGCAGAAAAACTGTCGCAAAGGCCTCGCGTGGAATCGCATTGCGCAGCGTACCTCCCTCAAGGTCAACAAGTTTGACATCGGCTTTGGTGATGAGCAGGTAGAGCACACGGGCCATCACCTTGTTCGCGTTGGCTCTGTAAAGGTTGATGTCCATCCCTGAATGTCCACCCTTGAAGCCCTTCACTGCCAGAGACCAGCATTCCCAGTCCTTCTCAGGCTCGGCCGGGACATATTTCGCGAACGCCGATGCATCCAGCCCTCCGGCGCAGCCCACATAGATTTCCCCCTCGGTCTCGGAGTCGAGATTGAGAAGAATCTCCCCCTTGAGCACGCCGGGCTTGAGAGCCTGGGCGCCGGTCATTCCCGTCTCCTCGTCAAAGGTCACGAGAACTTCAAGCGGGCCGTGTTTGATGTCGTCGGATTCGAGGACCGAAAGGGCGAGAGCCACTCCGAGTCCGTTGTCCGCGCCGAGAGTCGTGCCCTTCGCACGCACCCAGTCCCCGTCAATGACGGTCTCAATCGGGTCGTTCTCGAAATCGTGCACCGTGTCGGCGTTCTTCTGCGGGACCATGTCCATATGCCCCTGAAGAATCACGCCCTTCATATTCTCGCAGCCCGGAGTCGCAGGCTTGCGGATGATTACGTTGCCGATGGGATTGCCGTCGATGACGGTCTCGAAGCCATGGCTGACGCCCCAGTCATAGAGATATTTCGCAATTTTCTCCTCATGTTTCGACGGACGCGGAATGCGCGTGATCCCATAAAAGTTCTTCCACACGATATGTGGATTCAAATCCTTGATTGTCATATATTTCTGCATTTATAAACATTATCATTTCTCAACAGTCACAAGTTCTTCGAAGACCCGTTCATAGCCCAGCTGGGGCACGACGGCCGTACCCTGAAGGAGAACGTTCACGCCGTCACGCAGCTTCAGAGTGCACAATGCGGGAACAAATTCCGACTTCGTCTCCCATCTGAAGCCCTTCGGAGCTTTCTTTTTCTTCGTCTGTGCGGCCGCATCGTCCGTAACCGCTTCCGGAAGGTTCTGAGGAATCAGTTCGAGCGTGACCATACGTCCCTCGATGTGTTCCGCAGGAAGCAGACCTGTGTCGGAGATTCTGAACGCGACATGGAGATGGCTTTCCTCGCCCGCCTTCGGCAGCACCTGGAACTCGGCCTCAAGACTGTTCGAAACAGTGTAGCCTACGAACAGCTTGAGCAGCTCGCTCTCCTCCCTCGCGAACTCCTCCAGAGTGAGGCGAAGGGTCTCGCCTGTAAGGGACATGTCGGTGTCGCCCGTGAGAATCTGGTAGCGGCGATGCCGTATGTCCATAATCTGATCCGCGGCACGGGATGCTGCCATCTCCACGCTGCGCTGCCCGACACCGCCCTTGAGCAGAGGCACGGACGAGAAATCCGCAGTTTTCTTCAGGGGATTTCCACGGTCGAATCCAAGTCCCGCATCTGACGACACCGGCTCCGGCGAGATGCTCACCGATGTGACGGAAGTCGTGACGGAGGACGACTGTTCAGCCTCGACACCGAGATACTTGACTGCGTATTTCGCATACGGGCCGGCATGAAAACATTCCTGGACGGCATGCACTTTCACTTTCAGCATGACCGATTCCTGTGCGGAGGCGGAGACGCCGCCCATGAACGCGAAAGACATGAGCGCGGCCACGACCACAGGGTAAAAATTCCGTTTCATATTCCAATTTCAGTTACGGATTCCCGGAAACCGCCCGAAGGCCGCCCGAGAATCGACGAGGTTCATTTTTCCAGATTCAGGCGGCTGTCCG
>CAVFTG010000042.1:5877-13139 GCA_963625415.1 Barnesiella intestinihominis
TCTGGCCGAGTAGGAAAAATCCTTCCAACGCTTATGTGACCACAGCCAGTTGTCCGGGTGGCGGTAGATTTCATCTTCGAGACAGTCGTAATATTTCCGGATTATGTCCTTGGGGTCCATTTTTGACGCGTCCATGCATATCGGCACGAAAGAAATGTCGTAATGTCCGCGTTCGCGGCGTTCAAAATTCATATACAGCACCGCGAAACCGAATTTGTGAGCAATCTCGGCAGGTCCGAGAAAGGCTTTCGTCGGCTGGTTCATGAAATTCCCGATGTCCACTGCGGAGGTGTAAGGACTCTGGTCTATGTTCAGCAGGTAGGCCAGACGCTCGTCCCTGTGGGTCAGCATGTAGCGCAGCAGCTGTTTCGATTCGAGCAGCAAGTCGCGGCTTGGGGTCATCGCCGTGCGGCTTTTTTTGAAGAATTCGTCCCACACCTTGTCCGAGAGCGATTTATAGACACAGCGCATCTGCATCTCCGACAGAGGAAAACGATCCGCATCGGCACAGTTCGAATGTGGCATTCCGCCCATCAGCTCCCAGTTGCCGCAGTGGGAATAGAGGACTATCACCGACGGAGACGAGTTCCATGCCTGCTCGAGAAGCCTGGAATTCACGACAGTGATGAGTCCGGAACGCTTCATTTTCTTCGGATTGGCTCCGAGAAACCATACCGCCTCCACCATGATTTCCGCCATGTGGCGGTAGTAGTTCCGCGAAAAACGCTCTATGTCATCGTAATAGCACGCTGAAGACGGGAATGAACGACCCATGTTCACCGCCACCACCTCCCTCCTGTAGCCGACGACGTCCCTGAGTACCCATGCGATGACATCGGCCCAGAAATAGTGGACTTTCAGCGGGAATATGGAAAAAAAACGCACGGCGGCGGTCAGCAATGTCAGCTTCAATTTTTTCATATCCTGCAAATATATCAAATTTATCCGGACATCGCTCACCGCGATGATTCGAACTGTGCATATTTTTGATAATTTTGTGCGATTTTTCTGAAGATATGGACGAACGTACAAGAGAACTGCTCATCGGGTGGGCCGGAATCTACAATGACCGGAAATATTTCACCGAAGATCCGATTGCGTTTCCGCGACATTTCGCCGGGGAATATGCCGCCGGACGGTGCACGCTCGCCGATGTGGAGATTGCGGCGGTGATTGCGGCGCATCTCGCATGGGGACGCAGGGCGATGATTGTTCGTGACTGCGGACGGGCGTTCGATGAAATGGGGTGGCAACCATACTCTTATGTCATGAACGGAGAATATCGCGATGACGGCGCAAGCCTGCACAGAACCGTGAAATGGAGCGAGTTCGCGGGAATATGCGGACGGCTGCGGAAAGTCTATGAGGAAATCGCGGGACACTCCGGCGCAGCCTCTCCGGAGGAATTTGCCGGGGCGGCCGCGCCGAGTCTGGAGGGGCTGAGCGACAATGACTTCAGAGTCAGGATATACGGGCAGAAGCCGGACGGGAAATCGCCGAACAAGAAAATCAGCATGATGCGGCGCTGGCTGGTGAGGGACGACGGGAAAGTGGATCTCGGGGTCTGGAAGCGCACGGACAGGAGGAATCTGCTCATCCCGCTCGATGTCCATGTCCACGAAGAGGCCGTCGCGCTCGCCCTGACGGCGAGAAAGGCGAAGGACATCGTCACAGCCCGCGAGATTACGGACAGCTTCCGGGAGATATTCCCCGATGACCCGTGCCTCGGAGATTTCGCGCTTTTCGGCTACGGAGTGACGCATCCGAAAAACGGCGGACGCTTCGAAGAAGAACGCTTCGAAAAATGAAGCATCGAAAAATGAAGAAAACGCATCTGATTGGAGGGTAATTTCATGTCCATGCCGAAACTCTACATCGTGTCGGGCTGCAACGGCTCGGGAAAGACCACGGCCTCCTACACTCTGCTGCCGGAGATGCTGGAGTGCACCCAGTTCGTAAACTCCGACGAGTTCGCGAAGGGGCTTTCCCCCTATGAACCCGAGAAAGTCCCGCTGCTCGCGAGCCGCTACATGCTGATGAAAATCAAGTATCTGTTCCGGAAAAGGCAGGATTTCGGCATCGAGACGACGCTCGCCACGAGGACGCTGCTGAAGATGGTGAGCAAGGCGCAAGAGGCGGGCTATTTCGTGACCGTCATCTACTTCTGGCTCGAGTCGCCGGAAAAGGCGATGGAAAGGGTGCGGGACAGAGTCCGGAAAGGAGGGCACGACATCCCGGTGGAAACCATCATCAGACGGTACTACATGGGGCTGAAATATCTCTTCAACGACTACATGAAAATCTGCGACCGGTGGATTCTGGCAGACAATTCCCACCCGCCGTTCAAGGTTGTGGCGGAGGGATTCCGCGAAACCGGAGACATATTGGTGAGAGATGCCGGGACATTCGAAAGAATCAAGGCGTCGTACGAAACGGGAAAGATTACGGGGATATACGAGGATGAATGAAAATCAATATCTTGAGCTTTTCGGAACAGAGAGGTCTGAACTTGAAAGGCTGATGGCGGAGGCTCTGTCCGCAGGCGCCGGATTCGCCGACATCTATTTCGAATACACAAGTTACGCGAACCTGCTGCTGAAAGATTCGCAGGTAACCTCGGGAGGCTGTCACGAAGACTTCGGAGCCGGAATCCGGGTGCTCTGCGGGGAGCGGACCGGCTATTCCTACTGCGAAACAACCGAACCGGAGGCCATGAGGACGGCGATGAAAGCCGCGATGACCATCTGCGCCGCCGGAGGCGGATGCGAGGAAGGCGGTGAGGGGTTCCGCACTGCAAGCGCCGGCGGAGCGGCCTCTACGGAGAACAGGCTCTACGGGATGAAGGAAAGCTGGGAGACATGCAGCCGGAGGGAAATGGCGGGGACGCTCAAGAAAATCGAAGAGGAGCTGCGCAGACGCGAGCCGAGAGTGGTCAAGGTCATAGCCCAGATTTCCTGCAGCGTCAGCCGGGTGATGATGTTCAACTCATTCGGAGAACTGACCTGCGAGACCCGTCCGATGGGCGGTGTCTCCGTTTCAGCCGTATTTTCCGGAAAAGGCGCGGACGGGAAGAGCCTGAATGTCACGAAATCGGACTCCAGAAGTTTCAGGACGGGAGCCGAAATGCTTTCCGAAGGACTTGTCGGAGAACTTGCGGACAGCGTGCTGCGCAATCTTGACGCACGCTTCGGGGCGGTCAGGCCCAAAGGCGGGAAAATGCCAGTGGTGATGGGGGCCGGAGCGTCAGGAATCCTGCTCCACGAAGCCATGGGGCACGCATTCGAGGCGGATTTCAACCGCAAGGGGCAGTCGATATTCTCCGGGCGCATCGGACAGCGGGTCTGCGCGGAGGGAATCAGCATAGTGGATGACGGGACCATACCCGGAAACCGGGGCGCCTGCTTCTATGATGACGAAGGCATACGCGGCCAAAAGACCGTCATGGTCAGTGACGGAGTGCTGACGAGCTATCTTCACGACCGCATCAGCGCCGCCTGCTACGGGGTCTCCCCCACCGGGAACGGCAGAAGGGAGAACTTCCGCTTCAACCCGATTCCGAGGATGCGGGCGACATATATGGAAAACGGGAACTGCAACCCGGAGGACATCATATCCTCAGTTAAGAAAGGGATATATGTCGATGAATTCTCGAACGGTCAGGTCCAGATCGGGGAGGGTGATTTCACCTTTTTCGTGAACAGCGGATTTCTCATCGAAAACGGCCGTCTGACAGCCCCTGTCAAGGATATCAATGTCATAGGCAACGGGCCGCGGGCGCTTTCGGACATCACGATGGTCGGCAATGACCTGAAAATCCACAACGGGGCGTGGACCTGCGGCAAAGACCAGTCCGTGCCTGTCTCAGTAGGCATTCCGACGGTGCTGATAAAATCCCTGACGGTCGGAGGAGAATGACGCCGCCGGCGCGGTCTCAAATGCCCCCGGAGGCTTGCCCTTTCCGGTTTCGCACTGCGGGACTTCAGTCATAAATCCAATATTTTTTTGACATTTCACGGAACTCCCCGGCATCGCCCCTCCAATAATCGGCGATGTCGGCGAAATCATAGCGCTTGCCGAAAGTCTTCCTCACATAGTCGGAACCGCAGACCTTGTCGAACGAGCCGGCGGATGTCGCGGTTTCGAACGGACTGCGGGACGGGTACAGCCTCGCAAGCGCCTGAAGGACATGGAACTGCACTTCAGTGAGACTGGCTTTCTCATAGTCCGTGAAGAAATATTGCACGCCCTTTACAATCTTTCCGGCCTGAGAACCGGAGAACGGTTTATAGACGATTGTGCGGAACTCCACTCCGGGAAGGTCATAGCTGTCCAGTTCCGCCTTGAGAGCCACCGGATCAATCCACGGGGCGGCGAAGACATGGAACGGAAGGGTGTAGCCGACGCCTATCTGCAGGTACCCGGCGAGGTCTCCGGCGATTCCGGCGGAAGCGTAGTACTGCGGAGTGTCGCAGAAAGGGATGTTCGGAGACGGAAGAACCCAAGGAAGCCGCGTCTCGCCGTAGAGCATATCCCTGCTCCAGCCTTCCATCGGAACCACGGTCAGACGGCAGTATGCCGGAGCACGGTCGCCGCGCTGTCCGCAGTTCAGACCCTCCCCGTTCAGCATCATGGCGAGCTCCCCGACCGTAAGCCCGTAGATGTAGGGAATCTTGTATTGGCTGACGAAAGAATGGAATCCGTCCCTCACGAGCGGGCCCTCCACCTTCAGCCCCCCGAGCGGGTTCGGACGGTCAAGCACGACGACTTCTATCCCGGCTTCGCCGCAGGCTTCCATGACCAGTCCGAGGGTGCTGATGAAAGTGTAGGAGCGCACGCCCACATCCTGTATGTCATAGACCATGACGTCAATCCCCTCAAGCATTTCGGGAGTCGGCTTGCGCGTGACTCCGTAGAGCGAATGCACCGGAAGACCCGTGGCGGGATCCCGCTCGTCCGAGACTTTGTCCCCCGCATATTTGTCGCCCCTCACCCCGTGCTCCGGACCGAAGAGGGCGACAAGTTCCACATCCCCTGCGCCGTAGAGTATGTCTATGGTGGAGTTCAGATTGCTGTCGATTCCGCTCGGGTTCGTGACAAGCCCGACCCTTCTGCCCCGGAGGATGTCGAATCCACGGTCACGCAGTACTTCGACACCTGTCCTGACCAGCGGGGCATGGATATTCTCCGCAGCCTTCGGAGTTGCGGCGAGGTTCTGCGACCATGTCGGAAAATAGGGCGCGAATAAAGCGGACACCGCGACGACAAAGGTATATATCCTATTTCTTTCCATATTCAGGTTCTATTTTCAGAAGCATTGTGACAAAGACGGTCACAAGGCAGCAGCCTCCGACCATCCAGAAGAATCCAGTGTAGCCGAGAGCCTCCTGCAGGTAGCCCGCCGCCATCCCGGGAAGCATCATGCTCAGCGCCATGAAAGCCGTGCAGAGCGAATAGTGCGACGTCTTGAACCGCCCCTGCGAGAAATAAATCATGTAGAGCATATATGCCGTGAACCCGAATCCGTAGCCGAACTGGTCGAGGCACACGAGAAAACTTATCAGCGGGATGGATGAAGGCCGGGCTATGCTGAGCCAGATGAAAGCCAGGCACGGGAGGGCGAGCGAGAGAGCCATGGGCCACAGACAGCGCTTCAGCCCCCACTTGGAGACGGCCATTCCGCCGAGTATCCCGCCCGCTGTCAGCGCGATGACCCCGGCGGTGCCATAGACCGCCCCGACCTGCGCCGTGCTCAGTCCGAGACCGCCGTCCTCGGCCGGGGAAAGCAGAAACGGGTTCATCATCTTTATCAGAAACGCCTCCGGGAGACGGTAGAGCAGCATGAACGTTATGGCGAGGACGATTCCAGGCTTCCTGAAGAATGTGGAGAATGTGAGTCCGAAGTCTCCTGCCATGTCTTTGAAAGACATGCGTGAGCGGCCGGCACGGTCGGACTGCGGACGCGGAAGGAAGAAGCAGTGCCAGAGAGTCACGGCGGCGAAAATCAGCGCGGTGACGAGTATTGTCCAGAACCATGACTTCGGGATGTCTCCGAGACGCGTTTCCAGAACCCCTGCGACCACGACGAGTATCCCCTGTCCGAAAACGGATGCGAGGCGGTAGAAAGTGCTGCGGATGCCGACGAAGAACGACTGTTCCCCGGAAGTGAGTCCGAGCATGTAGAATCCGTCCGCCGCGATGTCGTGGGTGGCGCTGGCGAAGGCCATCACCCAGAAGATTATCAGGGTGAGCGTGAATAATGAAATCGGGACTGAGCCGTCCGCACAGCGGTGAGCTTCAAGACTTTCCGCCCCGGAAGGCAGGGAAAGGGCGAGCGAGACGAAGCATGCGGACAGAAGAATCTGCATGGTCAGCACCCACCACCGCTTGGACCGGAAGATGTCCACAATCGGACTCCACAGGGGTTTTATGACCCACGGGAGATAGAGCAGGCTTGTAAAGAGAGCCATGGAACCGTTGCTCACCCCCATTTTCGTGAACATGGTGACGGAGATGTTGTTCACGACGAAATAGGGTATCCCCTCCGCGAAATAAAGTGTGGGAATCCACAGCCATGGCGATATGCGTACATTATCTTTCATCGGTCTTCGTCTTCATCTTTATCTTCGTCTCTATCTTCATCGTCATTATAGTAATCGTCCTTCTTATCGTATTCGTCCTTCATTCTCCCGTCATCGGCCGCACTCCGGTCATCGACCCTCTCCGGGCGTTCCCCTGTCGGACAGCTGCGCACCGGGATAGTAATGCGAAAGTATCTCGCGGCAGGAATATCCCTCATCGGCCATCACGGCGGCTCCGATTTGGCAGAGCCCCACTCCGTGCCCCCAACCCCGGCCATGGAAAACGACATTCCCGTCCGGGGTGAATTCCGCTTCGAATGCCGAGCTCTTGAGATGGGATTCAGAAAGGATACGCCTTATCTCCAGCTCCTTGCCCACTTCGAAACTGCCCTCAGTCCCCGTGACGCGAAGTCTGAATATCCTTCCGGAAGGGCCTTTTTCGACCGGTTCGAGGGCTGTGAGGCGGCCTATGTCGATTCCGCTTTTCTCGCGGATCAGAGCGGAGAGTCTCTCCACCCCGTAAGTTTCAGTCCATCTGTAGAAGTCAGTCGTTCCGACATCGCAGCTGCTGAAGATTCGGTTCAGCAGAGCGGAGCCGGCGCGGGAGCAGAACGGAGTCGCGACGGTGCCGGCGGCGGGCTGTCCCGACGCCGCGTGGGAGTCGTCGGAGGCCTCTTGTGAGCC
>CAVFTG010000043.1:0-12939 GCA_963625415.1 Barnesiella intestinihominis
CCCCTGGGGGCACTGGGGACCGTATTCCCCAGACCCCTTGGGTCGCTACGCTCCGTTCTCGGGACTTTTTAGTCAGCCCCTTTTCGTTATACGTTGAACAGGAAATGCATGATGTCGCCGTCCTGCACGACATAATCCTTGCCCTCGACCCCGAGTTTGCCGGCTGCGCGGCAGGCCGCCTCTGACTTCAGCGTGATGAAATCGTCGTATTTGATGACTTCGGCGCGGATGAATCCCTTCTCGAAGTCCGTGTGGATGACTCCTGCGGCTTTCGGCGCCTTGTCGCCCTTGTGGATGGTCCATGCGCGTACTTCATCGGCTCCTGCGGTGAAGAATGTCTGGAGGTTGAGCAGCGAGTAGGCCGACTGGATGAGCCGCACCACCCCCGACTCCTCAAGACCGAGCTCCTCAAGGAACATCTGTCTTTCCTCATAGGTTTCAAGTTCCGCGATGTCTGACTCGATTTTCGCAGAAATCACGAGTATCTCGGCATCCTCGTCTTTGACCGCCTCGCGCACCGCATCCACATATCTGTTGCCTTTTTTGGCCGAAGTCTCATCGACATTGCAGACATAGAGAATAGGCTTGTCCGTGAGCAGGAAAAGCTCCTTTGCGAGCGCTGCGTCCTCCGGGCTGTCGAGTTTCACGCTGCGGCAGCTCTTTCCGCTTTCGAGAGCCTCTTTGTAGCGCATGAGAATCTCCATCATCTTCCCCGCAGTCTTGTCTCCGCCGGCCTTCGCCTGTTTCGACACTTTCGCAAGCCTGCTTTCGACTGTTTCAAGATCCTTTATCTGGAGTTCAAGGTCAATGACTTCCTTGTCCCTTACCGGATCCACCGAGCCTTCGACATGCACGATGTTGGGGTCGTCGAAGCATCTCAGGACATGGAGAATCGCGTCCGTTTCTCTGATGTTTGCGAGAAACTGGTTTCCGAGCCCCTCGCCTTTGCTGGCGCCTTTCACAAGTCCGGCTATATCCACGATTTCCACCGTCGCCGGCACGAGACTTTTCGGATGGCACAGCCCGTTCAGGACATCAAGCCTCCTGTCGGGCACTGTCGTCGAGCCTATGTTCGGTTCTATGGTGCAGAAAGGGAAGTTCGCGCTCTGCGCTTTCCCCGAGCTCACACAATTGAAAAGCGTGGATTTTCCGACATTCGGAAGACCCACTATACCGCATTTGAGTGACATTTTTCTTTTTCTTTAAGATTCGGACTGCAAAAGTAGCAAATGTTTTTCTTTTTCTTTCATCGGATTTCTCCGATTCTTCGGACATTTGCCCGACATGTATATGGTATGTGAAAATATGACCCGGTTCATTTCCTTATGCCTCGCCATTTCCCTACTTCTGCCGGTTTCCGGGGGACGGGCGGCGGCGCAGACTGACATCGTGTTCTGGAATCTGGAAAATTTCTTCGACTATTTCGACGACGGCTCCTCTTCCTCCGATTCGGACTTCTCGTCGCGTGGAAACCGTAGGTGGACAAAGGCGCGTTTTACGAAGAAATGCGGCATGGTCGGGAAGGCGCTGCTCTGGATTGGGGAGAACTGCTGCACCGGCGGAGAACCGCCGTGGATTGTCGGAGTGGCCGAGGTGGAGAACTCCTTTGTGCTCAACCGTATCGTGAATTCTCCCGTGCTGAGGAAGCTGGATTACGGATATGTGCACTATGACTCGCCGGACAGGAGGGGGATTGACGTGGCTCTGCTTTACCGCCGGGACAGGCTGAGGATTCTGTCTTCGAGACCTGTGCATGTTTTTATGGACAGCGGGGCGGTGATGCCCACAAGGGACATATTGCATGTGCATGTGGCGCTTATTCAGGACGCGGAAGCTCCATGCGGCCAGTCACAACTGCATCTGCTCGTGAATCATCATCCTTCGAAATTCTCAGGGGAAAAGGCCTCGATGCGTGGCAGGGAGGCGGCGATGCTTGCGCTCAGGAATGTCTGCGATTCCATAATGCCGGTTTCGGACGCTCCGATTGTGGCGATGGGGGACTTCAACGACACTCCGGACGGGGCGCAGTTCGCCCTGCTTGAGGGGCGGCTGGAGAACCTCGCCGTCCCGCTTGCCGGAAAGGGGGACGGCAGCATCCGCTACGAAGGGCGATGGGAACTTATCGACCACTTTCTTGTGGGGAATGCGGCATGTCGTGGGGGCGGTCATGGCGGAATGGAAATGAGTGTCGTGCGGATTCCGTTCCTGATGACGGAGGACAGGGCTCACACCGGCTTCAAACCGCTGCGAACCTACTCCGGTCCGCGCCATCTCGGCGGGGTGAGCGACCACCTCCCCATACTTCTGCGCCTGTGAAATTGTTTTTTCCAATCATCCGCACCCGTCCGAAACACTCCGTTTTCAAGAAGGAATATATCCTCAAAATCTGCACCAAGTTATTTTTTAATGATTACTAAACGCGCATTTGAAGCAAAAAATTCATAACTTTGGCTTTGTTTGGCGGAGACATTGATTGGAAACCGCCGGCGGGACACATACTGATCAAAAATTATGAACTAAAATTGATAAACAATGGACAAGAAAGCAATTGCAAGGAAATTCGAGACCTTGTTCGGCGGAGAAGGCGACTTCTACGCATCCGCGGGGCGTATCAATCTCATCGGAGAGCACACCGACTATAACGGGGGATTCGTGTTTCCCGGCGCAATCGACAAGGGCATAGCCGCAGAAATCAGGCTCAACGGGACAAACAGGGTGAAAGCCTTCGCGCTCGATCTTGACGAGTACTGCGAATTCGGGCTCAACGAGGAGGATATTCCGGCACAGAGCTGGGCAAGGTACATCTTCGGCGTGTGCCGCGAGACGATCAAGAGAGGCGGCAAGGTCGAGGGATTCGACACGGTCTTCTCCGGAGACGTTCCTCTCGGAGCGGGGATGTCGTCTTCAGCAGCGCTTGAAAGCACTTTCGCCTTTGCGCTGAACGAGATTTTCAAGAACGGAATCGACAAGTTCGAGCTTGCCCGCATCGGTCAGAGCACCGAGCACAACTACTGCGGCGTAAACTGCGGAATCATGGACCAGTTCGCTTCCGTGTTCGGAAAGGCGGGCAACCTGATGCGTCTGGACTGCCGCTCGATGGAGTTCGAGTACTTCCCGTTCGACCCGGAGAAGCATGGCTACAAGCTGGTTCTTCTCAATTCCTGCGTGAAGCACGAACTTGTGGGCTCGCCTTACAACGACCGCCGGGCATCCTGCGAGAGGGTGGCCAAGGTTCTCGGTCAGGAATTCCTCAGAGGAGCCACGATGGAGCAGCTTGACGCAGTCAAGGACAAGATTTCCGAGGAGGACTACAAGCGCGCCCGCTATGTGATAGGGGAGGAGAAGCGCGTGCTTGATGTCTGCGACGCTCTCAACAAAGGGGACTACGAAACGGTCGGAGAACGCATGTACGAGACCCATTGGGGAATGTCCAGAGACTATGAAGTCTCCTGCGAGGAGCTTGACTTCCTTGCGACCGTCGCGAAGGAATGCGGCGTGACCGGTTCAAGAATCATGGGAGGCGGCTTCGGAGGCTGCACAATCAACCTCGTGAAGACTGCGCTCTACGATGCGTTCATAGCCAAGGCCAAGACCGCATTCAAAGAGAAATACGGTCACGAGCCTGTTGTAATCGACGTCGTGATTTCAGATGGAGCAAGGAAACTGTAAGTAATCCGAAAGTAGGCTGACAAAAAGTCCTGCTGGGACCGCTCCGGAGGCGCGAGATACCCCTGATAGGGGGTCGCAGACGCCAGTCTGCGGGGGGGGTAAGATGTGAAAGTGAGGGTGACGAAAAAGGCCTGAAATCGGAGCGTAGCGACCCAAGGGGTCTGGGGAATACGGTCCCCAGTGCCCCCAGGGGCTGTCACGAAGTGACTGGGGGTTGAAAAAAAAGAAAAAGAGGATGACTTTTTAGTCACCCTCTTTTCGTTATACTGATATCTGTTAATAGAAGCGGGCGCGGTTGTCCGTAACCACATTCTCATTCATCACGCCGATGAGCATCTGAGCCATGTACTGGTTCATCTGAGCCGTCTTTGTCCTGGCATCGTCTTCGGTGTAGAATGCGCCGGTTTCCTTGGCCGTCACATTGAACACATAGATTCCGTAGCTTCCCTTGACAGGAGCTGAAATCTTGCCCTGTTCCGCTGACGTGACAGCGCCGATGAACGCCGGGTCAAGACCCTGGGAAGTGAGCGAAGAGAAAGTGATTCCGTCCTTTGTGCTGACAGTCGTTCCGAGAGCCTCGGCAATCGCCGCCATGTTGTCAAGACCGGCAATCTTCGCCGCAACCTCGGCCGCCTTGTGCTCCGCGAGCTTCTCACGGTAGAGAATGTCCTTGATGACCGGAGAAACCTCCTTGAGATCCTTGCAGCCCTCCTTGTTTATGTCGGTGAGAACAGCCACGACGAAATAGTCCTTGTTGACGTCGAAAATCTCGGAAACCTTGCCTTTCTTCGCCTCGAACGCCCAGCGGGTGATTTCCTTGGCGTTGTCAATCGAACCTATGCGGCTCGCCCCCTCGACGAGGTTCGCAGAATGCGCATACACCGCCTGTGAATCGACTGCGGCGCGGAAATCCTTGTATCCTCCGTTTGCCTGCGATGCGAAAGCCTTGGCCTTGGCATAAATTCCGTTGACCGTGCTCTTGCTTGCGACAGCCTCTTTCTCGAGGATTGCGACCTGCTTCTTTACCACTCCGTCCTCCCTCTTGGAGTCAAGTATGCGGACAACATAGAATGTGTTTCCGTGTGAAAGAACCGGAGAAATCTCCTCTCCGCTGTTTCCGAAGACGAATTCTTCAACTTCGGACGCTATGCTCTTGAGTTCACCCTCCTTGTAATACTTCTCGTTGAACTGGCAATAGTTGGAAAGAAGGAAAGATTTGACCCTGTCTTTCGGAGTCGCGGCGAAATCATTGACGAGGGAAGCTATTTCCTCGTTGGCCGAAGCGATGTCCTCAGCCGAAGGAAGTATGTCATAGACGACATATTCGATGTCGCGGCTCGCCTTCTGGGTGAAGAGTCCCTTGTAGGCGCTCATCTTCTTGTGAGCCTTGTACCATTCCTTGATTTCTGAATCGTTCACGACCACCGAGGTATCCTGCGCGAAACCGAACGGAACCATGACGAATTCAGCGTTAACGGAATTGTTGTTGTCCGCAATCTCGTTTTCGATTCCGATTTCATTCGTGACGTTGCTCTCGGAGAAAAGGGAGAAATACTTCGAGTAGTACTGCTGTGAGATGGCCGTGTTGCAGAGGTAGTTGAGAAGTTCCTGATACCTTCCGGTCTGATCCTCGCGGCAATAGTTCACGAAATTGAGGAACGCCTCCTTGTTGAATCCCTTGTCATCTGAGAACACCTGGGCGATTATCGGCGAGATGTTGTCTCCGGAGATGAGGTCGAGAGCCTCCTGATTGCCGACATACAGACCTGCGTGCTCGGCGTTGGGGATGAAATAATAGTTGTCGAAAAGTTCCTTCCATGCCTCGTCTCTGACATAGGACTGAGCCTGCTCCGAATTGGCCTGGAAGCCGAGGAGCTCAAGCACGCCCTTGGTCTTTTCGACATCTTTCTGGAAATCGACGTAAGAAACCGATTTGCCGTCAATCTCGCCCACATCGTACTTCGACGACATGGAAGAGGCGACGTTCTGAAGCGTGGTAGGGTCGATGATGAACGAAAGCAGCGCAATTGCGATGAGCACCGTTATCAGAACCCCGAATTTCACGCGGATTGTTTCGAGTACTGCCATATTGTTTGATTTTTTAGTTTATCAGCGTATAAAATACAATGGGGTGCGAAGTTAGTAAATTTCCGCCAATTATTTCAATGAAAAAGGATTTTTGAGGTTATTTTCTTTGAATCGGGCCTATGAAATTGACTGAATCCACACTCACGGCCGTGCTGTCCCGGGAGACTATGCCGTAACTGTTGAAAGGACGGAATATGACGGAATTTCTCGCCCTCTGGTCGGATTCCATGCCGTAACCCTGCATGAAACCGTCGGGAGAGTACATCTTCACATAGCAGTCCGTCCATATCTTCTCGTTCTTCTGATCCCAGTAGAGCGTGTCCGTTTCCATCACCTCGCGCTTTATGAGGTTTTTCACGACGACGTTTCCAAAAGCCTCCCACGACTCCCTTCCGTCGGAATACTTGAGATGACGGGCGTTGTCCGCTACTATCGAAGTCTCGAGAAGCCCGCCGTCAACGTAGCCGTAGACGGAGAAACCTTCGGGGAAAAGCTGAGTGGAAAGGGTGTCCGTCTCGTAGCGCTCCATCCTCGGGGCCTCCATCCTCATCTGGATCTGACCGTTCTGGGTCTGCACGGAAACAATGCTGTCGGCCGTCTGGACAGGCATCTGCCTGATGTCCTTCGCATCCTCCTCGCCGAGCTTTCCCTTGCAGGAATAAATGACGAAAGCAACCGCCGAAGCGGTTGCCAGCTTTAGCATGATGTTTCCCAATCTTTCCACGGAAAAATCAGTTCTGCGTCCTGACCGTAGTGACAGCCCTCATCCCGCCGCAGTTGACAGTGTATGACTGACCGTCGAGAAGGTCGTACATGAACGCCTCAGCCTTCATCGGGAAGTATTTCGCATACTGGGCAATCATGCTGTTGGCCTCTGCGGTGAGACTCTCATCGGCATTCTTCGCCCTGGTCATGTAATCGACAGCGACCCAGTAAGGAGCGCGTGATTCGATCTCATTGCCCTTGCATACCTGTGAACCCCAGATTGTTCCGATGAGCATATATGCCTTTCCGGCAAACGACTGGTCGAGTTCGACCGCCTTGGTGGCGGAAGAATAGGCCTTTGCGGAGTGACCTGTCTTGTAGCAGTATGTGGCGAGTTCATAGTAGTAGGAGGCGTCAGTATTGTCATCCGACTCAGGATATGCGATGGCCTCCTCCATGTACTTGACAGCCTCGTCCGCATTGCCCCTCGAAGAGTAGAGCCTGAAGAGGTAGTATGCAGACTGATAGGACGGTTCAAGACGGTACATAGAGTTCACGGCGTTGAGGAAAAGATCCGTGTCGGTACCCTCTTCAGTCTTGCTCAGCATGTTCACGATGTTCTTCACGAGCTGGAGGGAGTCAGGATTGGCCTCGAAGCGCGGAGTGAAGAGAGCCACGAGTTTTTCGCATGAAGCCACCTTGCTCTGTATGAATATGTTCTCGATGTCCTCGGTCACATTCGCCACATCCTCCTTTTCCTTCTCATTTCTGCAGTTCGTGTTCTCGAGGTTTTCGATTGACTTTTCATAGACGGCAATCACCTGCTCCTCATCGAGAACGCCCGACTGGTAGAGATCCACGGCGGCATTGAGGTTGAAGAGATAGATGCTCGGCTTCGTCGCCGTGCCGTTCTTCGCTATGATGTCCTCAAGCCCCTCGAAAAGCCTCTTGCTGTCGCCCTTGACGTAGTTCACGAGGTCAAGACCCTTGTTGTTGAGGGCTGTGACCGCATATTTCGGGAAATACTCGGCCCTCTGGTCATGGAGAGTGAGGAGCGTGTCGACAAGCTCGTCCCTGTAAATCGTGTTCTTCGCGTTCTGCGAAATCAGTCGGCGGACAATCGCGGTGCCGTTGATGAGCATGTTCTGGTTCGCGGAAGGCGGGCAGGCCTTGTAGGCCTTGCGCCAGTTCGGAGTCGCGTCATTGTAGTTCTTCTGCTTGTAGTACTCCTGATAGTAGGAAAGGTACTTGATGCAGTTCGCGCTGTCAGCGCCATACTTCCCCTGTGCGGACAGCTCTCCGCAAAATCCCGCCGCAAGTACGGAAAGACACAGAATAGTTATGATTCTTTTCATATCGTATTTTAATTATATTTCGGTTTCTGGAACCAGATGTCATGTATGTTGAAGCCTACGAGGAATTTGAAATACGTCTCGCTGATCAGCATTCCCTGCGAAGAACCCCTTCGGCCGATGTCGACACCGAGGGACAATCCGTTGTACCATCTGAACACCGGCAGCGTCACACCGAAAGTCACTCCGTAGGAGTCTATGCGGTTTCCGTTCATACGGAAATAATCCTGGTCGTAATAGATTCCGCCCCGGTAGGAGACGCGTTTCATGTAGTAGCGGATGTCGTTCCTGTTCGGAACAATCTCGAATCCGGCGCGGAACGACTGTGAGACTGCGGAGGAGAAAGTCGCCTGTCCCTTCGCCGCGAAACCCTTCCTTGAGTCGAAGTTGGAGTTGCGCCAGTCCGAACGGAGGTAGTTGAATTCAACCGTCCAGCGGTCTCCCCCCTTGAAAGCGACTCCCACTCCCAGTTCGTCCGCCACGCGTGGGGCGTTTGAAACCTTTGAAAGAGTGTCAGTGTAGGTCATCGTCTTTATCGTGTCCACGACGCTCGACTGGCTCGCGTAGGCGAAATGGTTTTCGTAGCCGCGAAGTTTCGTTCCGAGCCTGTAGGTGGCTCCGAGAGTCATCGACACGTCGGACGAAAGCTTCTGTTCGTACTGCACGCCGAACTTGCCGGTGAATCCGTGGAGATTCAGCCTTGTGCCGTAACTGATGGAGCGGTAGGTCGAACTTTCGAAAGTCTCGTTCGAGTTCCTGTCGAGCTTGCCGAAATAGTAGATGAACTCGCCTCCGAGTGAAAAGCGCTTCCAGAAAGTGGCCCCCGCAGAGACATAGAGCTGATAGAGACTTCCGTCTCCGTATGAATCGTAGGTAATGTTGCCGGTCCGGGCTATCTTCTCCTCGTCAGTCTCCTTTGAGGAGAAACTGTAGCCCACGTCGCTGAAAGGGGATATCCCCACAAGGAACGCGGACGAACGCCAGATCGGGAACGAAACTGCTATATTGTTGATGTTGAAAGTATTTTCCGCTCCCCTCCTGCCTGACTGCGAATAAATCTTATTGTCCTCGTAAAGTCCGAAATCCGCCATGAAGGCAAGGGTGTCCCGGGCTGTCACCGCCGCAGGATTGGAAATGTTTATGAATCTTCTGTTTCTCGTGGCCACTCCGACTCCGCCCATGCTTCTGGACTGCGCCGTGCCTCCGCGTGAAATCTCTCCGACACCGTAAATCGAATATGGAGAAAAAGAACCGTAGGTTCCGGTAGTTGCCGTCTGGGAATACGCGACGGCGGAACTGAACAGAAGTGCCGCAGCCGCAAAAAATATCCTTGTCTTATCTTTCACCATATCGAACAGCGATTAGAGCCAACCCCATCAAAACCAGATTGCAAACTACAAAGATGGAGTTTTTCATTCTTTTTGCAAAATAAATCGCATCACCGCCCGTGAAAATGGCTACATTTTCGGGATGACGCGCAAAATATCCCTCGATTTCAAACATTATACCCAAAACTATCCCGGAACCGATGGAGGTTCGGAGAGAGTCTCCCATATCCTCCACGTTTTCAGGAGTGTCGAGAAGCGGGAGAGTCTTGGAATAGCGGTTCACCCCCTTGAATCTCGTGCGGCATCCCAGAGATATGTTCCCGCCGAGATAGCGCCCTTCCGCATCCATGAAATCGATTGTGAGTATGGTACCGAAATCTATGATTGTGCATCCCCTCCCCTTGAACAGATGTCTGGCGGCAATCACCGACGCCACCCTGTCCGGAGTCAGGAATGCCGGAAGACCGTTGTCCTCCATTACGGAACAGTGTTCCGAATCTATGATTATGAATCTGGAACAGCAGGACTCGAATTTTCCGATGACGGACGGGGAAAATTCCCTCACCGTACTCAAAACCATTACTTCGGGTCTGTCCTTCTCCACAAGGGAGAGTATGAATTCGGCGGCTCTTTCACCCTGATAACGGAAAGTCTTTCCGAGAGTTATGCCGTCAGCCCACGATGCTTTGACCGCCGTGTAGCCTACATCGATCAAAAGGTTCATAATCCGAGGTTTGAAAACCGGGCGTAAAATTAATAAGAATCTGTTTAACTTTTATTTCTCCGTATTCGTTCTCTTGGTTTCTTTTTTCAGTTTGGAAAGCCGTGCGTACGCTTCGAAAAGGTCGGGGACATTCCGCGAGACAATCCTCAGGCGGTTGTCGTTCTGCTTCAGGTCGAAAAGAGCCTGATATTCGTTCAGAGATTCGAGTATTCTCTGGAAAACCGCTGATTTGTAATACTGTGAAAGCGGATTGGAAATGAAGAACGCAATCATGATCCCGTTCTTTATTATTATCTTTTCAAATCCGAGCTTCTCCCCGAGATGGCGTATGCGCACAATCTCCATAAGACTCTCAAGTTCAGGAGGAAGCGGTCCGAAGCGGTCGATGAGCTGCGCTTTTGTCTTCTCAATCCCCTCGTCCGAGGCAATCGAATCCAGTTCCTTGTATATTCTTATCTTCTCGGCTGTGATGCTTATGTAGGAATCAGGAATGAGAGCCACCTGGTCGGTCTCTATGGTGCAGTCGGACACATACGATTCGCTGACGTTGCGTGAGGAAAGTCCTGTCTCCACACCCAGTTCCTCCATGGCTTCGGCGAGGATTTTCTGGTAGGTCTCGAATCCCATGTCGGTGATGAAGCCGCTCTGCTCCGCTCCGAGAAGGTTGCCGGCCCCTCGGATGTCAAGATCCTGCATCGCTATGTTGAAGCCGCTTCCGAGATCCGAGAACGACTCGATGGCCTTCAGCCGGCGGCGGGCATCCTCAGTTATGGAAACGAGCGGAGGGACAATCAGATAACAGAACGCCCTGCGGTTGGAACGTCCGACACGCCCCCGGAGCTGGTGCAGGTCGCTCAGACCTATGTTCTGCGCCTGATTGATTATGATCGTGTTCGCGTTCGGGATGTCGAGTCCGTTTTCTATGATGGTGGTGCAGAGCAGCAGGTCGTAATCCCCTGCCATGAAGTCGAGAATCCTGTCCTCAAGCCGCCCGGCCTCCATCTGCCCGTGCGCGACGCAGATTTTCATGTCCGGAACGAGCCTGTGCAGAATATCATGGATAGACTGGAGTTCCTCCACCTTGTTGTGGAGAAAGAACACCTGCCCTCCCCTGTTGAGTTCATAGTTTATGATTTTACGGATTTCGTCCCCGTCAAAGAGCATTATTTCAGTCTGCACCGGAATCCTGTTGGGCGGCGGAGTGGAGATTATCGAGAGGTCGCGGGCGCCGAGAAGCGAAAACTGGAGGGTTCTCGGAATCGGAGTGGCCGTGAGAGTCAGAGTGTCGACGGACTCCTTCATCTGACGGAGCTTCTCCTTCGCGCCCACTCCGAACTTCTGTTCCTCGTCGATGATAAGCAGCCCCAAATCCCTGAATTCGAAAGAAGAGCCGAGAATCTTGTGAGTTCCGATGAGTATGTCTATGGCACCGCTCTTGAGCCTCTGGCGTATGTCGCTGATTTCCTTCGCAGTGCGGAGTCTGCTGACGAAATCTATGTTGCAGGGGAATTCCTTGAGACGGGAAGTGAAAGTCTTGTAGTGCTGAAGCGCGAGAATGGTCGTAGGCACAAGCACCGCGACCTGCTTTCCGTCAGCGGCGGCCTTGAACGCCGCCCTTATCGCCACCTCGGTCTTTCCGAAACCCACGTCTCCGCAGACGAGCCTGTCCATCGGGCAGCTGTCCTCCATGTCCCTCTTGACGGCCTGCACCGCCTTTTCCTGGTCAGGAGTGTCCTCGTACATGAACGACGACTCAAGTTCCGTCTGGAGAAAAGTGTCAGGAGAAAAAGCGAATCCCTTTGATGCGCGTCTTCTGGCGTAGAGTTTTATCAGATCCTTCGCGATGTCCTTTACTTTCTTCTTCGCGCTGGATTTGAGCGTCTGCCAGGTCTTTGAGCCGAGCTTGTATATCTTAGGAGGCTCCCCGTCCTTCGACCTGTACCGTGAAATCTTGTGCAGGGCGTGCACGGAGACGAACACGACATCATTGTCCTTGTAAGTGAGTTTCACGACCTCATGCATCCTCCCCTTGTCGTCCTTCATCCTCACGAGTCCGCCGAATATCCCCACTCCGTAGTCGATGTGGACGATGTAGTCCCCTATCGCGAATGAAGTCAAATCATTGACGGTCAGCTGTTCGCTCTTCTCCACCGTACGCCGGAGGCTCACCCTGTGGAAACGGTCGAAAATTTCGTGGTCGGTGTAGCAGCACAGCTTTTCATCATTGTCTATGAATCCGCTGTGGATGTTGCGGGAAGGGAGAAACTCGGGCAGATAGCCTTCATTCTGAAGCAATATGCTTTCGAGTCTCTCCAGCTGCGAACGCTTCTCCCCATAGATGCAGACTCTGTAGCCTTTCCCTATCTTTTCCTTTATGTCTTCTGTGAGAAGTTCGAAATTTTTGTTGAATACGGGCTGAGGGGCTATATTGAACTTCACCGGTTCAGCTCCAGCGGATGAAACCGGAACTTCAAGATATACCCTCCGGAATTTTTTCATCGCCCCGTAGAATTCCCTGTCCCTGTACATGTCGGAGGAATCCATCCATACGAGAGTGTCGGACGGAAGCAGGTCTATGACGGAAAAACCTTCCTTTTCATCCGGGCCTTCAGCTGAAAGGTCCGAGAATATTTCCGCCTCGTCGAGCTTTTCCTTCGAAAGCTGTGAGTTGCAGTCGAAAACGCTTATGGAATCAACCTCGTCTCCGAAAAATGAAATTCTGTAGGGATTGTTGAATGAATATGAAAATATGTCGACGAGAGCGCCCCTGACGGCATATTGCCCAGGCTCGCTCACGAAATCGACTCGGGTGAAACCCATGCCGAAAAGCTTATCAGTCAGCTGCTCGCGGTCGTGGCTTTCACCTTTCCTTATCTTGAGAACTGAATTGCCGTCCGGCTTTGACACCGTTTCTCCGACGGCTTCGGGGTAGGTCACGAAAAAAAGCCGGCCTTTCCCGTCATATTCCATGATTTTGCCGACGGATGACGTTCTCTGCACGCTGAGCGACGACTTGTAGTTGCTCTTTTCAATATTTTTACCGGAATCGGGAAGAAAGAACACCCTGTCCCCC
>CAVFTG010000044.1:0-2163 GCA_963625415.1 Barnesiella intestinihominis
ATATGCTCAGCTGCGCGAACTTGTTTATGCCGGTGATGAACACGAAGCGCAGATATGGGTCGAGGCTCTTTATCGGGCTGTAGAAGTTCCTCATTATCTGGCGCATCGGTTCGAGTCTTTCCCGATTGTTCATCACGTCAAGCAAAGGAGCGTCGTATTCGTCGATTATGATGACCGCCTTCTCGCCGGTCTTTTCCACGGCGCGCCAAACCAACCCTTCCAGACGCTGGTTTATGTTGACGTCTTTCTCACCGCGGCCGTACTGCTGTTCATAGACATACAGTTTCTTGTCCAACTCCCCGAGCAGCTGCTCTTCGTTCATATGCTTCGCCGAGGATATATCGAAATGCAGCACCGGATGTTTCGGCCATTCTTTCTTCAGTTCACCAGCCTTCAGCCCATCAAACAATTCCTTCTCCCCCGCGAAGTAACTGTGGAGCGTGGAGGAAAGCAGAGACTTGCCGAAGCGGCGCGGACGGCTCAGGAACACATATTTGTAGGCTTCCGACAACCTGTAGACATACTCAGTCTTGTCCACATAAAGATACCCTTCATTGACAATGTCCCTGAATGTCTGCACCCCGATGGGGTATTTGATGCTTTTCGTCTCCATAAGGCCGGAATCAGTTGAGTTTCCCGGCAAAGTTATGAAATACTATGAAATCAAACAAGATAGAAAGTTCGTCGCCGCAGATTTTCGCCCTGCACAAACAAACGCCCGTTTTTTAGTGCAGTGTTCCGGGCGGTGGAAGTGCGGCGGAAATGTAGTGTTGAAAAGCCGTGCCGGGCAGCCCGTCATAAAAGGATGCAGTGCAAGGCTTGCGACGAGGACAAACCGCAGCAACCTTTTGGTTGTGAGGATTTGGCTGAGGAGCGTAACGCGGCAATGCGCCTTTTAGGGCGGGCTGCAGAAGAAGAATCGCATCAAAGGTATTATATGTTTAACAAATCTAATGAGCTTATTTATGAGTAAAAGATTGTTCTCATTAGCGCTGTGTCTGGTGATCGGACTGGGCACGGCATTCGCTCAGACTGTCAAGGTCTCCGGTACTGTCACGGACAATAACGGCGACCCTGTGGTCAGCGCGGCTGTCCAGCTCAAGGGCAGCACAAGCGTCTATGCAATGACGGACGCTGTCGGAGAATTCTCCATCAATGTTCCGGGCGACGGCATCCTTACCGTGAGCTGCCTCGGATTCGCGGCCGCGGAAGTGCCGGTTAACGGGCGCCAGACGGTCAACATCACCCTCAAGCCGGACACTCAGGTGCTTGACGATGTGATTGTCGTGGCCTACGGAACCGTCCGCAGGGAAGCAAACACAGGTTCCGTGACATCGGTCAAGAACGAACAGTTGGCCCAGGTGCCGGCGACATCCGTTGACAAGATGCTTTCCGGAAAGATGGCCGGCGTGTCAATCACTTCAGGTTCCGGACAGCCGGGCTCGACCTCGACCATCCGCGTGCGCGGTACGTCCTCAATCAACGCCGGCAACGAGCCGCTCTGGGTCGTTGACGGAATCCCCGTGATGGCAAGCGATTTCCGCGCGATGTCAAACATGGGCGACAACAGCGCATCGTCCACGACATTCCTCAACCCTAACGACATAGAATCGATCACCATCCTGAAAGATGCCGCAGCGGCTTCCATCTACGGTTCCCGCGCAGCCAACGGAGTCATCCTCGTGACCACCAAGAGCGGCAAGAAAGGACAGGCAAGGTTCACGGCAAGGGCGAAGTTCGGTGCGCAGCAGCTCATCAACGACAACAACATCCGTCCGCTCACAGGACAGGAACTTCTCGACTACAGGCGCACATGCGCGATAAACGCCGGCTACAATCCGGACGACCCGTCCTCCCAGTACTACTTTCCCCAGTCCCTGCTTGAAAACGGGGAGACGAATTGGTACAAGGAACTCACCAAGGTCGGCACTCTTCAGGAATATGAAATCAACGCCACCGGAGGTACGGACAGGGCTTCCTACTACACCTCAGTGGCATACCACAAGAACGACGGAGTCTTCTACGGCGTTGACTATCAGCGTCTGACCGCCCGCGTGAATGCCGACTTCAAACTCACTGACAAACTCAAGAGCGGCGCGAAAATCAACCTCAGCTACGCCGACGCGAACTCCGGACAGATGGGTGACCTCTTCTATGCCAATC
>CAVFTG010000044.1:2173-12900 GCA_963625415.1 Barnesiella intestinihominis
CCTCTACTACTCCAACCCTATCGTGGCGATGTGGCAAATTCTCCCGTGGACTCCGATGTACAACGAGGACGGAAGCATAAACGTCAACATCACCGAGAACTCGGAGACCAACCCGAAGGCCAACGCGACATACGACATCGACAACGACAAGGACTACCGGCTTCAGGGATCCCTCTATCTCGAATGGAAACCTATCAAACAGCTGACATTCAAGACGAACAACGGACTTGAGTTCGTCTATGTGGACTCCAAGCAGTATTGGGCTCCGGAGACGAACAAAGGTACTGCCACGCTCTGGAAATACTGGACGAAGGACATCCGGTTCACGACTTCCAACACCGTCACCTACGATGACAAGTTCGGTGACCACTCCGTGCGGCTTCTCGCCGGTCAGGAGGCGATGTTCGACAACATCGACATGCTCGGCGGCAAATCTCCGAACGTCAACCCGCTCATCCCATATCCGAACACCTCAACCGCAGCCCAGGACAATCTGTCCTACTCCCTCACGGAGGAGTCTCTCCTCTCGTTCTTCGGAGTGGCCGACTACAACTACCTGAACAAATACTATCTTCAGGCCTCCGTACGTGCTGACGGCAGCTCGCTCTTCGGCTCGTCCAACAGATGGGGTGTGTTCTGGTCTGTCGGAGCATCATGGAACATCAACCGGGAAAAATGGATGAACTGGTCCAAGGACTGGCTCAGCGCCCTCAAACTCAGAGCCTCCTATGGTGTGAACGGAAACAACAATATCTCCGCATACAGAGCCTACGGCACATACGCCACAGTCCAGTATGCCGCCTATACGGGAATGGCGCCGGCACGCCCGGCCAACCCTAATCTCTCATGGGAGAAGAACAACACATGGAATGCGGGAATTGATGCAGGTATCTTCGATGACAGGCTCACCGGAAGTCTGGACGTGTACTACAGGAAGACCACCGACATGCTTCTCTCGAAGCAGGTGCCTTACACCACCGGTTTCGGAAGCAACTTCATGAATGTCGGCTCCCTTAGCAACAAGGGTGTCGAACTGCAGCTTGAGGGAGTCATCATCCGCAATCAAGACTGGAACTGGACGGCGGGCTTCAACATCGCGTTCAACCGCTCAGAGGTCATCGACCTCGCCGGTTCCGAGTATCTCACCATTTCCGATGCGCGTGCAAGTTCCAACAGCGGCACGCCTATCAGGATTGTCCCCGGAAAAAGTCTCTACACATTCTACACCCGGGACTACTACGGAGTGAACCCGTCGAACGGAGACCCTCTCTGGTATGACGAAGACGGTCTCCTCACTTCAGACTCGACCAAGGCGCGCTATATCTATGCCGGTTCTCCGGAGCCCAAGGCAACAGGCGGATTCAATACGACGGTTTCGTGGAAAGGACTCACGCTCTCGGCTTATTTCGAGTTTGTCGCCGGCAACAAAGTCTATGCGAGCGCAAACTGGGATACGGACGGAGCTTCAATGACAGAAAACTGCTCAACGGCATCCCTGAACTACTGGAAAAACCCTGGAGACACCGGAGTGCAGCCTAAACCGGTCGCAGGGGCGCCGAAACGTGCATACGCCGCTTCCACACGCCGGATTCAGGACGGAAGCTACACGAGAATCAAAGACATAACCCTTTCATACACGCTTCCGGAGAAGATTCTCAAGCCAATCAAGATGAAAGGCATCCGCGTCTATGTCAGCGCATTGAACCCATACACGTTCCACAACATCAAGGGTGTCATGGATCCTGAACTCGGAGCCCTCGGCTACACCATGAACGCATCGCATTCGATGGTCAAGTCATTTGTCGGCGGAGTGGAAGTTTCATTCTAAAAAGGGAATTTGGTTATGAAAAGAATATTGATATACATGGCAAGTGCGGCGGTTCTTCTGGGAACGGCGGGATGCTCGGATTTCCTCACCAGAGACCCCAAACTGCAGCAGAGCAGCGAAATCACGCTGTCAACTTACGACGGACTCAACGACGCGACCTGGGGAGCATACTACTACCTCACCTCCACCGGATGGTTCGGAGGCGACTGGGTGACCGATGCGGAGATGCGCTCCGGCAACGGGAAGAAATCCAACTACAAGAACAGCGGAAGGTGCGTACAGCCTTATACATGGAACTACACTGAGACAAGCACCTCCGCGATATGGGCGTACTGCTACTATTCCGTGGCATTCGCGAACAATGTCATCGACAACCTCGACGGCAAGGCCACAGGCGACGTGACGGAGCAGGATCTGAACAACCTCAAGGCGGAATGCCTCTTCATCAGGGCGATTTCCCATTTCTGCAATGTGCTCACCTACGGCCAGCCATACACCTATTGCAAGAAAAGTGCTCCCGAAAGCCTCGGTGTCCCTTATGTCTATCACACGGATCCTGACGGAAGACCTGCCCGCGAGACAGTGATTTCCAACTATGAGAATGTTGTCAAGGATCTTCTCGAAGCGGAAAGCGTCATCGACCCGGACTATGTCCGCTCGGGAATCGCCGACCCTGCGGCTGCGGTGAACATCCACACCATCCAGGCGCTTCTTTCGAGAGTCTATCTCTACATGGGAGAATGGCAGAAAGCGGCCGACTACGCGACGAAAGTCATCGCCTGCGGAGACTACAAGCTCTGGTCACAGGAGGAGTACAAGACCGTATGGGGAGCCGAGAAAGGTTCCGGAGAAGTCATTTTCGAGGTTTACGGAAAACGTACGAACGGCTCATACGGCAGCTGGGAGGATCTCTCCTACCTCTGCAACCCCGACGGTTCCGGAGACCCGCAGGCAGCCCAGCCGCTTCTCGACCTCTACGGTGAGGATGACGTGCGTCTCCAGCTCTACAAGACCGATTCCAACGGCGAGTCGGGCATCTACTGGACTAACAAATACCCGGGCAAGGGTGACAACAAGGCTCCCGACTGCAACAATGTGGTGATCATCCGTCTTTCCGAGATGTATCTGAACCGCGCCGAGGCCATCATGCATGGTGCGACCGTGGAAGGAGCGACCGCAGTTTCCGACCTCAACGCCATTTCGCAGCTTCGCGGAGGCGAGACCTACTCCTCAGTCGGACAGACCGACATCGAGACCGAGAGAAGGCTTGAACTGGCTTGGGAAGGCCACTACATCTACGACCTCGCGCGCTGGGGCAAGGGCGTGACCCGTTCCGAATCCGACTACCCCCTCTGCACGAACAACCTCAACGTGGACTTCCCGAACAAGAAGTGGGCGCTCCCAATCCCTAAGAGGGAGATTGATTTGAATCCGAACCTTGTACAGAATGAATTGTAAGATTATGAAAAAGATTTTTAGATATATCGCATCGGCCCTTTCAGTTGCGGTCGCGCTTGCCGCCTGCAACAAGAACGACTATCCGGTGTTCAATGACAAGGACGCATTTGTCGCATTCGACGAGGTTGAAGTCTCCGTTTCCGAGAGATATACGGAAAAAAATGGCGGAGCTGCCGTGAAAGTGCCTGTGACTTTGGCGTCAGTGGCAGGTCTTGAAGAGACTCTCAAATTCGAGATTGTCTCCCCGGAGACAAAAGCCGCGGAGGAAGATGTGAACTATTCTCTCGTAACGACTTCCGGCACACTTACTTTCAATGCTGAGAACAGAACCCGGTACATAGAATTCACGACAATCTATGACGGGGTATATACCGGCGACCTGAAGTTCACAATCGTGATCTACGGCAACGAAAACATCTCTGTCGGATCGGAGAACGAGTGCACTGTCACCATCACCGATGAAGACCACCCGCTCGGATTCATGCTCGGCACATACACCGCGACCGGCGAAGACAACTGGGACGGAGTGACAAGCTGGACGATGACGCTCACCAAAGACGAGAAAGATGACCACAAGGTTTGGATCAGGAACATCGCGAACTGGAACAACGCCGAAGTCATCGCCTACGGCAATGTCAGCGAAGACTTCAGCACCCTCAACATTCCTTTCGGGCAGGAATTCGAGAGGAAGTATGACGGTGCCACCCCTTCACCGCTTTGGGGACTCACTCCTGAGGGCGCATTCGTGAAGACCGGTTCAGTGGATGTGAAGATCATCAAGAGCGGAAGCAAGGTGAGCCTCGACTTCGGTGAGGAATACGGATTCGTAATCCCGGCAATGTCGAGCGGCAGTGTAGCAGGATATTACTGCATCATCTGGCCTGGTATCACAGCCGAGAAAAACTAAAATTCAGATTGAGTTATGAAAAAGATATTGTTCAGCATACTTGCAGCGGCGGCCGTGGCCGTCTCCTGCACCAAGTTCGCCGAGGACGCTCCCATCGTTTTCACCGATGCGGAGGCGCCCGAGGTGACTGCCAAGACCACCGGTGACAACCAAATTTATGTCACCGTGACCGGAAAGCAGAGCACGAGCTTCTTCACTTATGCAGTGATTGAGGGGAAGGCCGAGAAGATTGATTCAGTCGCACTTCTCAAGGGAAGTTATGCCTCCTATGCCGTCAAACTTGACGACGAGCCTGTGGCTGAGGTGGTAGACTTCGCCGAGACTCAGATTGTCAAGCTGTCAGTCACGGGTCTGACTTCAAACACGACCTACACCGTCTATGCGGTGGCGTCAAACGCCCAGGGAAAGGTTTCGCCGGTCGTCACGGCATCCGCCACCACGACTGACGGGACGAACCCCCAGCTGATTTACGAGAAATACCAAAGCGCGGAGAAAGACAGCCTCCTCACATTCTCCGTTCCGTTCGACGACCCGGTTTCGGTCGGGAAAGATGCCGAAGTTACCGCGCATTTCTTCGCCCGCTACGGCGGCACTGATGCCGAAGGCTGCTTCGTCGAGCAGAAAAGCGTGACGATACCGGAAGATTGCATCCTTGCCGACGGCAATGTGCTCTATGTCTATGTTCCTGAAGAGGAATATGTTCCGGGAGCTTATGTCTCCATCACCTATGCCGAAGGCACTGTCGAGAACGCCCTCGGAGCCGGATGCGTCGCATTTGAGGATGCGAGTGTCGCTTACGATTCGGAGGCCAAAGAGGTGGTATGGAACGGCATCTGCGCCCAGTACAAGAATGTTGCCTTCAAACTTTCACTCAAACCGGAGGGAGACGATGAAGCTGACGATGACACTCCCGGAAAGGCCGACGACGAGGAGGATGAGGACGAAGAAGGTGACGAGTACGAGATATTCTCCGACTGGGAGTCTCTGGTGATGAAGAGCTACGCCCAGACAAAATATCCGCTTGCGGGCAGAAAAAAGACTACCGCCGTCATTTCCGTGGTGGACGGTGACGGAAGGACAGTCTCCTACACCGGTAAGCAGCTCGCGATTGTGGACAATACTGAAGGAATCGTCGGTGTCGCCCTTGACGAAGACCCTGGTTTCGGAACCTATGTCTCCTACAAGATTGCCGCGGAGTCAATTCTCGACATCTACGGCAACACCAACGAGGAGTTCACTGTGACAAAGGGATATTTCTGCTCATACGGCTATACGCTTGACGATATCATCGGGACATACATCGTTGCCGGGACAAGCTACTGGAGTTCATACGGACTTGATGAAACTGCAAATTGGGTGATAGCGAAGAGCGACAATGCAAAGAAGGGTAACATCATGATAACCACTTATTGGGATTATGAATGTGACTACCCTATCTACGGCACATTTGATGGAGACTCCGGAATTCTCTACATCCCTCATTACCAGATATTCAAAACCGTGACGGATCCCGATGCTGACGGAGCCAAGGTCGGTGACCTCTATTTTACCTGCAACACCGATTCGGCCAATGCCGTGCTGCAGATCAGAGTCCCGGCAAAAGGTGTCCTGACCGGCATAAACATGTACTTCGGATACTACTGCGAGGCAGAAGATGCATACGAAAAACA
Source organism: Barnesiella intestinihominis (assembly GCA_963625415.1). Taxonomy (GTDB): domain Bacteria; phylum Bacteroidota; class Bacteroidia; order Bacteroidales; family UBA932; genus Cryptobacteroides. The sequence goes on from CAVFTG010000044.1 coordinate 8,037, forward strand.
AGGTGGATGGTGGAATCTGTTCACGGCCATAAGCGGAACGCGTGAATAGCAGACAGGAGTACTGCTCAATTTCAAAGGAGACTGTCCCGAAGCAATCCGGGGCGTCTCCTTTTGGCGATATTCGGGGCGGCGGGAGATTCCCTCTGATTCCGGACATTTCAAGGATATAGTAAATTGTTGATTATGAAAAAGTTATTGTTATCATATCTCATCGTCCTGACCTCGGCGGTTCTCGCGGCGGCGCAGTCGCCCACGACGACATATCCCTACCTCTACGACCGCTTCACCGATGGACAGGTGGTGCTTGACGGTGGAGGAAGGGAGCAGAGAAAAATGAACATACACCTTCGCAGGGGTGCGCTGCATTACCTTGACGATGGAATCGTGAAAGAGGCGTTCCTCACGGATGTCGCGGCGGTGGAAATCGGAAACGACATTTTCATCCCGGTCTGCGGACGGATGATGAAGGTCGTCGCAAAAAACGATAAGGGCTGCATCGCGGAGGAGATACTCGGAGACTTCGAGGGCTCGCAGGAATCCTCCGGAGCCTACGGGGTGTCTTCGACTTCATCCGCCACGATGAAACTCAGCTCAATCCAGACCGACAGTCAGGTGAACCAGAACTATATGAACATCCTGAACGAGAAGGATAACGGCGTGTCGCTGCGGACGGAGCACAGCTACTACGCGGTCTGCGGGCTGTGGCAGTTGAAGGCGACGAAAAAGGACATCGCCAACGCCTTGCCGCAGGGAAAGGAGGCCGAGTGGAAGGCATTTCTGAAAGAGCATAAAATCAAATGGAAGAATCCGCACAGCCTGCTTGAGGTGGTGGATTTTCTGGCGGGATTGTAAGACTGTGGTGTTGCCCGGCCAATCTGCGGACTTCTCACTAAAGCGGCTTTGAACAGTCCCAATTGTATTTCAATGACATACTCAGATATGAAAAGGATAGTGTATTTTCTCACGGCGGCGGCGATGATTGTCGCCCTCATGCCGGCGTGCAGCGTAAAGGAAGACCCGTTCAACGGGGGGAACAGGAATGATGCGGACAGGGAGATTTTCGGTGACGGGCTGCCGGACGAAGCGCTGCTCAAGGAGATGAACATCAAGGTGACACCGGAACTGGGCGAGAGCATCGCGGCGGTGACCGGAGAGGACGGATATGTCCGGCTTTCGGACTACGCCTCCCTCCGTGAACAGGGAGTGGTGCGCATGCGCAGGATGTTCCCTGACGCGGGCAAGTTTGAGGAGAGGACCCGCGCCGAGGGACTGCATCTGTGGTATGTGCTCAGTTACGATGAGCGGAAATCAATGACAAGGGCGGCATCCGGCCTGTCAATCCCCGGAGTGGAGGAAATCGAGTACTGTCCTAAAATCGAAATCATCGGCTCAACGGAGATTGCATATGATTGCCAGGAAGCCGGCGGAGCTGCCGGTCCGGTCATTGACGACTCGGAAAAAACCGCTGCGACCGCTTCAGCCGGTGTTTCAGCAGCCGCCTCGGGAAGCGGTTCCGCCCCGTTCAACGACCCGAGACTCGGGGAGCAGTGGCACTACTACAACACCGGCTCGGTCTCCTCGTCGGTCAGCGGCTGCGACATCAATGTCTATCCGGTCTGGAGAAACTACTCCACCTACGCCAAATACACCGGAGACATCATCGTGGGAGTCGTTGACGGGGGCATAGACTACACTCACGAGGATCTGAAGGACAATATGTGGAAGAACCCGGAAAAAAGCGGCGACAATATCTATGGCTACAATTTCGCAAGCGGCACTTTCAACATCCACGCGGAAGAGCACGGCACTCATGTGGCCGGTACGATTGCGGCCGTGAACAACAACGGGATCGGGGTCTGCGGCGTGGCGGGAGGCGACTCGAAGGCCGGAATCAAGGGAGCGAAACTGATGTCCTGCCAGATTTTTGACGGTGAGAAGCAAGGCTCCGGACCGGAAGCGATCAAATGGAGCGCGGATCACGGAGCCGTAATCTCGCAGAACAGCTGGGGATATGTTGACGCCACGGAGACCCCCTCATCGCTCAAGGCGGCCGTGGACTATTTCATAAAATACGCCGGGATTGACGCGGACGGCAGTCAGACCGGCCCGATGAAAGGCGGAATCGTGATTTTCGCCGCAGGCAACGAAAATGCGACCGTCTCCGGCAACGATTACGACAAGATTCTGAATGTCAGCTCGGTGGGAGCGGACTACAAGCGGGCCTACTACACCAACTACGGCACCTGGTGCGACATCGCCGCACCGGGAGGAGATGCCAAGAAGGGCAATTATGTGCTCAGCACCCTGCCGGGCAACAAATACGGCAAAATGCAGGGCACGTCGATGGCCTGCCCGCATACTTCGGGAGTCGCGGCTCTGCTGCTCTCCCGCTACGGCGGTTCGGGCTACACCTGCGATGCCCTGCGTAAGAGAATAGAGGAGAATGTCAGCGACATCTCCGCCCAGAACCCCGGCTACTACCTCGGGAAAGGTCTGCTGAACGCATACAAGGCGATGGCGGGCAGCGGCGGGGCTGCTCCCGAAACTCCGACTGGGCTGTCCGTGAGCACCCGATCCAACAACATTGACTTCTCAGTGAAAGTGCCTTCGGATTCCGACGACGGGAAGCCTACGGCAATCTATCTCTATTATTCCAAGTCCGATTTCTCCACGACGAAGGGAGTGATGTTCGGAATGTTCTATGTCGAGGACATCAAGGTCGGACAGACGCTTTCGGGAACCGTCTCAGGTGTGGACTTCAATACGGAATATCATGTGGCAGCTCTCGCCTGCGACCTTGCCGGAAACAAATCCTCGCTCACTTCGCGGGTGACTGTGACGACCGGAGGAAACAACGCGCCGGAGATTGCCGCAAAGACTGATGTGAATTTCATATTGAAGCCGCACGAGAGAGCGGTGGCGGAGTTCGAAATCACTGAGCCTGACGGGCATTTCTACAACATTGAACTCGAGCCCGGTTCTCCGGCCGCAGTCCTCGACACCCTCGTCCGCGAGAACCCGAAAGTGCGGATTACGGCTTCCGATGCGCCCACGGGCAGCTACACGGCTTCGCTCACCGTGACCGACATCTACGGACTCGCCTCCACCGCGACCGTCCTCTACGAGATTCTCGAGAACCACAAGCCTGTGGTGGTCAGGGAACTTGATGACCTCGTCTTCACTTCCAAAGGCGGCGGGACAACAGAACTGGCCGCAGCGGACTATTTCGACGACGAGGACGGCGAGGAACTTTCATATTCATTCACATTCAGCAACGCCAATGTCGCGAACATGACCTATTCAAAGGGTAAGTTCCTGCTCACGCCGATGAACTACGGAGTCTCGGAAATTTCCGTCACGGGCACGGACGTGAGGGGTGAAAGCATCTCGTCCTCGTTCAGAGTGCTGGTGAGCAACGGTTCAAGGGAGGTGGCTCTCTACCCGAATCCGGTGCACGAGACTCTCAACCTGAGGGTCGGGGAGGCTTTCTCCGAGGTCTCACTAAAACTCGTCTCGGCAACAGGTTCAGTGGTCTTTGACAAGGTGCTCGGAGCAGGAGACCCGTTCGAGCCGTTCAAGGAGGATGTTTCCTCCGTCCCGGCAGGAACTTACACCGCCGAGGTGAGACTTGACGGGAAGTCCGTGAAGTATAACATCGTAAAACTCTGATTTCAAGTCATGAAAACCATATTTTCCCGCCTTGGCCGACTCCTGGGCAGCCGAGTTCTCACCGATGACCGCACCGCCACAAAACCGGCAATCCGGAGACTTGCACTGCCTTTGTTTGTCGTCCCCCTGCTTGCAGCGCCTTTCGGGGCGGCGGCGCAACCGCTCCCCTCTCTTCTGATTCCTTCCGATGCCGCGACTCTCTCCCGCGCCGGAGTCGGAGTCAGCGCTCCAGCCGGAGCGTATGCCCTTGAGAACAATGTGGCGGCGATGTCTCTCTCGGAGCGGCGGCTTCACGCCGGAGCGTCTTTCGGGATGTGGCAGCCGGACTACTCAGGAAACAAGGTGATTGGGGCTGCGGCGACCTTCAAGGCGACGCGCTCGCTCGCCGTAGGGGCGAGTTTCAAGTATCTCAACTCCCCGTCCTACGACATCGTGACTGAAAGCGGCACCGCCTCACGCGACGGCTCGTTCACCCCGAAGGAGTACAACATAGCCCTCGGCGCGTCTTTCGCCATCATCCCCTGTCTTTCAGCAGGTCTCACGGCGCGGGTTCTCCGCTCCTCGCTCGCCGCTGACGCGGCGGTTACTGTTTTCGGCATTGACCTCGGAGTGAGTTTCCGTCTCAAGGGCGTGTCAGCGGGGCTCTCTGTAAACAATCTCGGAACGAAAGCGAAATATGGCGAAGGAGGTTCGCCCGTCTCCCAGCCGATGCTGCTCAAGGCCGGAGCAGGTTATGAACTCGCGCTCGGAAAGTCCGGCCTCGGTTTTTCCGCAGAAGCGGACTGTCTCTTCACCGGCGCGTTCATGGCGGGAGCCTCGGCGCAATACGGATGGAACGACTGCGTTTTCCTCCGCTGCGGCTACCACTACGGAGACTCCGCCAAAGCCGTCCCGTCATACGCCTCAGCCGGTCTCGGGGTGAAGTTCTTCGGAGTCAGCCTCGACGCCGCCTGGCTGTTCGGCTCAGCGGTTCTCAAGAACAGCTTCGGTCTCTCCCTCGGCTACGGGTTCTGAATCAGGCAAACCGGATTCAGCCGTCACTCGACCGTGGTTTTCCACTCGGCTATTGTGCGGGTCTGGGTGGAGATGTTCACTCCGACCTTGACGAGTTCGGGATTGGTGCTCTGACCGGAGTTCTCTGCCCTGTACGGAATCAGATAGCCCTTGTCGTCAATCTGCTTGAGAGCCTCCTCTG
>CAVFTG010000045.1:0-12763 GCA_963625415.1 Barnesiella intestinihominis
GGCTTCGCAGCCGGCGAAGCCGACGGTGAAGCACGAGGTGAAGCACGAGGTGAAGCACGAGGAAGAATGGCCGGCGTGGCCGAAGGCAAGCGGGACATCGCGGCGGCGTTTTTGAAGAAGGGTCTTGATGCCGCTCTGATTGCATCATGTACCGGGCTCAGCGTCGGTGAAGTCGAGGCACTGAGAGGCTGACATAAAGGGGGTTCTGTTTCGGGACATTTCGGAGTCAGATACCGGACATTGCCAAGCGACAGCGCATACACGCAAAGCGGGAGACCGGTGGCTTCCGGTCTCCCGCTTGTCTGAATTTTGCCTGCTTCAAGTGTGTTACATTATCTTGAGGCATCCGGCAATACCATAATTCACATCTATATAATAGATATCTATCTCGCCGTTATGCTCAGTCATGCAGGAATCTCCGTATGCTCCAGCACCAGTCCAGTCTTTATTGGTATATTTAGGATTGCCTTCCTTGTCAACGCCGTCTTCGGCCCAATTTGCCTGATTAGTGCAATTCAGACTATAAACTTCCTTGACACCTTCAGAAGTATTCTCCAAGAAATATAGAATCGGCTGGCTATAAGTGAAATGGCTTCCCTGAAATACTGTAACATAATTCCTTCCATTATCGGTAATAGTTGAAATGTTGTTGAAATTATCGTTCCCGGCAGAATTCAACTCGTAGGCATCTTCCCAAGTGTTATTATCAACACTTGTGCAGCGGAACAAATCATACGGTGAGAAATATCCGACTGCCCAAAGTCCATCATTCAGAGAAGAAGAAACCGGAGCAACACACATATTGTTTACGCCATAAATAGTACCCCAATTGGATATTGCTCCACGTTTAGGGTCACTGACAACCCCTTTTACGATTTCCCAAGCGAGCCAATACTGGGAGGCATTTACGGAAGCTGAAACCACAGCGTTATTGTCGACATCACCCTTGACTCTTACATTTCCCATAGCACCACACCAGATATTTGCAGTCGCATATTCCATCAGAAGACTCGGAGTCTCCTGCAAAGACTTCAATTTATATATCCGCAAATAGTTTCCTTCGCCATAAGCAGCATCAGCAGCAATAATTATATTACCGGCATCATCAACGCAAAGGCTGTTTATTGAGAAGCCGGAAGGTGCATTTATTGTTGAAGACACCGTGCCGTCAGCCCTATTGAGTACAAGCACTTTGTCTGCATTCCCGACAAGGAGATTATCGCCGAGAACGGCAAGATGCACTCCATTTCCAGGTGTAAATCCGGCCCAATCTGCCGCAGGTTTCTTTATCCATGCCACAGATGCCCTACCTGTCTGGCTTACAGTGAAAGTCTGCTCATCAAAGCCAACCGCAGAGACTTTCAACTCAGCCTCGCGAAGTACGAAACCATCATACGCTGCGACGGTGAGTGCGGTGGACTGCTCGCCGTAGGCCTTGGTGTCGGCCTTGGTGATCCATGTCACATCGGACGGGATGGTGACGGTATAGGCGACATTGGTCATCACCTTGATTGTCACCGTGCCGCCTTTGCTGTCAATCTCTGCGGAAGACTCGACGAGTGAGAAAGCGTCTTTCTGCGGCTGGGTGAGAGTGTACTCCTTCTGCGCGGTGCCGGCGGTCACGACAAGGACTGCCGTGCGCGGGTCGTTGCTGTCGTTGGCAGTCGCGACAATCTAATCTTGCCGGCCTCTGCGGCTGTGCCTTTCTTCGGAGAGATTGAAATCCACTCAGCAGTTTCCTTGAGAGCGGCGGTCCAATCGACGTTGGCAGTGAACTCGACATAGAATGCCGTCTCTTCAGTGCCTTCAAGCGGAAGCGTGTACTCGGTCTTGTCGGCCTTGATTTCAGGCGTGATCGTCTCCTCCTTCTTGCAGGAAAGGAGCGCGAGGGCCGCAACCGTTGCGAATAATAGAATTCGTTTCATAATGTTTTGATTTAGTGTTGGTTAATACTTATTTTACTGTTTCAAGGTATTTGTCTATGGCAGTTTTGAAACTGCTCCAGTAGTCATACATCTTTATGTGGCAGAGGTCGAAGACAAAGAAACCGTCCGAAGCATTGATGCAGGCGTCGACGATGTCCGGCATCAGCGCGCCCTGCCCTCCTTTCTCGAATCCGGATGAGTTGCCTATGTCAGGACCGCCGTAGTATGGAACATCGCCTTTGAAGAGGTTTCCAGCCCTCTGGCAGAAACCCTGCATGGTCCATTCGTCGCTGCCCCTGATTTTTTTCGAGGCGGCGTAGGCTCCGATGAGCATCACGTCGCAGTGGTCGGCGTAGCCGTAGTCCTTATAGTCCGCGGACGCCCATCTGTAGCCGTCGGCCTTGGGGTCGTACTTCGGACTCGCCCAGTTCACGCCGGAGAGGTAGTAGCTCGAATACCATGCCCCCACATAAGCCCCGAACTTGCAGTCGGGATTGACGGAATGCACTTTCGCCGAAGCCTTTTCGATGAAGTCGTGGATGGTCTTGGCGCGGAAAGCGAGCCAGGATTTCTGGATGTCGGTCACAATCCATCCGAGTTCATCTTCCCCGGCGGAGAAAATGTCGGAAGGCCAGTTCGTGACTTTCTTTCCGTAGTATTCCTCGAACTTGCTGCGGGATGTTTCGGAGAAGTCGCTCTGAAGACTGTAGTCATCGTAGCGGCAGCGGTCGAGTATGATTCCGTCCACATCGTAGGCGGCAATCTCGCCGATGAGCGAAAGGACATACTCCTGAACCTCGTCGTTCGTCGGACAGAGGAATTTGGCCCCGAAGTCCTCCCCGTCATCCTGCAGATCCATGGTGTTCACAAGACCGGAGGAGGCGTTTATGACTGTCGCCCAAGACTTGAGCTCCGGCTTGCGGTAGAGCAGCCCGTCGTGTCCGAGTCCGTATGGGCAGAGGTAGCCGCCGACGAAAGTGTTCATCGTCGCGAAAACCTTGAGCCCGTTCTTGTGCCCCTCTTCGATGAAAGTCTTGAGATAGTCGAAACTTGCGGTGCGGTTGAGCCACTTGTAACCGCCGTTCACCCATGCGTCCACCCTGTCGAGAGCGTGTTCGGTCAAAGAGCTGAAAAGCACTCCCGTCGTCGTCGGACGCACATCCACGGCAATGTGGGTGAAACCTGTCTCGGCGATGCGCTTCACATCCTCGGCAATCTTCGAGGCATCGTTGGCGTAATCCTTGAAATTCGCTGCGGCATCAATCCACACAAGCCTCGGCTTGCCCGTGATTTCCGGGTCAGGGTCAGGGTCAGGTTCCGGCTCGGGATCAGGGTCAGGATCGGGTTCCGGTTCCGGTTCCGGCTCGTTCCATTCGTCCTGCCACTTGAACCCGGAATCCGGTTTCGAGCAACCGCCCACGACACTCCCTCCGGCGATGAAGCAGGCGAGAGCCAAGGCGGCGAAAAACATATTGAATTTAATCTTCATACTGAACATCAATCCGTTCTATAATGCCACGGAAAGCAGAATCACTTGAACATCACGCAGCTTGCCACCGCCCTCTGACTGCCGTCTGAGACCTTGATGGTCTCCTTGCCGCCGATGAGCATGCAGGACGAGCCGCCTCCGTCGAGGTTGATTGCATCCTTGCAGCCGAGACTGTAGAGCACTTTCGCCACTTCCTCCGTCGTGAGTCCGGTCACGCCCTCGGTCATCTCCCGCCCTTCGCAGACGAAGAGCACAAGCTTGGAGTCGGAGGATATTCCCACCGCCGTTCTCGGGGCGTAGATGTCCGGCCCTATGCCGCTCGCCCCGTCGAAAAGCTCCTCGACATAGGTGTTCACAATTTCAGAGTTCTTCAGAAGCACCGGGCCTCCGCCGATGGCGTTCCTCGCCTCGAACTCGACGGCCGTCTCGGGATAGGTTGCGGACGGAACCTTAACCGGCTTTTTCTTCCACGAATTCGGAGCCGGTGTCTGGTAGGTGTAGTGGGTTCCGGCAGAAGTGTAGTAGGTCCAGCAGGATTCGAACGTCCCGTCAGCGTGTTCGATGAAAGCGGCACGGGTCGGGTAGTACATCGTCACCCAGTCCTCGGAGGCGTAGTTGATGTTCACGCCGAGGAGAGTTCCCTCGCTGACCGCGACGGACGCGCTGTAGTTCGTCCCGCTCGCGGAATAGAAGAAACCGCCGTTGACAATCACGTCCGCCCCTGTGCTTTCATGAACCTTGGAAGGCGTGAGGAAAGAGTCCTTCGTGCCATTGAGCTCGGGGTCGTTGATGCTCCAGACGCTGAAGCCGGACTTCGAGGCCTCGGCCACGGCGATGTAGGCGATGGCCGGGCGGCTGAAGAACTTGTCGGAGAAACGGTAGACTTTGATGTCCGCACCGACCTTGTAGTCCGCAGTCACATCCTCCCATCCTATTGATGTCGGGTCGGCAAGAGCGGAGAGAGGCTTGTCCGGAAGCACCGGAAGTTCCTGCTCCGGGTCAGGGTCAGGTTCCGGCTCGTTCCATTCGTCCTGCCATTTGAATCCCGTCTCCGCCTTGGTGCAGGAGAGGGACGAGGTGCCGAGCGTCAGAAGCAGGACCGACGCTGCGGCAACTGTGACATATCTGTTGATCTTCATAAATCGCAAACCTTTAATTTCCAAAAAATCACCTCTTGATGCAGTCCGCGCTGAATCCTCCGATTACGCCGCAGTACTGGTCGAAGTAGTAGATGAAAATCTTGAATCCGTCCGCCGACTGGGCGATTACGACATCTCCCGAAGACACCGTCTTGTCCCCGTCGGCATTCACGCCGTTGGCCGTCGTGAAATCAGAATACGAGAGAACCAGAGCGTCGGACGAAGTGAACTCGCCGGTGAGGGTGTTCTTGTCGTTGACATTGTAGACATAAAGGTACGGCTGTCCGCCCCACGCCGGGAAATGTCCGAGGACAAGCAGTGAGAGATAGTTGACGTTGTTGTAGAACTTGCAGTCCATCGTGTTCACGTTCCATGCCCATGAGTTGCCGTCCGTCGTCGGCATTGACTTCGCGACTGCGAGCGGAGACGGAGTGATGTAGTTGACCGTGTTGGCGTCATAGTAGGCAAGGAACCAGCCGTCCGCAGGGTCTGAAGAAGCCGGAACGACACCGGCAGAACCCGTCGAGAACAAGTTCCACGAGAGTCCCAGACCGGCAACATCGGAAATCTGAGCGTCCGTCACGACACCCCCCTTCACCGTGAGAGAAAGGAACTGTGAAGCTGTGGTGACTCTCGCGACACCTCCGTAAGGGAAGGTTATGACAGCGTCACCGTCGATGTCCCCGCTGACTTTCATGTGAGGACCGAGCGGCAGACCCGTCTGGTTGTCGTACTCATAGAAGAGAGTCGGAGCGGAGGTCACGGAGGAAGTCCTGTAAATCTGGAGCTTGCCCTTGTAAGGATCCGCGAGCAGAGAGTTGCAGATGAGCAGGTTGCCGGCCTCGTCGTTGGTGACGCTTCCCGGAGAGGCGCTTCCGAGCGCTATGTCCCCGATTTTCGCGCCCGTGGTGCCGTGGATGTAGAACGGTGTGCTGCCGTCGCCCATGCAGACCACAAGGTACCCCCCTATTGAAGCGAGCGACGGATTGAGTCCGTCAGTGAGGTAATCAGGAGTGCCGAGACGCGATTTCGGGTCGAAACTGAACAGATGCCTGACGGAACTTGTGTTGAAACCGGAGCGGATCTTCGTCGGGATGGCCTTTTCGGTGGTGTAGACGTGCTCCTTCCCGCTATGGGCGGCTATCACGATTTCCTGAGGTTCGTTGTAGTTGCGCCTGACGCTGAGATCGGTCACGAAACTCGCATGCGCGGAAACTTCTCCCTCTGCCGTGCAGGAGGAGAGATCGTCAGTCGTGTAGAGATAGATCTTGCGGGCGTCATTGTCCACAAATCCATCGAACATGTCGACGAGACTGAAGGAAATCAGGGATGCGTCATCGGATTTCGTCCTCTTTCCCGTAATCACAATCGGCCACTGCCTGCCCTGCGCGTCGGTGTAGGTGAAGTCGTTGTCGAGATTGAGGTCGAGCAGGGTCAGCGACGGGGAAAGGTAGCAGTTCTTGCCGAGCTCCGCCTTCATCCTGACGCTGGCGAGGTACTTCGTGGTCGCATCGTCGGAAGTTTCCGGATAGTAGTACGGAATCTTTATCTCAAGCCTTCCTTCCGCAATCATCTCGTCAGTCACGGTCAGTCTCGCGAGTTCGCTGCCGTTGTACTGCCCGGAAGTTATGTAGGCGCTGAGGCTCGTGAAACCATCACGCTATGCGGTGGGCAGGACATAATGCGGTTTCTGGCAGGCCGCGGCGGCGAGAAGGACACCGGCCGCCATCATATATGAAATTATCCTTTTCATCTTTTTTCGTTTTGTCATTTCGTTCTGTCGTTGCGTTTCGTCATTTCGTCTTGTCATTTCATTTTTTCATTCAACACGAAATGGGGAAACGGCACGGAAGCCTATCTCCACTCAGGGAACTGCCCGTCAATCGCTCCGTTGTTGTTGAGCTCGCCGGCGGGGAGAGGGAAACGGTAGAGTTTCTGGAGGAAATTGCGGTCGCGGTCATCGACGCTGACATAGCTGTAGGTGAAGCCGCCGTCCTCCTGCTTCGTTATCTTCAGACCGTGCACCTGATAGCCGGTGAGACCGGTAGGATAGGTTTCATGTGCTATTCCCCAGCGGCGCAGATCCCAGTACCACAGTCCCTCGAAAGCGAACTCGACCTTGCGTTCCTGACGGATTGCAGCCATCAGGGCATCCCCCTCTACGGTCAGCCCCGGAAGGCCGACGCGGTCGCGGATGTCGTTGACTATGTCGTTGGAGTCAGACTCCCTGTCCGTCATGTAGAGAGCCTCTGCCTTGTTGAGAAGCACCTCGGCGTAGCGGATTATGGTCATCGGCTGAGTTCCTGAAGAGTACTGTATCACATTATGGCTTTCGTCCACAATCTTGCGCAGATAGTAGCCTGTCGTTGAGCGTCCTTTCGGCTCGGGTTCGACATTCCATTCGCAGAATCCGTCCGCCCCGCCGACAAAACTCTCGATCGTGCGTTCTTTCCACTTCGCCCCGTTGTAGAGCACGGTGGCGTGGAAACGCGGTTCAAGGGAGGCGTAAGGCGGAGTCTCGGTCACGTCTGAGTCATGCCACGGAGTCCAGTCCGGCTTTCCGCCCGTCGCCTTCTCGTAGGACTCGACAAGTTCCTGGGTCGGAGTGCCGTAGCCGCCTCCGGAAGCTCCGTTCAGAGTGAAGTCACCGCCCGGAGTGTAATAAAAGTCGAAAGAGTTGGTCACATCTTCGGCACGGCTGAACTGGTACTGGAGAATGGCCTCCACATTGCCGTCGGCGATGGATTTGGAGTATGAGTCGGAATATTCCTTCTCCAGAGAGTAGCCGAGTTTCTCCACCTCTTCCGCCGCAGCGATCACGGCGTCGTACCTCTTCGCGTAGAGCATGGCTCTCGTAAGGAACGCATAAGCCATCCCGCAGTTCAGACGGCCGTTGGCGGAAGCCTTCGCAGGGAGATTCGCAGCGGCATAGTCCAGATCGGCCTGGATGAAATCCCATGCCTCCTCCTCCGTGTTCAGCGCACGGTCCGTGCTGATTGCCGAAAGATCCTCGTCGTATATGATTATGTCCTTGTAGCGTTTCACGAGGTCGAAGTAGATGTATGCGCGCATGAACCTCAGCTCTCCCTCGAGACGTGCCTTGTCGTCATCGGACATCTGCCCGTACTTGTGGAGATTGCTCAGAGCCTCGTTGGTGCGGCGCACCATCGTGTAGCGGGACTCCCAGTAGCCCATGTAGGCATCCACATAGGTTGCTGTGACCGTGGTCGCATCTCCGTAGGCGAACTCGCTCGGAATGAAGCAGAGGGAGTTGTAGTTGTAGGAACCGTATTTCATGATGTCAGTCAGAGACTCCGTAAGCCCCACGACGGACTGGTTCGCCAGAATGCTGTAGGTGTAGGAATATATCGAATTGACGGCCCATTCGGCGTTCGCCGTGCTCTCCCACATCACTTTCTCCGAAACCCTGTCGGTCGGGGTCATGTCAAGCACTTTCGTGCAGGAGAACAGACCGAGAACCGCTCCGGAAACCGCACAAGCTTTGATAAGTATGTTTTTCATATCCGTTTCCTCCTCCTTTTAGAAAGTTAATGTAAGGCCGCCCATGATCAGACGCTGCTGAGGGTAGTAGCCGTTGTTGGTGCTCGGAGACTCCGGGTCGATTCCTTCCGGAAGGCCGTCGATGGTGAAGAGGTTCTGTCCCTCGACAAAAAGCCTGAGCGTGTCAATCCTGAGCCTTTCCATCCATTTCTTCGGGAATGTATAGCCCAGCTGCGCAGTCTTGAGACGGATGTATTTGCCGTCCCTGAGCCAGAATGTCGAGCCGAGTCCGTTGTCACCTCCGTGTCCGGTGGCTCCGAGAGTCAGACGCGGGAAAGTTCCGTCAGGATTATAGACGCTGTAGGCGTTCTCCACGAGGTAGAGCGGTGAATTGGCGTTCTCCTTGAAAGTCTGCGTCCACACGGTGTTGTCGTCGTAGCCGTTATAATAGGTTCCGGTGAGGCTCACATCGAAGAGCGCTCCGCCTGTGAACTGGGCGCTGAGGTCGAAGCCGTACCACGCGAGATTCAGGTTGAGACCGTAGGTGAGCTGCGGACGGTTCGTCCGGCCGACGCGTGCGCGGTCGTCTGAGTCAATCTTGCCGTCTCCGTTGAGATCGACATACTTGATGTCGCCCACGCAAGGACGGGTGCCGTACCATGCGGAGTTGTCAATCTCCTCTTCGCTGCGGTAGAGTCCGTCGGCAATCCATGTCATTATGGAGCCGTAGTCGGTGCCGGTGACTTTCTGGTACTCCGGGATGTTAGGCTGATCCTGGTAGATGATCCAGCGGGTCTTGGCGTAGGTGAGGCTGGCGGAGATTCCGTAGTAGAACGGGCTTCCGGCAAGCGTCACGGTGTTCTTGTGCGAGAGCATTATGTCGATTCCCCGGGTGTCTATCGCGTTGTTGTTCACATAGGACGGATAGTAGCCTCCCATCGAAGGGGAGAAATTCGAACCCTGGGCCGTGAGGATGTCGTAGGTGTAGTTGTAGAACGCGTCCACTTCCGCGCCGAGCTTGCCTCCCCACATGTCGAGGTCGACTCCGACATTGTAGGAGAGTGTCTTCTCCCACGAAAGGTCAGGGTTGGCGACGACAGAGGTGTAGTAGGCCGGATTGACCGAAGTTCCGCCGGACAGCGGATAGATGATCTTGTCGCCGCTGCGGGAATAGGTGCTAAGGTAGGCGTACGGGCTCACGTTGTCTGTTCCGAGAAGTCCCACTGAGGCGCGGAGCTTCAGTTCATCGAGATAAGAAGCATTCTCGAACCAGCGTTCCTTCGCCATATTCCATCCGATTGAGGCCGAAGGGAAGAATCCCCAGCGGGTGCTCCTCATCCCGGCGAACTTGTAGGAGCCGTCGTAGCGGCCGGAGAACTCGGCGAGGTATTTCTCGTCGTAGTTGTAGCGTGCGCGGAAGACATATCCTGCGGAACGGGTGGCGTTGCTGCTGCCGTAGACGGAGCCTTCGACCTGAGTTCCGTAGCTCAGTTCAGGAAGCGACGCGAAAGTCAGGTTCTTGGCCGCCGCGCCGAGTCCGTTGGATTGCCAGTCGCGGATTTCCACAAGCGCGAGGGCGTCGACATTGTGTCTGCCGAACGAACGGGCGAAATTGAGCCCGGCCTGGGCGGTGATGCGGCGTGACCAGTAGCCGCTCTCCTGAAGAGTGTTGCCCGAGCCGTCACCGTTCGGCGAGGTCACCTTTTTCCATGTCCATGAACCCGAGGCGCTGTCGTAGGAGTTCGCCATCAGGTAGTATGGGGTGTAGAGGCTCTTGTAGCGGGAGGTATATCCCTCATATGAGCCTGAGACCTTGAACTGGAGACCTTTGAGGAACGGAGCGTCGTAGGAAAGGGACATGTTCGCGGTCATGTCCATGGTGTCAGTGCCGCTGTTGCCTGATTCGTAGAGAGCGGCGAGCGGAGACTGCGGAAGGGAAGTGTTCCTCTTCGTGGATGCCGTGTAAAGTCCGTTGTAGGTGCGCGGGAGATATGGATGCATCTGTATGGTCTGGTTGGCTATCGAAAGCCAGCCGCTCTCGCTGCTGCTGCCATAGACCGAGCTGTCGCCCGCTCCCGCAGAGTAGTAAGGAGATGACTGCGAGCCGATTATCCCCGACACGCCGAGAGAGAAGTGGAAATTCTTCGCGAAGTCCGACTCCACATTGGCGCGGAGATTATAGCGCTTGTAGCTGAAGTTGTCGATGTTTCCCTTCTGCCCCATGTAGCCGAGGGAAGTGAACCAGCGTGTCTTGTCGTTTCCGCCCTGTACGGTGACACTGTGCTTCTGGTTGAAACCGGTGCCATAGATCTCGTCGATGTAGTTCACATTGTCCCATCCGTCCGTCGGATCGCCGTTGAGCATCAGTTCGACCTGATGCTTCGTGAAATACGGGCTGTAGTTTTCCGGAGAATCGAGCGCGCCTGAAGCGAGCTGATCCATCATCTGCGCCACATTGTAGTAGTAGGCGAACTGCGGGCCGTTCATGAACTTCGGGAAGTTGGCGTTGACAGAGGCTCCGAGGGAGGCGTTGTAGCTGATTTTGGTCTTGCCCTGCTGGCCGCGCTTGGTGGTCACGATGATCACGCCGCCGGCGCTCGTGAGTCCATAGACAGCGGCCGAAGCTCCGTCCTTGAGCACGGAGATGCTCTCGATGTCGGCGGGGTCGATGTCATTGATGTCGCTGACCGGGAAGCCGTCGACAACGTAGGACACGGAATAGATCGATCCGCGGATGCGGAGCGAAGCCTGGTCGGCGCCCGGCTGTCCGGACTCCTGCACTGAGGAGATGCCAGGAAGTTTTCCGGCAAGCACCTGTGAGACGTTCGTCGCGGGGGCTTTCATCAGTTCGTCGCCCTTCATCGCGGAGACGGCCGCAGTCATGGAAGATTTCTTCTGCGTTCCGTAGCCCACGACTATGGTCTCCTCGATGAACTGGGAGTCCTCCTCCATCGTGACATTGAGCGTTTCCGCCTTGCCGTTGCACTTGCGGGTCTGAGTCGCCATTCCGAGGCAGGAGAACTCAAGGGTGTCCCCAGCCTTCACCGAAATGCTGTACTGACCGTCCATGTCGGTCATCGTGCCGACGGTCGTGCCGGGAATCATCACCGTCACCCCCGCCACCGGATGTCCGGAGGGGTCGGTGACCCTGCCCTTGACCGTGGCCGTCTGCGCGTGCAGAAGAGCCGTGCCGGCTGAAAGGAACAGCGCTGCGGTCAGCAGAACCGCAGTCAGTCGTCTTGACAAGATATGAAAATCAGGTTTCATAATTTGTGGTTATCTATATGATTATCTGTTGTTTGCCATTTGCCGGCCTTTATCCGCAGGCCGCCGGGGAATCATTCGCCGCGCCCCATGGCCTCCGCGAGTTCGTCCCAGAGATGATGCCTGTTCAGGTGCACGATGTCGAAAATCATCACTCCGCCGGTGCTTTTGAGAGCCTGTTCGACCGCCGGGCGGAACTTGCCGAAATCCCCGAGGTACTGTTCGACATAGATTGAGCCCACCACGGGAACGACACCCATGGTAACCTCTTTCGCGAGTTCAGCTCCCCCCTCGACGCTGTAGCAGTAGCTGAGACTGTTGTCCATCCCGGCCTCGCCGCGCCGTCCGACGACTCCGGTGGCCCGGTCGACGTCGTCTTTGGTGATGAGCGAATAGTAGAGTCCTGTCATATATATGTCCAGAAGTTCGGCGTAGCCGGTTTCGTGATAATTCTCACCCGCCCATTCGCGGTACTCGGGAACTTTGCATGGGTCATATTCCCGGCTCGCCCAGTTCACGCCGAGCTGCCAGTAGGTCGGATACCACGCCCCTGTGTAATCGCCGATGATGAGATCCGGGTTTATCGCCTTGAGTTCCCTGTGCGCCCCGGCCACGAAATCATGGATGACCCCGGAACGCCACTCGATCCACTTTTTGCCAAGCGGGCCGAGAACCCAGCTGTCACGGAGTTTTCCGTCGCCGTCATACCAGCTGAGGATGTCTTCCGGGAAATTCTCCACTCGGATTCCGGCATATTCCTCGAACTGCGTGCGCGAAAGTTCGCTGAAATCGGCTGTGATGCCGTCGTAGCGCACGCGGTCGAAGATGAGTCCGTCAATTTCAGGATATTTCGTGACGAATTCGCGGAGAATGTCCATCTGATAGCGCTGAACCTCCGGGTTGGACGGGTTCAGCATGCCGTTGTAGTTCGTCTTTATCGAAGAGATGGGGACAAGCTCCCCTTTTTCGTAACAGATTGACTGCCATGAAGCCTTGTCGGAATAGATGATGCCACGGTCGAAGAAGTTGTGACCTCCGGCGAAGACGTTGAGGGAGGCGAACACCCGCATTCCGAGTTCATGCCCGAAACGGATGAAGTATCCCGTCATGTCATAGTCCCTCGGACGGGTGACCCCCTCCCAGTCGCCCATGTATGGGGCTATACTGCTGTCATAGAGAACCTCTCCCATGATGGACTTGACATCGACGACCACGTTGTCGAAGCCGAGTTCGCGGCATTTTCCGAGGTAGAAACGGATGGAATCCGGATGGGAAAGTGTGGAGTAGTTCGCCTCGCAGTCGAACCACATGTAGTTGTCATTCAGTGACCTGCCCCCCCCTATACAGGAAACGGAGGCGAGCGCGGCGGTCACGAATGCAAAAAGATATGTACGGAATCTTCTCATCTGAACGTTCTGGACAACTTAGTAATCCTTGTTGTATAA
>CAVFTG010000046.1:0-12702 GCA_963625415.1 Barnesiella intestinihominis
GGTATCTCGCCATGCCGCAGCTCAAGGAATGCTTCCCGCATGAGTTCACTCCGATGTGGAGCGTAAAACCGTCAGACCAGATTCCGGGCGGAAATTATTTTGAACTCGTCGCAATCAGGAACACTTCACGCGACGGCAAGGCTCCGCTTGACGGCGACGCAGTCACTGAGGCGCGTGTGCAGTACGGTGACGGCGGAGCTCGTCCCGAGGTTTCCATGTCGATGAACGCCGAGGGCGCACAGACATGGGCAAGGCTCACGAAAGACAACATCGGCCGTCAGGTGGCGATTGTCCTCGACGGCATGGTATATTCATATCCTACGGTGCAGAGCGAAATTTCCGGCGGCTCGTCACAGATTACCGGAAACTTCACCCTCGAAGAGGCCGAGGACCTTGCGAACGTCCTCAAGTCCGGTAAGCTGCCGGCTCCTGCGACCATCATTCAGGAGCAGGTTGTGGGACCTTCGCTCGGTAGCGAGTCCATCAACGCCGGTCTCATCTCCTTCGTGATCGCGTTCCTCCTCGTGCTCATCTACATGGTGTTCTTCTATCAGGGAGCCGGTCTCATCGCCGATTTCGCCCTCCTGTGCAACGTGCTTCTGCTTCTGGGCACTCTCGTGTCATTCGGAGCAGTCCTCACTCTGCCGGGCATCGCGGGTCTCGTCCTCACGCTCGGTATGGCGGTCGATGCGAACGTCATCATCTATGAGCGCATCAAGGAGGAGCTCCGTGCGGGCAAGGGAATAGGAAAGGCTGTCGCTGACGGTTACAAGAACGCCTACTCGGCAATCATCGACGGTCAGGTGACCACGGCTCTCACCGGTGTCGTTCTCCTCATCTTCGGTTCAGGTCCTGTCAAGGGCTTCGCGACGACCCTCATCATCGGTATCGTGACCTCAGTCCTCACGTCAATCTTCATCACGAGACTCGTGATTGACGACAGGCTCGCGAAGGGCAGGAAAGTCACTTTCGACAACAAGCTGACGAGAAATTTCCTCCAGAACACCCATGTGGACTTCCTCAAGCTCAGGAAATTCTCCTACATATTCTCAGGTGCGCTCATCGTCATCTCCATCCTTTCAATCTGCATCAAGGGCTTCACTTACGGTGTCGACTTCACCGGAGGACGTACCTATGTGGTGCGCTTCGACAAGCCTGTGACTGCCGAGGCGGTCCGCGAGGCCACTCTCAACGAGTTCAACGAGGCGGTCGAGGTTAAGCAGTTCGGCGGTGACAGCCAGATGAAGATCACCACGGCCTACAAGATTCAGGAGGATTCGAGCGAGATTGACGCGGAGGTCGAGCAGATGCTCTACGAGGCTCTCAAGGGACTCTACGCCGAGGATCTCACTTTCGATGAGTTCCGTTCCACGGTCGAGAATCCTAACGGTATCGTAAGTTCCGACAAGGTCGGCCCGACCATCGCGAACGACATGAAGCGTGACGCCATCATCGCCGTCATCATCGCCCTCTTCGTAATCTTCGCTTACATCGCGATTAGGTTCAAGAACTGGACATGGGGACTCGGAGGCGTGGTTTCCCTCGCGCACACCGCAATCATAGTCATCGGATTCTTCTCGCTCTTCAGCGGAATACTTCCGTTCACTCTCGACGTCGACCAGACGTTCATCGCGGCAATCCTGACAATCATCGGTTACGCCATCAACGACAACGTGGTCATCTTCGACCGAATCCGCGAGTACAAGGCGGATCATCCGAAGGTTGACCTGAGGTACAACGTGAACAACGCGCTCAACAGCACGCTGTCACGTACGATGAACACCTCCCTTACGACTCTCGTCACCATGATTGCGATCGCAATCTTCGGAGGTGAGGTCATCAGAGGCCTTTCCGTCGCCCTCATCCTCGGTATCGTCATCGGTACTTACGCTTCCATCTTCATCGGTACGCCGGTGATGTATGATGTGGTGACCGCCGTCGAGAAAAGGAAAAATGCAAAATAAAAAGGCATCTGCTGCGTTGTGCTCCTCGATGAAATCCTCACAACCATAAGGTTGCTGCGGTTTCATCTTCGTCGCGAGCCTTGCATCTGCACTTTTTATTTCACATTTTTCTCCAAGCGACCTTAATAATATTTTAAGAAGGGGCTGACTAAAAAGTATTAGTCAAGCCCCTTTTTCTTGTTTTTCTTTGTGGTCAACCTCGACCTTGCTTTCAAATTTTCAATTCTCAGAGAGTTATTCCGACTTTTTAGTCAGCCCCTCTTCTTTTTTTTAGTACCTTTGCATCCTGCGCCACGATGCGTCCAAGCATTCATAGATAAAGATATAACTCCTTGATTGATATGTCGTTCGTACATCTCCACGTCCACACTCAGTACTCCATACTCGACGGATTCTCCTCCATCCCGAAACTTTTCGACAGGGCGGAGGAACTGGGGATGCCGGCGCTCGCCATCACCGACCACGGCAACATGTACGGAATCAAGGAGTTCATGAAATACGCCGGCAAGCATCCGGGTATAAAGCCCATTCTCGGCTGCGAGATTTATGTCACGCGGCATTATGACCACAAGCTCAAGGACAACAATCACCGCAAATATTACCATCTGATTCTGCTCGCGAAGAACTACGAGGGCTACAAGAATCTGATGAAGATTGTTTCCACGGGGCATATCGAAGGAAAATACTACGACAAGCCGAGGGTCAGCCACGAGGTTGTGGAGAAATGGCACGGGAATCTCGTCTGTCTGTCCGCCTGCATAGCCGGGGAAATCCCGCAGAACATCATCGCCGGGGACATGGAGAAGGCCGAAGAGGCCGTGATGTGGTTCAAAAGGGTTTTCGGAGATGATTACTACCTGGAAGTGCAGCTGCACAAGACTCAGGTGCAGGGTCTGACGGGGGAGGCCTACAGCAAGGTCTGGGAGGTCTACGAGAACCAGACGGTCGCGAACAGGGGGATTTTTGAACTCGCCGAAAAGACCGGGACCAAGGTGGTGGCCACAAACGACATCCATTTCGTCCGCAAGGAAGACGGCCCGGCGCATGACAGGCTCATCTGCATGAACACCGGGGCGTATCTCGACGACGGAAAGAGGCTGCGCTACACCCAGCAGGAGTACCTCAAGAGCGAAGAGGAGATGGCGGAACTGTTCCCGGACCATCCTGAGGTGATTTCCAACACGCTTGAGGTGGCGGACAAGATTGAGAGCTACAAGATCGACCGTGGGCATGTGCTGCCGAAGTTCGACCTGCCGGAGGATTTTCTCTCGGACATAGACAATCAGCTGGAGAAATACAGGGAAATCATCGATGTGGGGCGCTGCGACAAGGACGGAAACGACCGGGGTGAGGAATTCCGCCGTTCCGTGGCCTATCTCTGCCACCTCACCTACAGGGGCGCGCACATCCGCTACGGGGAGACTTTCACGCCGGAGCAGAGCGAGCGCATAGATTTCGAACTCAAGACCATCTGCAGGATGGGTTTCCCGGACTATTTCCTCATCGTGCAGGACTACATAGCCGCAGCCCGCGCAATGGGTTCGATGGTCGGGCCGGGGCGCGGTTCGGCCGCCGGTTCGGTGGTCGCCTACTGCCTGTGGATAACCAATCTCGACCCGATAAAGTACCAGCTGCTGTTCGAGCGTTTCCTCAATCCGGACCGAATCAGCATGCCGGATATCGACGTGGATTTCGAGGATCTCGGGGCGGCGCACAAATATGTCGAGGATCATTACGGGCTTGACCATGTGTCCCGCGTCATAACCTTCGGGACTATGGCGGCGAAATCGGCCATCAAGGATGTCGCCCGCGTGTCCCGGATGAGCATCGACGAATCCAACCGTCTGAGCAAGATGGTTCCGGACAGGCTCAGCGAGACGGTGGAGAAGGAATATCCCTTCAACCCTAAGCTGGACGAGCTGAAAAAGGGATTCAAACAGTTCTCTCGGGAGGTGGAAATCGACGACCCTGACAATCCCGGGCAGAAGAAGACCGTCGGGAAGTTCTTCCAGAAGGGTCCGGAGGAGGTGGATGTGAAAATCAACCTCAAGAACTGCTACCGGCTTGTTCCCGAGTTCAAACAGGAACTTGAAAACGGGACGGAGCTCACGAAAGAGGTGCTCAACTACGCCCTCCAGCTCGAAGGCAGCATCAAGCAGGTGGGGGTGCATGCCTGCGCCACCATCATCGGACGCGGCAATCTGATGGACTATATTCCCATCTGTCTCTCTGAGGACAAGGAAATCACCGATGAGAACGGGAAGAAGAAGGAATTCTGGACATCGCAGTACGACGGGCACTACATCGAGGACGTGGGCATGCTCAAGATGGACTTTCTCGGGCTGAACACCCTGACGATCATACACACCTGTCTCGACCTCATAAGGGAGAGGCACGGGGTGGACATAGACATAGAGTCCATTCCGATCGACGACCCTCAGACATACGCCCTCTACAGCCGGGGAGACACCGTGAGCGTGTTCCAGTTCGAGTCTCCCGGCATGATGAAATGGCTCCAGCTGCTGCAGCCGACCCGTTTTGAAGACCTCATCGCGATGAACGCCCTCTACCGTCCGGGACCTATGGACTACATCCCTTCGTTCGTTGCCAGAAAACAGGGGCAGGAACCCGTGGAGTACGACCTGCCTGAAATGGAGGAATTCCTCAGGGACACCTACGGAGTGACCGTCTACCAGGAGCAGGTGATGCTTCTGTCGCAGAAACTCGCCGGTTTCACCAAAGGCGAGGCCGACAAGCTGCGCAAGGCGATGGGAAAGAAGCAGATAGAGATTCTTAATTCCCTGAAGGACAAGTTTATGGACGGAGGCCAGAAGAACGGGCATCCGGAAAAGATTCTCGACAAAATCTGGAAGGACTGGGAGAAGTTCGCCCAGTATGCATTCAACAAGTCCCACGCCACCTGCTACGCATGGGTGAGCTACCAGACGGCATGGCTCAAGGCCCACTATCCGGCGGAGTTCCAGGCGGCGAACCTGAGCAACAACCTTTCGAAGATGGACGAGATCAAGAAAATCATGGCCGACTGCAAGAAAGGCGGCATCAAGGTTCTCAATCCGGACATCAACGAGTCGCACTCCGCATTCTCCGTCAACGGTGAGGGGCATGTCCGTTTCGGACTCGGCGGCATCAAGGGTTTCGGAGACAACATCGTGCAGGCGATCATCAGCGAAAGGGCCGCGAACGGGCAGTTCGCCGACATCTACGATTTCATCGAGAGAATGTCAGGCACGGTGAACCGGAAATCGATGGAGGCTCTGATATATTCCGGAGCGTTCGACAGCTTCCGCATATCCAAGCAGCAGTTCTTCACCCCGTGCAGGAGCGGGGATACGTTCCTCGACGCCCTCATCCGCTATGGCGAACTTTTCCGCAGGGATGCGGACAACGCGGCGGTTTCGCTTTTCGGCGAAGTCGAGGAGATGAAGCCCACAAGGCCTGAAATTCCGGAGATTGAAGCTGAGGCGGACGAATTCATATTCCTTCAGAAAGAAAAGGAACTGGTGGGAATGTATCTTTCGGCGCATCCGCTCGACAAGTTCCGTTTTGAGCTTGAACACTTCGTCAAATGCGGTCTCGGGCAGATGGAATCGATGATTGCCGGCTGCACGGAGCGTCAGTCCGGGGAGAAAGTCTGCATCGCGGGTCTCATAACCGAGACCGGAACTTTCAATTCCAAGAGCGGGCGGGCCTACTCCAAGACGAAACTCGAGGATTATGACGGCAGTTTCGAACTTGCCCTTTTCGGGAATGAGCATGAAAAGTACATGGCCTACCTCCAGCCTCACAACACAATCTGGATTGACGGCGAAATCAGGCCGCGCTATTTCCAGAAGCCAGCTGAAGGCGCTGCGGCACAGGCCGCCGCACAGAAAGTCCCCTACACTTTCAAGGTGAACAGGATTGTGCTGCTCTGCAACGTGGCCGAGGAGAAAATCAGGAGTTTCACGATTCAGCTCACCACTGCGGCGCTCACCCCGGAATTCCGCGAGAGGCTCGTGCGGCTCATAAAAGACAACAAAGGAAAAACTCCGCTCTCGATCAAACTCTACGATCCGGTGCACAAGTGGAACATAGAGTTCGCGTCACGGAAATACACCGTGGGCGTGAGCTGCGATATTGAAAATAAACGGTAGAACCGGATGTGGTATCTTCCGGGATATGTGCCGGAGGGAAAGTGCCGGGAATGCGGACATAAAAAAGAGAAATAAAACGACAGAAAATGGAAGCGGAAGAAAGATTCGCGAGCCTCGGAAGAGTGGAGGCCGTCGCAAGACTTTTTGAGGGGACGGGATACAAACCGTTCGAAAGCACTGTCTTCGAGACAAAGGGGCAGGCGTATGCCGTTCAGAAGAGCCGCTGCTTCATCGAGGGCACGGACTTCGACCTCGTATATTTCCCGCTCAAACATCTCGGCCACAAATGCGTGACGATGGTGACGGGGGATCTCTATGCGGAGCTTTCCTCCCCGCGCACCCTCTCCGCCGTCATCGGAGTGCCGGCGAAGCTGGATTTCGTCGGGATAAAGGAACTGTGGGGCGGGATTGTCGCCTGCGCCCGGGAGCACGGCTACGGAAAACTGGGACTTGAGGTGGTGCCGTCGATGGTCGGACTCACCGTCAGCATCAGCGCCTGCGGGGAGACTTCTCTTCTCACGGCAAAACGCCGGCAGAAGGCGAAGAGCATGGATCTGATATGCGTCTCGGGAAGTCTCGGCGGAGCCTATCTCGGACTGAGCGTGCTGGAGAGGGAGAAGCGCAAGTTCGACAGGACGAAGGACGACCATTTCCAGCCGAAACTTGATAAATACAGGGATTTCGTGGGCGAATATCTCAAGCCGTCGCTTTCTCCGGACATCCTCAGGCTTCTTGAAGACTCGGGGATTGTCCCTGGATTCGGTTATTTCGTCACCAAAGGGCTTGCTGACGCGATCAAATGTCTCGTGAGGGATTCCGGTCTTGGAGCGAAGATTTATGCCGAGAGAGTGCCTTTTATGGGCAATTCCATCGATCTGAGCAAGGAACTGGGAGTCGATCCGCTTGCTGCGGCACTCAACGGAGGCGATGACTGCCGCCTTCTTTTCACTGTTCCTATCGGCAGCCACGACAAATTCCGCCACGACTTCCAGACATTCGACATAGTCGGTCATCTCGCCAGACCGGATGTCGGTTCAGTCATCGTCACCCCCGACGGAGTGGAACTTCCGCTCCATGCCCAGGGCTGGCCGAAGGAAGATTGAACAGGAATTCCGTGACCGGGTTCTCTACCATGCGCCGAGAGTGTCGTCCTCGGGCGTGAACGAAAGTTTCAGCCCCTTTTTCCAGGTGAATTTGTAGATGTTCCAGTTGCGGTATTCCCCCTCCATAATCAGCGGGCCGTCGAAACTGGCGATGGCGGTGTAGTAGGTGTGCCCCTCTTCGAACATGGTGTCGCTTGTGCCGTCCCCGATTCCGTCGTTGTTGTGGGCATACATTCCGTAGAGAATGTTCCCTTTTCCGCTCTCCCTGAGTTCGCTGAAACGCTGTGCGAAATACCTTCCCGGAGCCGCAGCCTTCAGCTCATCGCGCAGCGTGAGGCTGTCCATGGTCTCGCCGAGCCACGGGATGAGGAATGTGAGCTGCCCGTCCCTGTCTGTCGGATAGACATAGTCCCAGGTGTCGTTCACGCGGTAGTTGAAATAGATCTTTATCTTGCTTGTCGCGTCCGTGTGCACCGTCTCGAGCACAAGATCCCCGGCCGGAGAATTCGTCTCTGGGTCGACCACGAATCCGTAAATCCAGTAGTCCGTGTCATCTTCCAGACCGGTGAAGAAATAGGTCAGGTCTCCGTACTGCAGGCTGTGGCTCGCGAAGTCGGCGACATGCTTCTCTCCGTTGTACAGCAGTTCGTAGCGCCAGTTGATGTACTCCTTGTAGGCGAAGTCGAGCGAGAGAGTCTTGAACTGTTCGCTGATTTCCATCGGGTCCACCCCCTCGCGAACCTTTTCGGCCGCGATGTAGTAGTACGCGTCCCTGTTCGTGTGGAACTTCACTTCGGCGAATCCGCAGCTCTTCTGCACGATTTCCATCGAAAGTTTCACTTTCTTCGTCGTGTATTTCGCCTCGGGATCGCAGGCTGACGCGAAAAGCAGGACGGAAAGGACGGCCGCCGCGTAAAATGTGTATCCAGTTCTTTTCATGCTCATTCCCCCTCGTCTTTAAGCCATGTCCTTACGGAGTATATGAACCTCAGCGCGGTTTTCATATGTGAGCCGTAATGTCCGAAATTATACTGTATGTTCCCGTCCTTCCATTTGCTCTTCGCCTTCGACGCGTTGACGAATGGGACGACATCGTCATCCATGGAATGGAGCATGTACACCGGAGCCTCCGGAGTCCAGTCATACGCCACAATCGAGTTCTCGCTCATCTTCTTGTAGAGTTCCGCCACGATGTCGCTCGACTGGTCCATCCCCGTTTCCGTGAGCAGGTCGCTGGTCTTTGTCGTGCCTATGATTTGGCGGAGCTGCGCGACTGTGTAGTTCTTCGAGTTTATCCATTCGTCCAGTTTGTCATAAACCCACGGCTGGAGCATCTGTTTCATGTCTATGTCGAGTCCAGTGCCCTTTATCATGCCCTGGATCACCATCGGGACCGCGCAGGGGATGTTCACCTTGTCGGTGGTCACGAAATTGTTGTAGGTCGCCCTCACGTCGTACGGGCCGCCGCCCGCGAAGACCTGTCTGACTTTCGGAATCCCGCCGACCACCGCCTCCCAGTAGTAGCGGTAGTAATCCTCCATCATCCACTGCGTCGCCATGGTCACCGCCCCGCCCTGGGAATATCCCATCAGGTAGATGTCCTCGTGTTCCGGGTGATAGGACGTATTCTTGAGATATTTGTCCACCGCGACATACATCATGCACACGTCGTACGCCGTCTGTTCAAGGACAAGGTAGGGATGGATTCTTCCGGAATCCACTCCATATCCCTGATAATCCGGGAATATCATGGCATATCCCATGTCGCAGAGCACGCCTTCGAGAGGGAATGAGTTCGACGGGGCCTCCGCGTTTGAGCCTATGGTGTAGTGGCTTACGATTATATATCTCTTCGGCTTCTGTCCTTTCGGAAGAAGTATTTTCCCCGACAATGTCAGCTCCGAGCCGTCTGCGATGCTGTAGGATTTGTAGATTCCGGAAATTTCTATGATTTTGCTCTTGTGGTTGAATTCGAACAGATCCGCCACGACGGCCGCCGCTGAAGTGGAGGTCGTCTTTGTGTCGGGTTCCATGTCCGGCGGAATCACGCAGTTCTCCGGGATGCCTTCGGAAAGGTCGGTGACCTTGCTTGAAATCACCTTGAACGCCGATTCGTCCGCGCCGTCCAGAGAGCTGAAATCCACGAAATCGTAGCTTCCCCGGCTGCAGGAAAGGGAAAGCGATGCCGCCGCAGCGGCCAACAACAGCAATTTGCCTATATTTTTCATAATACCGCGTCCTTTACAAAATCACCGCGCCCTCCGGTCACACATACCCGGAATCGGGCGCTCCGTCAGAACCTGAAGCCCGCCCCGACTGAAATCATCCGGGAATTGAGCATGAATATCGTTGTCTTCACGTCCTTGAAGGAAGTCAGTCCGCCGAATTCCGCGAAAACGCTCCACCTGTCCCAATCTGCTGTCACCCCGATCAGCGACAGGTCGAAAGCGAAGCCGCAGAGGGTGTGGCGGCCATGGGAGTCCGTCTCCGTACCTCCGTTGACACCCATCCCGGCTCCGAGGGAGGAGTAGAGGCTGACATATTCCGAATTGAACCATGTGAAACGCAGCATCGGCATCATCGTGAGATTCCAGAAACTCCCGTTCTTCTCGCGGGCGGTTTCATTCCCGAGTCCGTTGCGCGTGACATTGTCCCAGACGCAGCCGGAAGCGTCCGCCTGAAAACCGAGCCCGAACCAGCTGTTCACCCTCCACTGATACTCGACGAACCAGTGCTGAGTGTAGCGGTATCGCTCTTTGTAGGTTTTCGTGTAGCTCTCCGGCATGTTCGAGATTATGTACGGGGACTTCTGCCAGATGAGTTTCTCGAACATCTGGTCTCCCCATCCGATGCGCACCTCATGCTTAAGGGAATCACGAAACTGACGGCTCTCCGCCTCTGCCGGTGACGCGGCAAGGCAAAGGACAGCCGTCAGTACAATCAAAAATTTTCTGTTCACCATATCCATCCGGCAAAGTTACATATTTTTTCGGAGAAGTCCTGATTGCCGGGCAGTCACGCGGTGTCAGTCTTCGGCGGCCGCAGAACCGATACGCCTGCTGATGAGAAGCCTGTGGCGTTTCTCGAACAGTTCATGGAGGTGTGAGCGGTAGTGGTTGCGCTCGCTGATGTCCATGATGAACGCGGTGCAGGCGTAGAATGCGAACTGGGAGATGAGCCCTATGAGCTGGGGGCGGATCATCGGCAGCGTGCAGGCCGCGTTGTTGATGCAGTGGAATCCCTGGATTGCGAAAGTCGAAGGGAAAATCCATGACACCGCCTTCCAGAACGGAGACATCAGGTAGGACGGCCATATTGTGCCGCTGAGGAAGAGGCAGATGGAAGACACGAAAAGGAGTTCCACGAAGACCGTCTCCCTGTGGTGGATGAAGCGGCTGAAAGTGAAGCTGAACGCCACGCAGTCGATGATGAAGAAGAAAATCAGCGCGAGCATGTCCCAGAGCTGACCCCTCTGCGGCATCCCGAACATCGCCGGAACGAGCAGCAGGCAGTAGACCGCGATTCCAATATAGACCAGCGCGTAGGCCGCAGCCCTGCCGATCAGCGAGCCGTCGTGGGTCACGCGCCCCTCACGCATCGAGCCGTTCATCACGCTCACCCCGAAGAACATGGTCTGCTGGATGACCAGAAGAAGCGCCGCGGATAGGAAGAAAATCAGGAAGGACCAGTTCGTGTTGAACGGGATGTTCTCCTCTGCGGGGATGGCCTCGACCAGCTGGGCGATGGACTCGTCCGTCATTCCGAGCGAAGCGAAGCGCGTGGTCTCGATTGTGCGGAGTTCGTCAATCATCACATGATTGACCGCCATGGTTATGTTCTTGTAGTAGAGGAAGCTCGCCATATCCGCATAGGTCGAAATCGTCCCCTGCTCCATCTTCGCGAGACGGTCTCCGTAATCCTCGGGGAAAAGTACGATTCCGTGAACCTTCCTCTCCTCCATGAGTTTCCGCGCCTCCGCCATGGACACGCATTTGTATGCCACGTCCACTTCGCGGGTCGCGTCAATCTTCCGGATGAAACGGCGGCTGTCCGCGCTCTGGCTCAGATCCACGACCGCGACGGGCATCTCGTCGACCACTCCCTTATAGTATATGAGACCGTATATCACCGGATAAATCAATCCTCCGAGAAGAAAAATGATGAGGACATATGAATCCGCGAATATTCGTCTTAATTCTTTCAGCATAATTGTATATTCCTATATATCACTGATATATGTTCTATTTATCGAAGTTCTGGTTGACCCACGCGCCCTTCAGGCGGCCGGCTGTACAGAGCGGGCCGACGAGGAAAAGCAGCATGTAGACAAGGTACGGCCACCAGTCGCCGAGCCCCGTGCCGAAAATGGCCTCCTGGACATAGGCGAGGTAGTAGAACCTCAGCGGAAAGAGTACGGCGACACCCTGAAGGGCCTTCGGCATAGCCTCCACCGGGAAGGTGAAACCGGAGAAGGAGAAACCGAGTATCGTGAACAGGGCGGCGATGCTCAGCGCGAACCGCAGGGTCGGCAGCAGACCGACGATAGTCACGGCCACGGCCTCGCAGGCGAGGATGAACACGAACATCAGAAGCATCATATTGCCCACGCTACCCGCGACGGGGAACTTGCAGACACCGTACATCAGCAGATCGAGCACAAGCCCCAGAAGCAGATAAATCAGCGTGTATGGGGCGAGCTTGCCGAAAAGTGCGGCGGAGAACGAGCCGTCGGCGGTCTCCATCAGCTCCTTGGAAGTGCCGTAGCGGAGTTCCGAGCCGAGAGCGTAAATCAGCACGAAAATTATGCTCAGGCAGAGCAGGCCGGGAAGGATGATGTTGTTGAGGTAGATGTTGTAGTTCGTCATCGGGTTGCCGATGTGGTGTTCGTCAATCACAATCGGCTGAATCAGACCCATTATCTGGCCTTCGGAATATCCCTTCGCCCTGAAAACCTCCCTCTGGACGGCTCCGCCGGTGAGCGTGACCATCGTGAGCACGTCCTTGTAGCTCAGCGCGCCGGCAATCATGTAGAGCGAGTTCACATAGTAGGTGAATGTCGGGCGGCGGTTGGCATAGACGTCTGCGGCCATATCTTTCGGGATTACGCAGAGTGAAGCCACTTCTCCGGTCTGCATCGCGTCACGCGCCTCGGAGAAGCTGTCGAAATGCACGACTTTTCCGAGCTGGGTCGCGTCGAGCTGGCTGCAGAAATTGCGCGAAAGGGACGAGTTGTCAAAGTCCACCACTCCGATCGGCAGTTTTTCAGGCAGGCCGGCCTTGAAGAATGTCAGGTAGAAAAGGCAGCATACAGCCATCATTCCCACCGATCCGAGCAGGTAGACAGGTTTGCGGCGGATAATCCCGAGCTCCCGCCGAATTACTTTCCAAATACTATTGTTCATAATTTATTTGTTCCGTACGACGATTGCAGTCATACCCGGGCGCAGTCCGTCAACATATGCAGCAGGCACGGCCCTCACC
>CAVFTG010000047.1:0-12272 GCA_963625415.1 Barnesiella intestinihominis
CAGAGACATCCAATACGAGGATTCCGGAATCACCATCGGTGACGAATACCAAAATTATTACGATGAGGAGGAATAGTGCCATGAGAAAGATTTTCATCATCATGTCAGTCTGCACCCTCGCGCTTTCGTGCAGCAAAACTTCCTCTTATGATGCCGGCATCACCCCGACACCGCTTCCTTCCGGCGAAGAACTGACGTTCTCCGCCACGTCGCAGGAATCAAAAGTCGTGATCGGCGGTGAAGACGGAGACGGAGTCAGGAAATACGTATTCGAATCGGACGACGAGGTCATCGCCGTATCATCCGCCGGAAGCAAGGCGAAACTCTCTCTGGTGAGCGGGACATCCGGACAGTTCAAAGGGACGTTCGACAAGCCGCTTGCCGACGACGAGACAGTCTCACTCTACTATAATTGCCTGTCTTACGACGATGCGGCTGCGGTCTATTCCCAGAACGGCAAACCGTGGCTGCTTGCGGAAAATCAGACCTATACGAGAACGGAAGGAAGGAAAATCGTCATCACGGCCACGCTCAACTCTCCGGAGGGGGTGGTCGGGATGCCGATCATCTCCGGTTTCGGAGCCTGCGCCGTGGATTTCAGCGCGAAAACCGCCGACATCGCGTCTTTTGACGGGACTTCGTTCTCCGGCGGCAAGACAATCAGCGGGCTTTCGCTTGAAAGCCACTCCGAGGCAGATGCTGACGAATACACCGCTGTGGTGAACCTCCCCGCAGGTATGGAGGGCGGCTTCTGGCTCAAGGTCACAAAGGACAGTCAGACGATGTACCGCAGCAGTGCTGCGACGGTCAGCAGCGGCAAGTGCTTCAGGATGAGCAGTTTCACCGCCGCAGCGGTCAATCTGAATGTGACGGTTTCGGGATTCCCCACCACCTACAGCTACGCAGCGGGGACTGACGGCGTGAGCAAGAATGTCTCCACTGCCAACGGCAAGTCCAACGCGTGGATGGGTTCCGGCACGGCCACCTACACCATCTCTCAGGAGGGCATCCCTGCGGCTCTGCTGACTTTCCAGTCGTTCACAATCTCCGGCGAAGGCATCAGTGCCTCCGGGGACGAGACCACGAAGACAATTTCAGTCGGAGAAACCAGCTCGCACACATCCTGGGGGGCCAAGACCATCACCGCCACGGTGACCTACAAGGACATCGCCGGCAACACCTACACCAAGTCCGCCTCCGTCACCCGGCATATCACCGGGCTGCCGTACTCGGCTGCGCCTCCTACTAACAGCGGGGATCATTCGTGGAGCAGAAACGGGAATTCAGCACAAAGCACTGTTGGTTGGAATTCCGACAATGTCAAGCTTTCTGGGATTTCACAATCACCCAGCATAAATTCCCCGTCATTCAGTATGCCTGCATCTGTGAATGTCACCGTAAAATCCGATGCAAAAGCTGATAAATACAAGTTTATTAAAGAGATAAAGACCACATATAAAATATATGTGAATGGCTCCGTAGTCAGTTCTAAACAAGGCTCTTTCTCAAGAACAACTTTGTCGGCAGATGCGGCATTCTCAAGCGGGAACAACTCTCTTAAATGCGAAAGTTCCTATACCGCAGTCGGACCTTCCGTGCAGATATATTCAGTAAGCATCTTATATAGATAGGTTGAGAACTCAAATTACGAACGGCGACGGCAACCCCGCCGCCGTTTTTTTTGTCATTTTATTGGAATTGAAAATAATTCCCTATCTTTGCGGCATAAAACTGCGACATTATGCCCGAAGTATTCAGAATATTTGGATTTTCGTTCTTTTTCTATAGTCGTGAACACGAACCGGTTCATATACACATTGAAGGAAAGGACGGCTATGCTGTCTATGATTGGGCAGGTGAAGCCTTTATTTTGAGGGAATTGCACTCAATCAAGGCCAAAGACAGGAAAAAAATAGAAAATGCGATATCGAAAACAGGGAAATGATTATCAGAAAGTGGAAGGAGCACTTTGAAAAATGATGGAAAAATTGCGGAACATATCATTTGACAGCAAGTTCATTTATGCGGAGGACAAGACCGGGCGCAGGCTGAAGCAGTCTCTGCTCTGGTATCCGGCACTGGCGGGCGCGTCCGATGAACAGCGTAAAAACTACACTGTGGGCTTCACCGGATTCCACTGGAGGGACATTGACGAGGACGTATCATTCGAGAGTTTCGAGTATGACGATGCCGTCCCGTCACGGCTGCAGGAGTTCTTTCTCCTACATAAGGAAATCAATGTGGCGGAATTTTCGAAACGCATCGGCCTAAACGCCACGCTTCTGCGGAATTACATCAACGGGTTCAAGAAACCGTCCGCCGCCCGGGAGAATGAAATCATTGCTGCAATCCACAGTCTTGGACTTGAATACTGCCGTTTCGCCGCAGTGGACGGCTATGATGCCACGCCAAGTACCAAACGCTGTCTTTCAGAACCCGAAACTCCGGAGTACGGCAATAAATCACAGCCGCAGGACTGAGTCGCAGTAGTCGATTACTCGATCGCGGTGGGTGATGAAAATCATAGTGCGGTCTGGTAGGGCTGAAGTCAGGCGGCTCAGGAGAATGTCTTCGGTGTCGCTGTCAAGGGCGGAGCTGAACTCGTCGAGAAGGAGGATGCTGCCCGGGCGCAGGAGGGCGCGGGCTATGGCGATGCGCTGAGCCTGACCTTCTGAGAGTCCGCCGCCCTGCTCGAAGCACGGCGTGTCGAGACCTTTCGGGAGTTCGAACACGAAGTCAGCGGCGGCAATGTGAAGAACCTCTGCCATACGCTGTTCAGAGGCGTGCGGGTCGCCCATCTGAAGGTTCTCGCGGACGGTGCCGCTGAAGAGGGTGTTGCCCTGAGGGACATAGACGAGATTGCAGCGGGTCGCCTCCGAGACCGGAATCATTGCCGGAACGCATCCGGAAAGCGCCGAAGCTGAATCAGACTCCGGGACGGGAATCATTTCCGGAGCGGAATAGATGCTGACGGAGCCGCCTGTCGGGCTGAGGAGCGAGAGCATCAGGCGGATGAGCGT
The DNA here is from genome assembly GCA_963625415.1 of Barnesiella intestinihominis. GTDB lineage: Bacteria > Bacteroidota > Bacteroidia > Bacteroidales > UBA932 > Cryptobacteroides. The sequence continues at coordinate 3,021 of CAVFTG010000047.1, forward strand.
GCTCTTCCCTATCCCGGTGGGGCCCACGACTGCGGTCTTCGACCCCGGAGCAAAATCGAAAGAGAGGTCAGAAAGGACATCAGAGCCGCCGTCCGGGTAGCGGAAAGTGAGATGGTCGAGACGGATGCCGGCAACACCCTCAAGAAACAGCCGTCCGGAGTCGCTCTCACAAGGCAGGTTCATGATTTCTTCGATGCGGTCGATGGAGGCGGTGCAGTGCAGCAGGGACGGAAGCCTGTCGCTCGCCTGGACAAGAGGCCGCTGTACCTGCCCCACAAGCTGGAGAATCGCTGTCATCACGCCGTAGGTCACAGTTCCGCCCGCGATGCCGAACGCGCCCCAGAGAAAGGCCACTGCATAGCCGACAGTGAAAGAGAACGCGACGAGCGTGTGGGCCACGACGCTGAACTTCGTGCGCCTCATGTTCTTGCCGAAATTGTCTGCCTGAAGTTCTGAGAGACTGTCACTGCTGTTTCCCGTGTATTCAAGTGTCTGGAGCAAAGTCAGATGCTGAACCGACTCCTGAATGTGGGACTGGACTTCGGAGTCGCTGCGGCGGATGTCGAGCGTGAGTCCACGAACCTTGAACATGACATAGCGACCGCCGCACACCGCGAGCGGGATAATCATCACGAGAATCCATGCGAGATGCGCGTCAATTGCGAGAAGGCAGGCGAACGCGGCGATAAACTGCACAACAGCCCAGAAAAGATCAGGAACCGAGGAGCAGAATGTCGAGGCGATTGGGGAGACATCGACCTGAAGGCGGTTCAGCATGTCCCCGGAATGGTATTTCCTCAAGTTCCCGTTCCTGAGATGAAGCAGATGGTCAAAAAGCCTGAGACGCAGGCCGTTGGCCATTTTGACAGCCATCCTGGACTGGAAATATGACTTGACGGCTGCGACAGACGGGCGCAGAATCGCGAGAGCGACGAAGACCACCGCACAGACCGCAAGAGAGTGACCGTCCCCTTCTCCCCCGCTGAAAAGCGCAGTCGCCTCATCGACAATCCGCTTGCTCAGCCATACATATGACAGAGAAAGCGCGACCATGAGCATCTGACAGGACAGGACGAGGGCATAAGTCCACCCGAAACGCGAAATCTCCCGTATGTAGAATCTCAGGTACTTCATGCAACCGTCCATAAACCGTCAGAATACGGGTCACTTAATCATTTGCGTGTCTGTAATTTAACATACCCCCCCCCATCGGTCCCCAAAGCCTCCAGCTCCCTGTCCAGAACCTCGAACTCGGAATTGTTCGACTTGAATTCAGGGACAAGCTGCTTCATGGCCCGGACGGTCGCCATCTTGTCTCCGCAGCGGGAGAGTCTGTCAAAGACCGTGAACACACCGCACACATCATCGTAGTCATACTCGCGGACCTTGGCAATCCTTATCTTGCCGTGGTCTGTCGGAATTGTGTTCTCCCCATCGTTCAACACTTCTTCGTAAAGTTTTTCGCCCGGACGAAGCCCCGTGAAGACAATCTTGATGTCCTTGTCAGGCTCAAATCCGGAGAGCCGGATCATGCGCCTCGCCAAATCCACAATCCGTACAGGTTCACCCATGTCGAAAACGAAAATCCGCGTATTCCTGCTCATCGCCGCCGCTTCCAGCACGAGACGGCAGGCCTCGGGAATGGTCATGAAGAAGCGGTTGATTCTCGGGTCGGTGACGGTCACCGGACCGCCCGAGGCAATCTGTTCACGGAAAAGAGGTATCACAGAACCATTGCTGCCCAGCACATTGCCGAACCGCGTCGTGACGAATTTCGTAACCCCCTCGCGGCTGCCTTCCTGAATGGCGAGACCGAGGCTCTGGCAATAAATCTCCGCGAGACGCTTCGAGCAGCCCATCACGTTGGTGGGGTTCACCGCCTTGTCGGTCGAAACCATCACCATCTTCTCCACGCCGTACTTGACGCATGCGTCAGCAAGATTGCGGGTTCCGATGACATTGACGAAAACCGCCTCGCAGGGGTTCTCCTCCATCAGCGGCACATGTTTATAGGCTGCGGCATGAAACACAATCTGAGGATGGAAACGTTCGAACGCCGTCTCAATACGCTCCGGGACACGGACATCACCGATGAACGGGACGAATTCCAGATTCGGGAATTTACGCTCAAGTTCCAGCCTTATTCTGTGGGTCGGAGTCTCGGCGTTGTCAAAAATGATCAGTTTCCCGATTTCAAGAGTGGCCAGTTGGCGGCAGAGTTCGCTTCCGATGCTGCCCGCCCCTCCGGTCACCATCACCGTCTTGCCCCTGACTTCACACAGAATCTCCTCACGGTTGATGTTGATTTCTTCCCTGCCAAGCAGATCTTCGATGCGGACCTGACGGATACGGGATGCGAACAGCGTCTCGTCGCCTCCGTATTCATCGACTTCCGGAGCCATGAATATCTTAAGCCTGTTCCCGTCTCCGCTCCACGCGATGATTCCGTCAGCTTCGGCCTTGGCGTCAGACGCAGTCGCGAACAGTATGCCGTCGATGCCGTATCTGCGGACGATTCCCTCGAATTCGCGTCTGTCCTTGAAATACCATGAGGAGGAATCCGCAAGCCTCAGACTCTTGAGATTGCGTGAATGGTTGATGAATCCGACGACTTTGTAGTGCGGTGATTTCAGAAGCCGCAGTTTCAGAGCGATGGATTTGTCGGTGAAACCATAGACGAGCACTCTCTTCTGCGATGCTCCGTTGAGCCTCGTGATGACCATGTCATAGCCTATGAGCATCAGAACCCTGACACCGACGAGAAAGACTGTGGTCAGAAGAAGGTCGAAGATACCGCCGACAAACAGATAATTCTCCGGGATGGGATTCACGTACGGGGAGCGCAACACGAACATGCCTGCGACAAGCGCCACCTTCAGAACGGCCGCAAGGGATATTATCCAGATGCTCTTCAGCGACGTGTGCCTTATGATGTTTCTGTGCGTCCGGCACAGCGCGAAGGAAATCAGGCTGGCGAGAATGACCGTCACGGTGATCTTCCAGAACGAGATGTCCGAGAAACTGAATTTCGACAGTCTCCAGATGAAAGCGAAGGTCAGCAGGCTTGCAAGGTACGACAAGACCACATCCATGAAGAGGATGACCCAATGGTTAAGGTAGTGGTTAGAAAGAATCCTATTTTGAAAATTCCTGTAAAGTTTTCCCATATTCCGTTCAATCTATAATTCCATCAGTTCAACCCCGTCCATACATTTGCTGATAATATTGCATATACTCGCCGGAAGTGACACCCGCGAGCCATTCCTCATTGTCGAGATACCATTTCACGGTGCGTTCGAGTCCGGTTTCGAAGTCATATTCCGGCTTCCATCCGAGTTCCTCCCTGATGCGGGTCGAGTCTATGGCGTAGCGCAGGTCATGTCCCGCCCTGTCCCGGACAAAAGTTATGAGACTCTCGGAAGTCCCCTCCGGATTTCCGAGCAGACAGTCCGTCACCTTCACGAGCAGACGTACAAGTTCCAGATTGCTCCATTCGTTGAATCCGCCGATGTTGTAGGTCGCGCCGCTGCGTCCTCCTTTGACCACGAGGCCGATGGCCGCGGCATGGTCTTCGACATAGAGCCAGTCACGGACATTGCGCCCGTCGCCATAGACAGGAAGCGGACGGCGTTCTCTGATGTTATTGATGAACAAAGGGATGAGTTTCTCCGGAAATTGGTTCGGCCCGTAGTTGTTGGAACAGTTCGTGACAGTCACCGGAAGGGAGTAGGTGTCGTGAAAGGCGCGGACGAAATGGTCGCTGCCCGCCTTGCTGGCGCTGTAGGGGCTGTGCGGACTGTAGGGCGTGTCCTCCGTGAAAAGCTTTCCGTCGAATCCGAGCGTTCCGAACACCTCGTCCGTGGAGACATGGTGGAAGAGACAGCGTCTTTCTTCCGGACTGTCGGAAATCCCCTCTCCGAACAGCCCTTTCTTAGACCACACCGTCTTTGCGGCCTGAAGAAGGCTCAGCGTTCCCATGACATTGGTCCGGGCGAAAGTGAACGGGTCACGTATGGAGCGGTCCACATGGCTTTCCGCAGCAAGGTGCACCACGGTGTCGATGTCGTGTTTGAGAATTATGTTCAGAACCGTCTCGTAGTCGCATATGTCCGCTTTCTCGAAACGGTAGTTCGGATGATTCCCGACATCGCGGAGATTCGCGAGATTCCCGGCATAGGTCAGCGAGTCCAGATTCACCACGAGACAGTCCGGACATTTCGTCAGAAAGTGTCTTACGACATGACTACCGATGAACCCGGCGCCTCCGGTGACAAGTATGTGTTTTCTGTATTCCATAACATTCTCTTTCAGGATTATTTCATAGGATTAATTCACATCGGCAATCAGACTCTCAAGCCTGTTGACGGTGGATTTGCTCAGATTCCTCATTCCGTACTGCTCCATGACTCTGTGAAGCCTGTGACAGTCGGAGCCTACAGCGGAATAGAGACCTTTGCTCAGCAGCCATTCAGCTTTTTCCCGAACGAAGTCTCCGTAGTATCCGGTCAGCGACGGCAGATTCATCTGAAGTTTCACTCCGCGTGAGACGAAATCACGGTAGTCATCCTTCTTGAAATAACGGTAGCGTTCAGGATGAGCCAGCATCGGGGTGTAACCGCCGTTCAGCAGCGACGAGAACATGGAATCCATGTCGTACGGCGGGTTGTGGACGGACATCTCCACAAGAACGGTGTCATCCCCATGGAAGAGAAAATCCTTTCCGCGCAGCCTTTCGAGGAAGATATTGTCCATCATGTACTCGGCCGCGAGGAAAAGCCGTATCGGCCCGGTGTAGGCTTTGCAAAGCTCCGCAAAACGGGTCTTCAGCCCCTCGGTGGTGTTGGGAACGTCCTCCATCACATGCGGGGTGCACCAGAGAGCTTTCACACCGAGCGATTCCTCGAACTCGAGTATTTTCAGCGAGGTCTCAAGATGCTCCACTCCGTCGTCCACTCCGGGCAATATGTGCGAATGCGCATCGACTGATCCCGAAAGAACTCCGGACTCAGCCAATGAAAATCTCCTGTGAAGAAAGTCAAGCATGGCGGCTATTCGTCCTCAGATCCGGGCGTACCGTCCGAACCGTAGCCATAACCATAGCCATAACCATAACCATAACCGTAGCCATAACCGTAGCCATAACCGTAGCCATAACCGGATTTTGAATATGGCTTGTAGACCATAGGCACTCCGTTGAGGATGAAGCACATGTGCTTATAGCGGTTTTTGACGTACATTTCGTTGGCTTTAGGTATCTGACGCTTGCTGAAAAGGCCGGATCTCGCCACGAAGAGGGTGAGATTGACATATTGCGAAACTATCGCGGAATCCGCGACAATCTCGGCCGGAGGACAGTCGATGAAGACGTATTCGTAACTCTTCTTTAGGGTCTCAATCATCGTATGAAAGTGCTCCGAAAGGATAAGTTCGGTCGGATTCGGCGGCAGTACGCCCACCGGGATGCAGTCCAGGTTGCCGGAGATGTTGACGATGACGCTCTCCAGTTCGCTCACGTCGCCGTTGAGATAGGAGGTGACTCCGACAGCATTGTTCACGCCGAGAGCCCTGCTCAGGGAAGCCTTGCGGAGGTCGAGATCGACCATCACGGTCCTGGCCGGCCTGACCGCCATGCAGGCGGCTATGTTCATCGTATTGAACGACTTTCCGGAATCAGGATTAAACGAGGTGAGCATGATGACATGCGGACCGTTCTTGCCAAGCACAAGGTCAAGATTCGTTCTGAACACGCGGAAAGCCTCGTTCATCATGTCCCGCTTTCCCTGACGCACGACAATCTTGAGAGTTTCATCATCCTTTTTCTTCTTGCGGAAAAGGCTGAAACGTCTCTTGCGGAAGTTAGAAAGCGGAATCTCGGCAAGGAAAGGAACCTCAAGTGAATCGAGGTCAATCCTTGTCTTCACGGTGGTGTTGAGCATCATCCTGAGGAAGAACCATGCGAAAGGAATGGCGAGACCGAGGATTATCGCAAGCAGCAGCGTCGTGGACCGCCTCGGCGAAACAGGAGCCGAAGAACCGTTCGGACGCATGATGATGCGGGTGTTCCCCACATTCACAAGCGCGGCGATTTCATTTTCCTCACGTTTCTGGAGGAGGAAGATGTAGAGGGATTCCTTGACTTTCTGCTGACGCTGCATGGAAAGCAGCTCGTATTCCTGACCCGAACTTGACGAAATGCGCTTGAGCACCTGCTCCTCCTGCCGCTTGAGACTCTTCGCCTGAAGATTCAATGTGGCGACAAGGTTGTCGATGGAACGGAGAATCGCGCTGCGCATCGCGGATATGGTGTTGTTCAAGTCCTCGACCATAGGGTTCTCGCTGCCGGCGGACTTGTAGCGGTCGCGCTGGAGTATGAGCTTGTTGTACTCGCCGATCTGGGACTCGACGCTTCCGCTTGAGATTCCGGAGTTTGACGGAATCAGGCTCATCACATGAGCGGGGTCGTTAAGATAGTCCTTTATGTAATTCGCTATGGAAAGCTGGTTGTTTACGTCGAAAATTTTCTCGGCATAATTGGATGACTCCTCAAGATACTGCTGCGCGACGGCATGCAGGTCGGTGAGGTTGTGGCTTTCCTTGTAGTTCTTCAAGTCCACCTCGATGCCGCCGAGTTCATGTTCGATGAGCACGAGACGGTCGGCGATGAATTCGCTGGTGTTGCGCGCCGCCTGGTTCTTTTCATAGACCCAGACTTCGTTATATACGTCAAGCAGGCTGTTGAGTATATTCTCCGCACGTGAGGGGAAGCAGTCGTTGCATGAAAGCACGAGCACCGTCGAACCCTCGCCGGCGATTTTCGCGGAAATCCTGCCGCTGTACGCTTTCGCCCTCGCCATCGGATTCGCCCAGCTGACGAAAATGTCATTGCTCCATCTTCCGATATACTCAGTGGCGTGGAGAGTAAGCGTTCCGACAGGGGTGACGATTTCCTCTCCGACATTTCCCGTCACTTTCTCAGCGATCTCGTCGCCTCCGATACGGAAGTTCTCAAGGACAAAAGTGCTGTCAGTCTTCTTCCTTATGAGGAATGAAAAAGACTTCGTCGGATTGTTCCCTCCGAGAGCCAGTTCAAGAGGGGTGTTGTCATAGAGTTCCGTGTCGCGGAGTCTCTGCTTCTCCACATACATCGTCTGCAGGCCGAGACGCTCGACCACCCTCTCCATCAGATCCGGGGAGGTGAAAGCCTCCATCTCGTTCTCTATGGCCACCGTGTTGCGCAGACGCATTCCGTTGCCCGTGAAAGAGGAGAGATTGCGCACCGCGGCGTCCTGCGTGCTCTCGTCAATGATGAGTTTAGTGCTGCGGCTGTAGACTGTCGGAGTCCGGTAGAGGTTGAAAAGCGCAATGGCGACGCAGACTGCGACCCCGAGCGCGAACCACCATTTGTTCGTCCAGAAGACAGTCCATATGTCAAGCAGCGACAGCGAGTTCTGATTGTCGTCCGCCGCAGTGTTCTGCTGAGTGTTAAGTTCTTCCATGTTTTGTCAGAAATGTTCTGTGATGTATTTTCAGTTATGTCGGCCGTCCTGACCAATCCACAATTGCGTGAACCGTTATTTGCCTGGGGTTACGAAGACCCTGATGAGAGTGATGAGAGATATGAGGAACGAGCCGGAGGAGAGAGCCATGCTCACAATTCTCATGCTCTTGTCGTCTATTGTCGACTGGCGCTGCCTTATCTTCGACGGCTCGACATAGATGATGTCGTTCTGCTGGAGATAATACGCCGGACTGTTGAACAGGTCGGCACTTGTGAGATCCACCTCATATATCACCCTTTTCCCGTTGAACTCCCTGATTATGGAGACATTCTCACGCTTTCCGTAAATCGTGAGATCCCCGGCGCGGCTGAGCGCCTGCAGCAGCGTCACCTTGTCACCGGACACAGTATATGTTCCCGGAGCCGCCACCTCGCCGAGAATGGACACCTTGAAATCCATGAAATCGACCGTAACCACGGCATCTTCAAGATATTTGTGCCCTATCAGTTCCTTCTTTATCATGTCCGCGCATTCCCAACGGGTCTTGCCGGCGACATCGATTTTCCCGAGCACGGGGAATTCGATGAATCCGTCACCGTCGACCGTATAGCACATTACACTGTTGGACGAAGATGCGGAACTTGACCCCACCGCATAAGTCACCTGCTGGAGGTTGAACATCGGCGTCAGTTCCGGAGTCCTCGAAGTGACCACAATCGAAAGGACATCCTTTGGCTGGATGACTATTCCGGCATGCCTGTCGATGGCCTCCGGACTGTTTATTACCTTGTCCTGAAAATAAGGGATGTTCCTGTAGGAGCTGCAGGAGACTGCAGCGAATGTAAGTCCGATGAGCGACGCACGCACCGCCGAAGCGGCAATTCTTTTAAGCAAATCCATTTCGTTCTGTCGAAAAACACGGTTATATGTTCATAAAGCCGGTTTCCCCACTCCTTCCCGGATTTCCGGAGCGGATTTCCGGAGCGGATTTTCGGAGCGGCGAAAACCAAGCCGCAAAGTTAATCATTTAAATTTTGCCGTGCAACAGCCGTCCTCCTGTAAACCCTGTAACCGACGGCGGCGACGAACATGGACATGAGCGGGGAAAGGATGTTGAAGAAACAGAAGGGGAGGTAGTCGAGGGTGGCGACTTTCAGCACCGTGGCCTGGGTCATTCCGCAGGAGTTCCACGGGATGAGCACGGAACAGACGGTCGCTGAGTCCTCCACGGAGCGGCTGAGCAGCCGGGGTTCCAGCCCCTGTTCGCGGTAGAGATTCTTGTAGAGACTGCCGGTGAGGATGATTGAGAGATACTGGTCGCCGGTGACCATGTTGGCGAAGATTCCCGTCCCGACGGTGGAGGTGACTATGCTGAAGGTGCGCCTGAGTCCTTTCTGGAGTGCCCGCGTAAGGCTCTGGAGCATCCCGCTGCCGACAAGCACCCCACCGAAGGCCGCCGCCGAGATGACGAGGAAGACCGTAGGGAGCATGCCGGTGATGCCGCCGGTGGAAAGGAGACGGTCAAGTTCGGGATTGCCGACCGAGATGTTCGTGGAGCCGTATGCTGAGAGCATCACGCCCTTGAATCCGTCGGTGAAGTTCAGATGACCGTAGGCAGTCAGAGGCTCTCCCGTGGCTATGTGCCAGACGACGTGCGGCTGGAAGACGAGGGCTGCGGCGACCGCCAGAAGGACTGCGACAAAGAGCGTGAGCAGGGCTGGCATCTTTCTGGCTATCAGCACTCCGGTGATTA
>CAVFTG010000048.1:0-12213 GCA_963625415.1 Barnesiella intestinihominis
GGGACCGTATTCCCCAGACCCCTTGAGTCGCTACGCTCCGATTTTAGGCCTTTTTAGTCTCTTTTAATTTCTCAACCCCAGTCACTTCGTCAAAGGAAAGGCTGTCGTCAGGATAAACGTCAACTGAAACCCTCAGGCCAGCGCCGCTTTGACCTTGGCGGCGAGGGACGGGCCGATGAGGGCGGCTATGTCCTCCTCCGGGGCGGCGGCGATGCGGGCGACTGAACCGAAGTGCAGGATGAGCCGCTGTTCAGTCTTCGGGCCGACTCCGGGGATTTTGCTCAGTGCTGACTCAATCTGGGATTTGCTGCGGAGGTTGCGGTGGAAAGTTATGCCGAAGCGGTGCGCCTCGTCGCGGATCTGGCGCAGAACCTTGGATGCCTGCGAGTTCATGTCAAGGAAAAGGGGGTAGGGGTCTCCGACGCGGATGACCTCCTCGAGTCTCTTGGCAAGTCCGATTACGGTCAGTCTGTCTGTCAGTCCCAGTTCATAGAGGGCTTCGTAGGCCGAGGAGAGCTGTCCCTTGCCGCCGTCAATCACTATGAGCTGCGGGAGGTCGTCCGGGGCTTCGGCGAGCATCCTCGAATAGCGGCGGTTCACCACTTCCTTCATGGAGGCGAAGTCGTTCGCCCCCACCACCGTCTTGATCTTGAAATGCCGGTAGTCCTTCTTTGACGGAGCCGCGTCCCTGAACACCGTGCAGGAGGCTACTGGATTCGTCCCCTGAATGTTAGAGTTGTCGAAACACTCGATGTGTCTGGGCAGCTCCTTCATTCCGAGCGCATCGCGCAGTTCCTCCATGACCTTCATCCGGAAGTTGTCCGGGTCGGTGTGCTCGCGCTGCTTCATCGCGTTGAACCTCATCTCCTTGGCATTCTTCGCGCTCAGCTCCAGCAGCGCCAGCTTGTCTCCGCGTACGGGAATCCGGAACTCCACACCGTCAATCTCCACATCCGGCTGGAACGGCACGATGACCTCATGCGACAGCTGCCCGAACTTCGCCTCAATCTCTCCGATGAAAGTCCCGAGCACGGTTTCCCGCTCCTCCTCGATATTCATCTTGAATCCAAGGTTCAGCGACTGCACCACGGCTCCGTCCACGACCCTCATGAAATTGCCGAAGGCCTCTCCCGGGTCAATCACGAGCGAGAATACATCGTAACTTCCCTGCATCGCGCTTTGGATTAGTGACTTGCTGTAATGCTTGTCCAACGCCTGCATCTTGAGCTTGTACTCCTGGGCAGCCTCGAAATCCATCCTCTCCGCCGCCTCGCCCATCAGTTTCCGGTAGTGCGCAATCATCTCCCGACCGCCTCCGCGCAGCAGCCTCACGACCTCTTCGATGTTGTCGGTATATTCCTTCTGTGAAATCCCCCCGCAGCAGCATCCCCGGCATTTCCCGATATGGAAGTTGAGGCAGGGACGCGTCCTGCCTCGGAGAATCGTCTCGGAAGTGATTCTGTTGTTGCAGGTTCTTATGGGATGGATGTCGTGGAACAAATCGACAAGAGTCCTCGCGTGCATTACGCTCGAATAGGGTCCGAAATAGCGCGAACCGTCCTTGACGAGCCTCCGCGTGAGGAAGACCTTCGGGAACTCGTCGTTGCTCACGCATATCCACGGATATGTTTTCGAATCCTTGAGGAGTATGTTGTATTTCGGTTTATACTGTTTTATGAGATTGTTTTCCAGCAGCAGCGCGTCCGCCTCCGTCTCCACGACAGAATACTGGGCATCGGCAATCTTCGAGACCATCACCGCCGTCTTGCGCGTGAGCCTCTCGGGCGGCACGAAATACTGTGCCACCCTCTTGTGCAGGTCCTTCGCCTTCCCGACATAAATCACGGTTCCGTCCGCATCGTAGTAGCGATATACCCCAGGCTGATGCGGAAACAGCGCAATTTTTTCCCGAACCGTCAATTTCTTTTCAGATATGTCCCCATATGTTTCCATATATTTCCATTATATTCCGAAATGTCACCGCAAATTTAGAAACTGTTGAGATTTTTCTCACTTTTATTTCCATGTGTTCGTTCTTTTCCTCTCCGCCCAGGGCGTTTGAGAGGCGTTTTTGTAATTTAAGAAAATGCACGGAGCAGACGAAAAAACATAAATAAAAAATAACTTAAAAATTTCAGTTATGTCCACAATTGCAGAAGAAGTAAAAGCGATAATCGTTGAGAAACTCGGCGTTGAACCGTCAGAGGTTACCGACAGTGCGAACTTCACCAATGATCTCGGCGCAGATTCACTTGACAGCGTCGATCTTATCATGGCTCTTGAAAACAAGTTCGGTCTTGAGCCGGACGATGAGGCGGAGGGCAAGATTGCCACAGTTGCAGATGCAATCGCCTATGTAGAGAAGAAAGTGGCGGAGAAAGCGTAGTTTCAAGATTAATAAATGAAAAAGGGGATGACTGAAGCTTTTCGGTCATCCCTTTTTTCATTTATTCCCCGCAGCAATGAACAAGGCGCATAACGCAGCAATTCGCCCCTGCGGGATAGACTGTCTTAAAAGGATGAAGTGCAAGGCTTGCGACGAGGTTCAAACCGGAGCAACCTGTCGGTTGTGAGGATTTGAACAAGGAGCGTAACGCAGCAATTCGCCCCTGCGGGATAGACTGTCTTAAAAGGATGAAGTGCAAGGCTTGCGACGAGGTTCAAACCGGAGCAACCTGTCGGTTGTGAGGATTTGAACAAGGAGCGTAACGCAGCAATTCGCCTTTTAAGACAGTCTATTCGGAGACTTTGGGAAAAGAGAACGTTATAGTCATCGACGGCCGCCTCCCCTCCCCGGCAGCAGGCCCGTAAAGCCTGCAGCTGTAGTAGCGGTCCTTGTCAAGCTCCGTGGAAGTGCTCGTGGAAGTGCTGCTTGACTGTGAGGCGTAGGCCGCCATCATCATATAACTGTAGTAGTTGTTGTAGTAGCTGCTGTAGCCGTAGCTCCCGTAACCGTAGCCATATCCTCCGTAGCCGTTGTAGAGACTGTTGTAGTAGGAGCTGTAGGCGAGGGCGCTCAGGTAGTCGTTGTAGGAGGAACTTGAGGATGACGTGGTCTCGTTCGTCTCGCTGTGCACGATGAGCATCCAGATGTCGTACTGGGACATGCGCTTTGCGTAGTCCTCGTCGCTTTCGCCGTCTTTCGGGGTCAGCCTGAGAAGTTCCTGGATGTGATGGCTCACGTCGGGACGGTAGCAGTCGAGGGAACGGTTGATGTCCCCCTGATTCTCGCTTGAGACACTCGCGTCAGTAAGCCCGGCATATGAGATGACTTCCTGCGTCGTGCTGCCTTCGTCTGTCGTCACGGTGCGGCTTCCGACAAGCCGGCAGGTCGGACTGAGAATCGTCGGATAATGTGCGACCTCGCTGAAATCGGCCGAGGTTTCGTATGGAAGTTTTATCGTCGCCCTGTTGATGACCACGGAGGACAGGAGTTTGACTTTCTCTTCCGCCGTCATGCTTTCTTCGAATCCGGTGATATGTTTTCCGATCGCGTCCATCGCCGCCTCCCTCAGGCTTTCGGCGCGGATGACAGGCTTGAGTCCGCATCCCCCCTCGACATAAATCACGTCTTTGGCTGCATCTCCCGCGATCCGGCCCTCGCTTTTGCAGAGATTGAATGAATACTGTGTCGGGAGCGAGCTGCTGCTTGAGCCGATGAAGTCCGCGGCTCCGGCCATGAACACAATCGAGGTGTCGATCACCCCGCGGTCATCGAAAGTGGAGCGGAACTTCAGCTCCGCGTAGTTGCCTGTGAGGTAGTTGTAGTCGTTGACGCTCACCGCCACCTTGAACATGTCTATGCGGCCGCTTCCCGATGCGGGTCTGTCTGCCGTGATGCAGATTCCGGGGAGTTTCTTGATGTAGTCGCTCACGGAGTCAAGCTGCATGTCCTGAAGAGTCCTGATGTATTTTTCTCCGAAGGCGCGGGTGAAATTGAAAGAGAGCGAATCCCCGCCGTTGTAGGTCGGGATGCCTTCCGTGATGACTCCGTCAGCCGTGTCGTAAAGCCCCGGATAGGAGCTTCCGGCATACAGGACGTTCTCGTCAAGCGGTTTCTTCAGTTCATAGACCCGGATGTTCTGGATTATGTGCTCCTGATTTTCATCACGCACGGAGACTGTGTCCTTGGCGAGGGCGAAATGGAACGACACGAATTCGGGATTCTCCCCCATCGTAAAATTCGCGGTGTCGGCTATGGGGATCAGGGCGAAAGCGGCTTCACGTTCGCTCCATCCGAGTTCTTCGTCATAGACCCCGCCGATGCTGAGCCGCCGTGAGCTGTAGCCTCCGAGTTCGGAGGAAGGCTGCATTTCCACGTCCGCAAGGTCGAACTTCACCGTTTCCACCTGCCATATGTGCGAGTCGGGGATGAAGTCCTGCCCGAGAGTGTCATCCACGCTGATGCATGAGACTGCGCAAAGTGCTGCGGCCATCCCGGCGCAGACGAGTGCCGATTTTCTTGAAAATTCCATTACAGGCTGTCGTAAAAACTGTTATATGCGTCAATGTACGAGCCGTCCGTGAACGCGTCCGCGTCGAAAGGAAGTGCGGGAAGCCCTTCGGCCGCACAGAAATCCAGGAGTTCGGCGGGAATGTTTTCCGCGCCCATTATGACTCCGTCGGAATGACGGACGGCGAGTTTTGCAAGGTTTATGCCGCTCGGCACGGCGAGAAGTTCAGTGTCCGCATCGGTCACGTTCCCGAATCTGACGAGTTCTCGGAATCCGGAAGAGAAAGGCTCCTGCGGCGTGTCTCCGTAAAGGGATGTCACGACCTTGCTGCCGGAGAATATCGGGTCGTCGATGTACGCTTTCTTGAGATAGAGCGGGAGTATGTGGGAAATCCATCCGTGACAATGAATTACGTCCGGAGCCCAGCGCAGCTTCTTTACGGTCTCGAGCACGCCCCTGGCGAAGAAGATGGCTCTCTCGTCGTTGTCCGGGAACAGTGTTCCGTTTTCGTCCGCAAAGGCCTGCTTGCGGTGGAAGTAATCCTCGTTGTCAATGAAATAGACCTGCATGCGGGCTGCGGAAATGGATGCCACCTTTATGACGAGAGGCCTGTCCACCTCGTTGATGATTATGTTCATCCCCGAAAGACGTATGACTTCATGGAGCTGGTTTTTCCTTTCGTTGATGCAGCCGTAACGCGGCATGAACGAGCGGATTTCCTTTTTCCGCTCCTGAATCCCCTGCGGCAGATACCTTCCGATTTTCGCTATGTCCGATTCCGGAAGATACGGGTATATTTCGGAATTCACGAACAGGATTCTCTTGGTGGAACTTCCCATGGCGACTGATTTTACACAATTCTGCACAAAGATAACAATAATTTTTTACAAAATCGCTAACTTTGACGGCTGCATATCCTGTCTTATCGACATGAGTGCGCTGTTTGACAGAAAGTTATGGGTTTGAATGAAAATAAGATGATGCGGAGGCGCTACATCCGCGCCATGCTCTCCTCAGTGGTCAGCATCTCTCTCGTGCTGCTCCTTGTCGGCATTTCGGGATTTCTTCTCGTCTCTGAACGCGGCGTGTCGGACTATCTCCGGGAGCACATGCAGGTCAGCGTGATGATGAAGCGCGACGTCGGCGAGTCCGCAGTCCTCAGATGCAAGAAATCCATCGATGAAAAGCCGTTCGTCCGGAGCTCGGCCTATGTTTCGAAAGAACAGGGCGCAAGGGAGATGGCGCAGCTGCTCGGAGAGGATTTTCTCGGGGTTTTCGAAACTTCCCCCATTCCCGCGTCCGTCAATCTGACTCTGAAGCCGGAATATGTCTCTCCCGACTCCCTCATCATCGTGAAGACGGCGCTCGAAAAGATGCCGGAGGTGGAGGAGGTGGTCTATCAGCAGTCGCTGGTGGAGGCGCTCAACTCGAATCTGAGCAAGATTTCGCTTTTTCTCGCCGTGTTCATAGCCCTGCTTCTCTTCATCTCATTCGTTCTGATAAACAACACGGTGCGCCTGAGCATCTATTCAAGGCGCTTTTCAATACACACGATGAAGATGGTCGGGGCGACGCGTGCGTTCATCCGCCGTCCGTTCATTCTCCAGAGCGCGTTCCAGGGACTTTTTGCAGCCTTTGTCGCCATCCTCATGATGATTGCCGGCCTGTTCCTGATAAAGGGCCAGTTCGAGCAGCTGTTCGCGGTCTTCGATGCCGGGATGCTTCTGGAGGTGATTGCGATAGTCGTCGCGAGCGGGCTTCTGATCTGCATCGCGAGCACGCGGTTCACTGTGGACAGGCTTCTGTCGCTTGACAAATCGGAGCTGTACTATTGACGGCTCACGGGACGGCTGACGCGTATGGACGAAACGGGAACATGAACGGGAATATGCCGGAATATAAAGGATATATGGATGAAGGTCTATGAATTACGGGAATATGAAAAACAGTGATATGGACAGGAATACGGAAGAACCGAAGAATATGGCGATGACTCCCAAGGGGCTGAGACTTCTGCTCGCCGGGCTGATTGTGATGGCTGCGGGATATATTCTCATGTGCGGGGGCGCAAGCGACGATCCGGCGGTGTTCAGCTACAGGATATTTGATTTCCAGAGGCTTGTCGCCGCTCCGCTGGTGATAATCGCCGGCATCGTGGTCGAGATAGCCGCGATAATGGGTGTTAACAAGAAGTAGAATCAGTCTCCTTGGGGAAGAAAGGCGCTTGAGCGCCGTGCGGAGAACAACGAAGCGAGGGTTTTGTGCGACAGTGTGCACGGAGCACGACTTCCCCTGCAGAGGGGACGGGAGGGGTTAATGTTATGGAATGGTTTGAAGCCATATTGCTTGGCATGCTGCAGGGGCTGACGGAGTTCCTGCCGGTGAGCAGCAGCGGGCATCTCATGATAGGAAAGGAACTGCTCGGGATTGAGCACGGAGGCGACCTCGTTTTTGAGGTGACGGTTCACGCTGCCACGGTGCTGAGCACGATAGTCGTGTTCCGGGAACAGATTTGGGGGCTGCTCAAGTCGCTCTTCGTCAGGGACGGGCTTTTCCGGAGCATCGCGCATCCGTCGCGCTTCAATGACGGTACGGACTATGTTCTGAAAATCTGCGTGTCCATGATTCCCGTGTTCATCGTGGGGATGTTCTTCAAGGATTACGTGGAGGGTCTGTTCGACTCGATTCATGTGGTCGCCGGGGCGCTGCTCGTCACGGCGCTGCTGCTTCTGCTCTCGGACAACGTGTCGCGGCTCAAGTCGGGCTGCAGACGGAAAGGATGCCGGGATGAGGCTTCCGCAGCCGCAGTTTCGGATGAGGCCGCCGCGGACATGGTCTCGGGCGGGACGGTTTCAGGAGGGTCTGCCGCGGACGGAACCGCCCGCAACGGGATATCCTGGTGGCAGGCGTTCGTCGTGGGACTCGGTCAGGCTGTGGCCGTCATCCCGGGGCTTTCGCGCTCTGGCACCACAATCTCCACCGGACTTCTCTGCGGAGTGAGGCGCGACGTGATGGCCCAGTTCTCGTTTCTGATGGTTCTCATCCCGATTCTCGGGGAGGCTTTCCTTGAAATTGTCGGCGGCGAGATGGCCTCTTCGAATGTCGGGGCGCTTCCCCTTGTGCTTGGATTCTTCTCCGCGTTCGTTTCCGGGCTTTTTGCCTGCAAGGTCATGATCGCCCTCGTGAAAAAGACAAAACTCGGCTGGTTCGCGCTCTACTGCGCGGCCGTGGCCGTACTCATATTCATATTCGCATAATCAGACATGTCCGCACAATTCAAGGGAGCATCCCCACGCATACTCATATCCACGGAACATGACACTTCCGGACGCAGATGACAAGGAAACTTACATATTTCGTCGCCGACGTGCATCTCGGATGTGACGTGCTGGACCCGCAGGACAGGGAGGCGCGTTTCGTCGGATTCCTCAAATCACTGCCGGAAGAGACGGAAAGTCTCTATATGCTCGGGGATATCTGGGACTTCTGGTATGAGTACCGCGATGTCGTGCCGAAAGGGTATGTCCGGGTTTTCGCGGCTCTGCTCGATTTGATTGACAGGGGAGTGAACGTCTGTTTTTTCCGTGGCAACCACGATGTCTGGAGCTATTCCTATTTCGAGTCTCTCGGCATGAGGCGGCTCGACCAGCCTTTCGTCACGACGATTCGCGGCAAGGTGTTCTGCCTCGGTCACGGCGACGGGCTCGGACCTGTCCCCTGCGGCTACCGCATACTTTCCGGCATTTTCCATTGCCGTCCGCTCCAGAAGGCGTTCAGCACCCTGCATCCATGGTTCGCCTTCCGTCTCGGCAACACATGGTCAAAGCATAACCGCTTGAGACACAAGACTGAATATGTCTTCAGAAACGGGGATGAACCGCTGTACAAATTCGCCGAGGCGTTCGGCGAAGGTCGGCATATAGACTATTTCATATTCGGCCATTTCCACTCCTCCGTCAATCTGACGCTCCCCTGCGGCGCGAATTTCAGGATGCTCAAGGACTGGTTCCGCTCCTCGCCCTATCTCGTCTGGGACGGGGAGGAACTCAAATCAATGGAATATTCCCGATGAAGGACAGGCGGGATATTTCCGCCGACAGTCAGGCGGCGGGCTATTCTTCGGCCGGTCTCCAGCTGCGGTACTTCTCCGGAATCTCCACCACGGGCGGATCTTCCCAGAACAGGGACCAGTAGAGCGCTGGGAAATCCCCGTCTTTCCACAGCTGCACAAGCTCCTCCACCTGCGCGTCTTCGCCCTCCGGATCGTAGGGTCTTTTCATGTCGCCGTCGAACATTTTCGCGACACCCTGCCAGAAACCCGCGCTGATTCCTCCCTTGTAAGTCCGGATCAGCTCATAGGACGTGTGCCCCGTCTCGCGGTCAATCAGTTTCATTATGAGCACCCCCTGCGACACAGTGAGTTTTCTCACATGGCTTTCGAATACTTTGAAGATCTCGCTCTGCAGATGGCTGATGTAGCGCTCTTTCTTCAGTCCGGTCAGACGGTCGGTGACGATTACGCTGTCAGTCATCTCCACCATCCTCTTCGCAATCAGCGCGTAGGGGTATGACTTGCTGAAATTGTACACGAGCCTGTAGTATTTCCTCCATTCCCGGCCTTTCTGCCTCGGCATTCTCTGGAACACACGGGCGGGACGGATGCTGTCGTGGAACACGGTGTCTCCGTTCTCCACCGTGTATTCAAGCCATCCTCCAGGCTTCTTTCCGGCTTTCTCCTGCGCGAAAAGCCCGCCTCCGGTCGTCTGCAGGGAGAAGACGAGAATGAAAGCGATGATGATGCGCGATTTCCACATTGCCATCCGCAATCTGCAACCGGCGGTCTGCGTCATTTGTCCTGCTCCTTTTCGATTCTTCTGATTGCCACGCCTATCGCCTTGGCCGGGCACACCAGGCGGCAGAGGTGGCATCCGACGCATTTCCGTCCGTCGAGCCGGGGCTGTCTGACGGAAGGGTCGAAGCTGATGGCCTGATGCCCGCCGTCGTAGCAGGAGATGTAGCATCTTCCGCAGCCCACGCACTTCGCGCTGTCGAATTTGGGGAACAGCACCGTGTCCCTTTCAAGCTGATTGTGCGGCACTATGGACTGCACGGCAGCGCCCCTTACCGGCTCGAGGCTGTCTAACCCCTTGACCTTGAGGTAGTATCGCAGCCCGTCGATGAGGTCTTCGATGATGCGGTAGCCGTACTGCATGACCGCCGTAGTAATCTGGACGCTCCCCGCGCCGAGGGAGATGAACTCCACTGCGTCCTCCCAGTTCTCGACACCGCCCATCCCGCTGAGGTGCATCCCCTTGAGTTCTCCGCTTCTGGCGAGGTCGGAGATGAACCGCAGGGCGATTGGCTTCACCGCCTGGCCGGAATAGCCCCCGACGATGGAATGTCCGTGCACGTCGGGTTCGGCGGTCATGGTGTCGATGTTCACCCCGGTGATGCTGTTGATTGTGTTGATCGCCGCGATTCCGTCCGCGCCGCCCCTTTTCGCGGCCGCCGCCATCGGAACCATGTCAGTGATGTTCGGGGTCATTTTCGCGAGCACCGGAAGTTTCGTCCCCCTGCGGACCGCCGCCGTGAACTTCTCGATCAGCGCCGCGTCCTGTCCTATGGTGATTCCGAGCGAATCCGACTCCATGTTCGGGCAGGAGAAATTGCACTCGATGACATCGGCCCCTGCCTGTTCGCATTCCCGGGCGAGACGCGTCCACTCCTTCTCGTTCTGCCCCATTATGGAGGCGATTATCACTTTCGTCGGGAATTCCGCCTTGAGCCTGCGGAACACGTCCATGTTCTCGGCCACGCTGTGGTCGGAAAGCTGCTCTATGTTCTTGAATCCGCAGAACGAGTTCGAATGGTTCGTTATCGCCGAAAACCGGGGCGAGGCCTCGTGCTGGGGGAATGTGCAGATGGTCTTGAACGCCGCTCCTGCCCATCCCGCCCTGAAGGCCTTGGCGCACATCTCGTAGTTGCTCGCC
Source organism: Barnesiella intestinihominis (assembly GCA_963625415.1). Lineage (GTDB taxonomy): Bacteria > Bacteroidota > Bacteroidia > Bacteroidales > UBA932 > Cryptobacteroides. The sequence continues at coordinate 10,445 of CAVFTG010000048.1, forward strand.
ACCACGGAAGACGACAGCAGGAACGGATTCTCGAGCTTCACTCCGCAGATGTCGGCGCTGATGTCCGGTTCGCAGGACATGGAGAACGCCCCTTTCAGTCTTCCTTCATCGACGATTCCGGAGTCCACGATGTTCTTCGCTCCCTCGTAGAGAGCCGTGATGACGCTCTTTATCCTCACCGGGAAACTCTTCTTCCCCAGCACGCAGGCGTTTTCGCAGGGGGCGTCGCAGTCCGTGCACCGTTCCCCTCCGGTCTTTTCGAGAGCCCCCATCCCGTTGCGGAAATAGATGGAGCGCAGAATGTCCGAAACGGGCAGACCCCGGCTGCAGCTGTCCGTGCACGGGGCGTTGTCGCACAGCAGGCATCTGTTCAGCTCCGACATGTCGATGAGCGGGTATGCAGGTATCTTTTTTTCTTCCATGAGTTGTTGAGTTGTCTGTGTTTCCATATCCTGCAAAAATACTAAGAAAATCTGACATCGTCTTTCCGGCGGATGCGTCATATTTCCGGAGATTCCCCGGAACGGGTGTGCGGACGCATCAATCGCATGAACCGTAGTATGAATCAGTCATTGTCGAAAATGAACGGATATATTTTTTATCAATCCGTGTAATCCGTTGAGAATGGATGTGTTGATATATGAAAAATGTGGTCAAAAAAGTTTGGAATTTTCTGAAAAAGTCTTTGCGTTACGGGATTTTTTCGTATCTTTGCAGTCCCAAAAATGAGGGGCGGTATGCCCAACTGTCTGTCTCTTAATGTTTTGGGGTAAAAGTTGAATAATTTATAATTCAAAAGCAATAAACAATGTTACAACCAAAGAAAACCAAATTCAGAAGGCAGCAGAAGGGCCGCATGAAAGGTCTTGCCCAGAGGGGCAACCAGCTTGCGTTCGGCTCCTTTGGAATCAAGACCTTGGAAAATTGTTGGCTTACAGGTCGTCAGATTGAGGCTGCCCGTCAGGCGGTGTCGCGTTACATGAAACGTGAGGGAAAAATCTGGATCAGAATCTTCCCTGACAAGCCTTACACGAGGAAACCTGCCGAAGTGCGTATGGGTAAAGGTAAGGGTAATCCGGAGGGATTCGTATGCCCTGTGACCCCGGGACGCATTCTCATCGAAGCCGAGGGCGTTCCTATGGAAATTGCAAAGGAGGCGCTCCGTCTCGGCGCGCAGAAACTTCCGGTGACCACGAAGTTTGTGGTTCGCAGGGACTATGTCGAATAATTTAATGGAGAGAAGAAAGTTATGAAAATCACAGAAATACGTGAAATGTCGATTGCGGATCTCCGTGACCGTATCGCGATTGAGAAAGCGAATCTTTCCACGATGAAGATGAATCACGCCATCTCTCCGTTAGAGGACACGTCAAAAATCAGGAAAGCAAAGACCGACATCGCCCGCATGATGTTCGTCCTTGCAGAAAAAGAGAAACAGAACTAAAATTTGAATTCTCATGGAAAGGAATCTTCGCAAGGAAAGAATAGGGGTCGTGGTCAGCAACAAGATGGACAAATCCATCGTGGTTGCCGTAAAAACCAAGGAAATGCACCCGATGTACGGCAAGTTCGTAAAGAAGACCACCAAGTTCGTAGCTCATGACGAGAAGAACGAGTGCAGCGTTGGCGACACCGTCCGCATTATGGAAACCCGTCCTCTCAGCAAGACAAAGAACTGGAGATTAGTTGAAATCGTAGAAAAAGTCAAGTAGCAATGATACAGCAGGAATCACGTTTACAGGTGGCTGACAACAGCGGAGCGAAGGAAG
>CAVFTG010000049.1:0-4313 GCA_963625415.1 Barnesiella intestinihominis
CCGCGACAGCCCCTGTCAGGGGCATGCTTGTAAGGTTAAATTAAACTCTCTATATTTGCGTTGTGTGTGCAACAATTGTGTCGCAATTACAACTGAATTTGCCGTAAGATATGGAGGAGAATGTAACAATCAAAAGAGGTGAGTATGACTCCTGTCCAAAGAAAGGGGTACATTATGTTATGATGAGAACATCCCATCTCCGGACATCATTAATCTTACTTATCGTTATCCATCTTATAGCGTGCAAGCAGGAGATCTGCGTCAACATCACTCCCCCTTCAAAACCTGATGAGGGAGGTCATATCGAAAAGTATGCCTATAGCCTCAAAATTGTGGGGCCCGGCGTTGTAGATGAATATCCGGTTGAGACAAAATCTTGTTTTGATGAAGGGCAAGTGCTGCGACTGAAAGCCATTCCGGACGAAAAGAAATACGGAGTATTCAATGGCTGGAGCGGAGATGTCAACTCTTCTGATACGGAGATTACTTTAACGCTTGACTCTGACAAGGAAATCATTGCCCGTTTTTGTCATGAAGGGCGAATATATCCGTCACCAAGCCTGTCCGCCCCCTCAGTTCTTCAAAAACGATTATACTACAGCCTTGATTTAAGCGGGTATGTATCAACCCCTCATCTGGCAATGCTGACTGACTATAACCGGGACGGCTACCCCGATTTAGTCACCAGCGATACGGACTATTCGCAGTTTGGAAGAATCCCGCTCGGATTCTATTTGGGCACGGAAAATGGGGAGTTTGTTGCTGACCCTCTGAATAATGCAAAATATGAGGGTCTTCTTCATTGCAGAAAAATTCTGAATGCAGACTTTAACGGAGACAATATCCCCGACATTGCATTTGTTGGTCATGGGTATGATAATGCCGCCGGCATTGGTGAATATCCCGTTCTGATGTATGGGAATATTGACGGTTATTTTACGGAGCATAGGCTGACAGATGTTGTCGGTTTTTTTCATGGCAGTTCAGCCGGTGATTTTGATAACGATGGGGACTGCGATCTCTTTCTGCTTGACAATACGACAAAAGCCACTCTGCTCGTCAATGATGGAACGGGTAATTTCGAAAGCCACCCCGAGTTGGTCAATCATTCCGCAATAGATCATCGAGACTTCTTCACGACAGATTTTTTTGACATAAACCATGACGGATATCTTGATTTATTTGTCGGAGGAAAATACAGCCTGTGCATTTTTGGAGACGGGCATAGTTTCAATACTGACAACTATGTTTTCCTGCCACAATTTTATAAGGATGGCTTCGAATCTTTCAATGACTATTGTTTTTATGACATTGACAAAGACAGTCAGGAAGAGGTCTTGGTTCTCCGTTCGTCAAGCACAGCATGGAGAGGTTTCGCAATACAGATATTGCGTTATTCTGACGGCGAATTCATTGAAGCGTCAACAGAGTTCATAAATGATAAGGACAACGGGGCGAAAACAGGAAAGGTCGCTGTCTGGATGAACATAGAGGATATTGACGGGAAACCATGCATTCTGATTCAAAAGTCATTGCAATCAGACAAGTTGTTTGAAATCAGTGATGGCCATCTTTCGTATATCGGCGAAAATGTTTATCCGAGCGACAAGATAACAATAGACAAAGGATTTACAATCTATTCGGACAATGGAGGATATGTGGGAGATATGAATTTTGGGTGTTATGACAATCCGTTCCTTGGGAAGGCCTGCATAAGTTTCAATGGATTTGGTTTCACCGAAGAATATAATGACTGTATCCCGAACGGCACAGACATGTCCAAACTTGTTGAGAATGGATATTGCCTTGAGTTCGCCATCAAGAATTCCGATCCATCGTTGACTTTGGATTTTAAATTCAGTTCAATAACAAACAGGAAAATGTGGACATTGCAGACATACTGCTATCGTTATGAGGGAGCCGAACACAACTGCTCCGATGAATGGGAATTTGTGCGTATTCCTCTGGCATCCTTTATTGATTGGACAGATAAAAACAGGAATTATTGGGAGATGATAGATATATTCGAACTGCAGCAGATGTCAAGCTCATCATTCTACCTTGATGAGATTAGAATCAGGAAAGTCATGTGATTCTGTTGTGAATCACTCTTTTTTAGTGAAGTCTCAATTACCGGTTACCCTTGGCGCGGTTATGGGTCTTGCAGAGCATCTGGCAATTTGAGACATCCGTGACTCCGCCCTTGCTCCAAGCCGCGATGTGGTCAGCATCCATTTCCGCGAGTTTATAGATTTTTGTCCGGTTCACATCGTGCCCCAGGGCGCACAAATGGCAATTGGATACGCCTTCGGATTTTGCAGCTGCGGTCTGCCTTTCATACACCGTACGCTTTGTCACTTCGTCAAACACTCTCACATCCAGAAGTCTGGTTTCGGTTTCACCCCCGAGAATGAACTCGAATATTCCCCTGCGGTTTTTTACGAATGGGTCAGCATACAGTTCTCTCACCCGGGCGGAAACCGAATCTGTTGAATACGGATTCTTATGATAACGCTCGTAGTATTCTCCCCACGGAAGTCCGCGCATTTCGTTCTCCACATCGTTGAATACCCCTGAAACCCACTCGATTACTGAATTGAAGTAAGTTTTGAGTTCATTGATGTCGGTGTCATGGCGATGTCTCCCCATATAATCCGCGACATTGCCACGGCTGACCCAGTCAAGAGCCGTCGCCAGAATGTCCTGCCGTTTGCAGTCTCCCGCGATATAGGCACTCCACTTTTGAATGTTGGAGTTGTTGCTGTTGCTGTATTCTTCCTTGCAGCGCGTGACGAACGGGCCCGAATATATGGCGTTGAGAAGTTCCTGCTCATTGAGTGGGACTCCGGCAATATTGATGGTTTTGAACCACTCCTTAATCTCGCTCTCCCCTCCCTCGCATTCATAAATCAAAAGTTTCGTTCCGGCGACAAGTTCCCGGATATCTGCCGGCAGTTTGGAAAAATACTGAGGAACGTTGTAGCCGTCGAGTTTGATGGCGAGCTTGTCTGTGAGAAATCTCCCGAGAGAAGTTATGCGCTGCTGCCCATCCAGAACCTCGTAGTGCCCGGGAGTGACCGTATTGAAATATATGAGTCCGAGAGGGTAACCTTTGAGGACGGATCGGATAACCTCCACATCTCTTTTGCCATCGGCATAAATATAGTTTCTCTGATACTCCGGCTGGATGACAAGATGACCGTCAAGACCGAAGAGACCCTTGCCCTCATATTCGTTATAGACGAAGCCCTTGCAGATGTCGGCAATCGTCCAGTCGGTATGCAGTTTTGTTTTCATATCATTATGGTTTCATATTCTTCTTATCAGAACTCTGGCATACACTTGTTGGAACATTTCGCCATTTACAATGTAGTATGTGTCATCGGGTTCATTCTTCAATTTCAGTGTTGCTCCATCATTCAGTTTGGTCACCCGGTTTCGCTTGCCATTGCTGACTTGAATTTGTTCAGGATAGATTTTAGTCGCCCCTCCAGACCAAGTCTTTGTAATCCCGACTATCTCAAACTGTTCCGGACAATATTTGTCAAGGAATGAAATGGGAACTCCCATAATGCCGGAATAATATGTTATTTCCTCCGGAGCAATGCCCATCTCCACGATGGCTCCGATTATCTGTCTATAGCTCTCTCTCTCTTCTGCTAACTTCTTGACAAACAATCGCTTATATACCTTGTTTCCTCTAATTGTCGCTTGAGGTATGCCGCTTTCCGGATTCCATAATCCGTCCGAGAAGCCCCGCCCCTCGCTCTCCGTCGCACCGATGATTTTGTACTGGAACGGACAGTACTTGTCCAGAAAGGAAATAGGAACGCCCAGACATTCTGTGTAGTCGCCTGGAATTGCGTCGGTGTAGGGAACTTCAATCGCGTCGTAATTGTCGTAGCGGTCGTAAGATTCTTTGCCACGGATATCCTTGTGCCGGCTGAACTTGAGATTGTCCGCCATAGTCATAAGAGAAAGGGGCTGATGCCTCCTGCCGTGGTCCATGTTCGTGAACCAGCAACAATTCCTGAACTTTACAAGTTTAGTGTCCTCGTCATAAACTCCTGATGCATATTCCCTTGATGCATCATCCGGTATTCCGAAGTAAGCATTTCCATTGCTGAAACCGTTACCCAACCAAATCCGGTTCTCCTTAATCAGAGGAAAGATCTCCTTGTATGTTATGGCATTCATATTTCCGATGACAAGGAATTTCTTGTCCGCCCCGATAATCCACGCAAGGAACTCCCTGAACATACTGAAAGGAGGATTCGTGACTATGATGTCCGCCTCATCCCTCAATTTTCTGA
>CAVFTG010000049.1:4420-11332 GCA_963625415.1 Barnesiella intestinihominis
CTTCTTCCGAGCGGAAATCTCCGTCACCTTCGAGATAGTCCCAGGTGAGATCGTCATAATCCACCCGTCCGTCTCCGGTGATGTCATTCTTCTCCAGAATGAATATCCTGCCGTTGTCCCTCGACTTGTCCTCATCGTAAATTTCGGACTCCTGTTCAAACAGTGTCGGTTCGCTGATGATGCCATAACGCGCTTTCTTGCTGTTTCTGGCATAACTCGTCGAAATCAGTTTCCTGAGTCCGTAGTGTTCAAAGTTCTGCGCGAAAAATTTGGTAAAGTTGCTCCACTCGGGGTCATCACACGGCAGCAGAATCGTCTTGTCGCGGAATATGTCGGCATCATATTCGACATAGGCGTTGACCTCCTTCTGGATGTCCGTGTACTGGGTGTAGAACTCGTCGTTCTTATTGGCCTTGGCGGAGCCGAGGTTGCTGTTCTTATTGGCCATATCCTATATGAAATCAAGATAGTTGTCCCTGCTGACCACATGAAATTCGGCATCAGGATATGCCTCACGGAATGCTTTCGGAACATTGGGGTGTCTGTCGCCCCATTTGAACTCCAGCGCGGTGAGTTTGTCCGGACTTTCCTCGACAAGGTCGATTTCCTGTCCGTCATAGGTCCGCCAGAAACGGAAATCCCGTTGCAGCCCCCCGTTGAAAGCGGCCTTGCGCCTTTCACCGATGAGGTAATTCTCCCACAGGGCGCCGACATCCTGCCTGATTGAGAGCGGAGAAAAGGCTCCTATGATTGCGTTGCGGATGCCATTGTCCCAGAAATACCATTTACCCGCCTTGGTAACCTCTTTCCGCAGATTGCGCGAATAGGCGCCCACTCGATAGATGACGAAGACCTTTTCCAGAAGATCGAGATATTTCTCCACGGTCGTCTTGCTCATTCCCAGCTGCTTCCCGAGTTCGTCATAGGAAACCTCATTGCCCATCTGGAAAGCGACAAGACGCAGGAGGTCACGCATCTTGCCGGAATTTTTCAACCCGTCCACCGCCAGAATGTCCTTCAGGAGATAAGCACCCACAATTTCGCGAAGATAATCGGCCTTGCCGTCGAAATCGTCCATCATCACGACCTCGGGATAGGAGCCGTAAATCAGACGCGCCTCAAGATTCTGACGCGTCTCGAGCGCCGTTTCCGTCTGCGCGATTTCCCTTTGCGAGAACGGGGTGAGGAAAAATTGGGCGCCACGTCCCACCAGAGGTTCACCTGCTTTGTTCAACAAATCAAAAGATGACGAGCCGCTTGCCAGAACGCTTACTCCCGGCACTTCATCCACAATCAGCTTCAGTACGCTTCCTATCTGCGGGATATTCTGCGCCTCATCGATGGCCAGCAGATCAATCCCGGACAAGAGATTCCGGTAGTTGGCAATCGAACGGTTCTCCAACAGTCTCAAGGCATCATAATCCTCACCGTTGAGCAACATCGACCGCCCCTGATACTCATCGACAATCTTGCGCATCATAACGGTTTTCCCGACACGTCTCGCTCCGAAAATCAGCACCGCCTTATTGGGCGTGAGCCGCGAACCGATTTTCCTCTGAAGTATTCTGTCTATCGTTGGCATATTGCGGGCATTTGCCGCAAATATAGTCAAGATATTTTGAAGAATGAGGTCTTTTCGTAAAAATCGTACTCCACAATGGCGATTTTTACATGAAAATCGTACTCCACAGTGGCGATTTTTACAGAACGACCCGCAGGCATCGGGCGGAAACGACCCTTCTAAAGTCTGGCGGCCTCCTCCGTTTCACCGACATTGCGGGAGGAACGGACAGCCTTGCCGAAGGTGTAGGTCAGACCGAGGGAAATGCCTCTGGAGGATGCGTTAGTAGCCATCTTCATCACTTCGATGTCGCCGCTGTAAAGACTTAGCGTGCTGGACATGGTTCTGAATATGTCATCAACACGGAAAGTGAGATTGAGCCGCGAGTCAAGGAAGGACTTCTGGATGGACGCGTTCACCGCTCCCATCCCCTTCAGCCGGAAATACCCCGCCGCCTGCGGAGTCATCCCCCATCCGTCAACTGAGATTTTGAATGACAGCGGAAGATAGAAAGTCGTGGAGCCGTAACCGACGAACGCATTGGAATTGTGCGTATAGCCGGAATAGGAGCCGAGCTCAGGATTGTCGTAAGCGCGGAAGAAAGTGTACTGGTAACTCGCGTTAAGTGTGACAGTCCACCACTTGGTGATGTTCTGCTCCGAAAGGGAGATGGAGGCGAAGCCCATCTGCTGCACGCCCGAATTGCTGTAACGGTACTCCAGCACCCCGGTTGACTGATTCAGAAGCGGGAGCTGCTGCTCATTGTAGTTCTTCTGGTGAGAATAGCCCGCCGTGACGGTGAGACGGGAAAAGAACACCGTGGAAAAGGATACAGAATGCGAGAAACTCGGTTTGAGTTCCGGATCTCCCACCGACCATGTGGTCGGGTTCACATACTCCCTGAACGGATTGAGCTGCCAATACTTGGGTCGGGTTATGCGGTAGGAGTAGTTGAGCGAGAGAATCGCCTTCGGAGAAGGAATCCAGGTTACGAACAGGTTCGGGAAGACATTGAAATAGTTCTTTCCGCTGCGTCTGTCGGAGGATTTCCAGATCCCTCTCGGAACCGTGTACTCACCCCTGAGTCCCGCCTGCGCGCTCCATTTCGGAGAGAACTGCTTTGAAAGGTTCGCATAGAGGGCATATATCTGTTCAGAATAGACGAAATCGTTGCTTCCGCTTCTGGTCCCGACGGTCTCGACCGGAGTGGACGAATCCCAGCGGTAGGTCGAATAGAGATTGTCGGTCACTGAGACGGCAGCCTTCACACCGGCCTCTACCCTGCCGGTATTGTCCCATAGATTTTGCGAGAAGTCGGCTTTCAGAGACCATATGTTGGCTTTTCTGAAAGTCGAGTCGTTCAGACCGTCCCCCGGGAAAGGATCGGATTCCCCGGCGGAGATGATGCTGTTGCGCCAGGCCTCAGCCTCAGGAGAAAACGAGGAATACAGATTCCGCTGCCAGGAGGACTTGTCCGAACGGGTGAAATTGTAGTCGGCGTTCAGGGTCAGCTCCTGAGAGAGGGCTTCGTCGAAAGTGTGCGTATAGTTGAGATTCAGGCTGTAGCGGCTGCTTCCGCCGGAAGATGCCGAAGTGGAACTTTTTTCGGTATATGGGGTCGCGTCGCCATAGTTCTTATAGTCTCTGGCAAGCGCAGTGTAAGGCCGCATGCTTCCGTCCCCGCTGAAGTTCATCTTGAATATGACTCCGAGGACATCTTTCTCCGTCGCCTTGGCATCGCTTGAGAACATCACCTGATGGTTTTTCCAGTAAGATCTGGAATCCGTAGAGGTGCTGAGAAGTGAAGCATAGCCGTCGGAATAGCGTTTGTCTTCGTCAATCAGACCGAGAAATTCGCCGTAGAAACCGCTGTAACTCAAAGAAGTGTTGGTCAGGTCGCCCTTGTAGCCGATGCGCAGGCTGCCGTCACCGCCCGCGTGCGAGGACGGCTCCCAGAGATACTGCCCGCTTGCGCTCAGCGACCCGTTGAATCCCCGGAGAAATCCCCGGCGGGTCTTTATGTTGATGATTCCCCCGCCGCCCTCGGCATCATATTTAGCTGACGGTGAAGATATTATCTCTATCTTTTCGATTGTCGTGCCGGCGGAGCCCTTGAGATAGGACTGCAGTTCCTTTCCAGACATATTGGACGGTCGGCCGTCAAGCCAGACTGAGACGCTCTGCCCGTTGAGCTGGATGTTCCCGTCCTTGTCAAACGTCACCCCCGGGGCTGTCCGGAGCACGTCGCTTGCGTTTCCGGTCTGGGCTACGGCGAGTTCGGAGACATTCATCACAATCTTGTCGAACTTGTGTTCGAGAAGCGGCCGCTTGTCCGTAACCATGGCTCCCTGAAGCGCCTGCGTATCAGGGACAAGGGCTATATCGACATTTTCCTCCAGATCCAGAAGCCCAAGCATCCGGGATTTGTACCCGACGAGCGAGAACTCCACTGCAAGCCCATCTGTCTGCCGGGTGACGGGAGTCAGAGTGAAAAGACCGAGCGAGTCGGTGGTCGTGGCGGAAAGAACCCGCGAGGAACTGTCGCGCAGCGCCACAGTCACAAACTCGACCGGAGCACCGTTTCCGGAATCCACCACCCTGCCGGAGAGCTTTTTCCCGCCATCACGGAGCGCAAACGCATAAGACTCGGAAACACAGCACAGAAGCAGACACAATACCGTCAATATGCGGGCTGACCTTTTCATAACAATTTTACCTGAAAATTATGTCGTCGACACTGAAGTCGTAGTGATCTTTGGTGGGATAGCCGCTTGAGGGGTCGAGTTCAATCCTGATTTTGGCGTTGACAGGATTCCCGTCAGAAAGCACATAGCTGAATTTACGGGTTGTGCCGCGCTGGCTGTACTCGCTCAGGGCAATCTGTTGCGGATTCTTCCACTCCGAACTGCCGAACTCGCAATAGGAGATGTCCGCTTTCATCCAGAACTCGCTCATCCGGTACCGGAAATCGACCTGCGAGAGGTTTTCGATGAAATATTCCATCTTGAGATGCCCGAACTGCGTCCGGTCATAGTCCTCTTCCTCCTGATATATCCTCAGCTGTGCGCTCTGCTTCCCGTCTATCGGATTCTGCCAGGAGAATGAGCCGTACCAGGTGCTCCACTGAAGATTGTCCCGTCCGGCGACTGTTCCGTATTTATAGTAGGAAGGCTTGTCCGTGGTTGGAAAGCCGGTTTCGAAATCCTCGGTGAACGGAAGCGCCACCCTCACAAGCGGGCCGTATTCCTCGGGGGCCACATAGAAGTCTTCTTCGATGAAACCGCCTTTATAGGTGACTTTCAGAGAATCAAGCTCCCATCTGAAGTCCTGCGAAGTTCCCATACAATAGATTTTCACCTCGTCGTACTCCCCTTCCACGACATAAGTTCCGCCTGCTTCAATCCGGGAATTTCCGCTTTTCGCCGCTTTCCCGTTGACTGAATGGGCGAGAACCGTCTTTCCGGCGCTTCCGACTTCAACTTTCAGCAGTTTTGCGCCGTTGAAGGAGCGTATCCGCATATAGGAACCGCCCTTTTTCTCGCTTGTACCCTGATAGAAACGGATATGACCGTCAGAAGTAATCATCGGCCAGGACGTGCCCTCGCCCTGCGAGCAGACATAATCGATGTTGGCATATTCGTCCAGAGAGTCCTGAAGATTGCTGTAGAACTCCGTGCAGCTCACGGTGTGCACGGCATCCGGCTGACTCGGAACAGGCTTCTTCTCCGTCTCCGCCTTTCCGGGATCCACAACCACTACCTGAGGGTCGCCGGACGGAATGTCGGGATTGTCCGGACCGGTGTCGTCCTTGTCGTCCGGATTATCCGGGGCGTCGGGGTCATCCGGAGTGTCAGTCTTTTCACTGCCGGGCTTGTCCGGACCGGGATCGCCTGAAACTGATTCCGGAGTGCAGGCCAACACGGCCAGTATGCATAGAAGCGGGAAGAGATTTCGTTTCATCATAGTATGAGAAATTAAAGCCGGGTGAACGGCAGTTCTAAAATCCTGCAAAGTTAGCAATCCTCTGAAAATGTCACAATTCCGGGGGCGGCACGACCCCATCGTCAATCAGACGGCGGAGCGTGGCGAGAACCTGCTGCGGAAGGGCTTCCTGCGCGGGATTGTTGACCATTCGCTTGAGGTCGTCGAGACCGTACTTTCCCTGAAGTTCACCGTTTATTGCAGCGGTCAGGCGGTCATCCAACGGGCAGTCTTCAGCATTTTCCGTTTTTGCGTCCGGGCCGGCGACAGAACCTGCGACCGGATATGCGTCCGGGACGGCTACAGAACCTGCGACCGGGCTTGCGTCTTGATTTGCATCCGAACCGGCGAGCGGGCTTGCACAGGCGGAGGTTCTGAAGCCTGCTGAGGTCCTGCGGCCGGGATTCGCGGCCTTGCGGGCGCGGCAGATGTCGCAGCCGCCGCAGTCTTCCGACTCGCTCTGTCCGAAATAGCGCAGCAGATGACGGCTGCGGCATTCCGTCTCCTCCGAGACATATTCAATCATAGCCTCGGAACGGGTGTGGAGACAGTTTTTCAGAAATGTATATGTCTGCGGGCACAAATCAATGTTCTTTGGCATAAGCCGCTCGTGATTGAGAAAAATCACATCAGAGACTGCGCAGGGGATGTAGCGTATCAGATGGAGCGTGGAAAGGCTGTAGAGCTTCTGCCTCAGCTCCCCGACTTCGATATGCAGGGATTCGGCGACATCCTCCTCGTCGATGGATACCGGGCAGCTGTATATCCCCGTATATTTCCTCATCAGAATCTCCAGAATCTTCGGAAGCGCCGGGTCGTCGAACTGATAGCCGTAAAACGCATTCCTCGGGACTGAAATCATAACTCTGGTCGGAACGTCGACCGCCTCGCTCAATGTCCAGTGGCCGGTCTTCTCGATGTATTTCATCGCATACCAGGCGTTTGTCTGGCTGAGGCCGAAGCGGCGGCAGAACGCCTTGAAGTCGAACCTGTGCTGGGAAGCCTCGCCGTATTCGTAGGGGATGTCAAGGAATACGTGAACCTTCTGATAGATGTCCTCGATGTAGGACAGTTCGGGAAACGACACGGTCTCAATCTGGTGCAGGCGGCGTATGTCACCGCTGTTCCAGAGCAGCACTGCGTAGGAGCGCCTGCCGTCGCGGCCTCCCCTGCCCGCCTCCTGAAAATACGCCTCCGGAGAGTCGGGGATGTCGTAGTGGATGACAAAGCGCACGTCCGGCTTGTCAATCCCCATTCCGAAAGCGTTGGTGCAGACCATCACCCGCGTTTCGCCCGACTTCCACTGCCGCTGGCGGCGCGTGCGGGTCGCCGTACCGAGACCGGCGTGATAGAAAGAGGCTGATATGCCC
>CAVFTG010000049.1:11342-12189 GCA_963625415.1 Barnesiella intestinihominis
GCTCTTTATCAGGAGTTTCTCTCTGAAGCGCAGCTTGTCCATAATGTCGTCCGCAACGGAAGGGGTCGCCGTGGCCGTGACCGCAATCACGGGAGCGTCCACCGTCTCGCGCAGCAGGCCTATCTGGAGATATTCCGGGCGGAAGTCATAGCCCCACTGCGAGATGCAGTGCGCCTCGTCCACGACGATGTAGGAAATCTCCATATTGTCCAGATACTGTCGGAAAAGCCGTGTCGTGAGCCGTTCCGGTGATATGTAGAGGAATTTGAAGTCACCGTAGGCGGCGTTGTTCAGAGCGAGGTCGACCTCCCTCTTCGTCATCCCGGCATAGACGGCAATGGCGCGTATCCCCCGGGAGCACAGGTTCTGCACCTGATCCTTCATCAGGGCTATGAGCGGGGTCACGACCAGGGCGAGTCCCGGCCGCATCATCGCGGGAACCTGGAAACAGACTGATTTGCCCCCTCCGGTGGGGAGTATGGCGAGTACGTCGCGCCCGTCGAGCGCCGCCTGCACGATTTCCTCCTGCTTGGGGCGGAAACTGTCATAGCCCCAGTATTTCTTCAGAACCTCTTTCGCCGTCATAACTCTTGAGAAATCAGTTGCCGTCAGAGTACTATGAGTCCGGAGGGAGATGTGCGCGGGAGAGGGCGGAGGGAGAGAGAGCCCGGGCATTGAAGTTCGCGAAGCACTGCTGCGGTAGCCTCGTAGGCGAGACACGGCGTGTTGTTGTTCCCGCTCAGGTGGCAGAGGAAGAGATTGCGCAGACCCGGATGCCAGAAACGGCGCACGGCTCCGGCGCATTCGTCGTTGGAAAGATGCCCCCGGCCGTTCATAATCCGCATCT
>CAVFTG010000050.1:0-1909 GCA_963625415.1 Barnesiella intestinihominis
GCACCAAACTAATGCAACCGGCATAGAACTTATGCCAGTTGCATCTCACTTTGCTGGAACGCACTTCTCCGGATGCTTATGTTCCGGGGAGATGTACTTCTGAATCTGGAGAAAGACAGGATTGACAGTTGAGTCTGCCGAGTTGCCAGTGTAGCCTTCCCTAAAAGCCCACTTGGGGTAGGTCCCCTCCACTCTCTGTCCGGCTCGGTAGCAGACGATGGTGACGGGGTCTGTGAAGCCGCAGAGTTCGCAGATGTCTTTGAGGTAGTGGTTCATCTTCTGGTTGGTGATGACCGGAAGGGCGAGGCCCATAGGGAATTTCGTGTCCTTGTACTTTTCGAGTATCGCCTGTGCGCCGGGGTGGAATTCCCGGAAAAGTGTTAAATTTGCATTATGATTCAGTACATCGCAGACGAGAAGAAAATGAAAGTATATTTCGCCGGTTCCATCCGGGGCGGAAGAGCCGATGCCGACCTGTACAAACGCATCATCCGGTATATCCAGAAGAATCACATCGTTCTCACAGAGCATGTCGGCGACCTGTCGCTCAGCAGGACGGAAGGCTTCGGGGAACGGGATGTGGACATATACGAGCAGGATACCGCCTGGCTCCGGGAGGCTGACGTGGTAATCGCCGAGTGCAGTACACCGTCGCTCGGCGTGGGATATGAACTCGCATACGCTGAAGCCCACGGCATCCCCGTACACATTTTCTACCGCAAGCCCGGCTCCAACCTTTCAGCAATGCTCACCGGCGACAAGTACTTCCACGTCCATCCGTACAGAGCCGAAGAGGATATTTATCCCATAATTGACGATATCCTTTCAGCTTAATGCCCATCGGGTACAAAGGTCATGACAGTTTTTCATGCCTTCATCGTCCGGACGCAGGTCTGTCAACGGTCCATTCTGGAGAAAATCGCTTTCTGCACTTCTTCGATTGTGCCTGAACCGTCAATCTCGGCGTACTTGCCGGCATCTTTGTAGAAAGAGACCAACGGCTCGGTCTTCTGGTGGTAAGTCGTGATGCGGTTGGCGATTACTTCGTCGCTTGCATCGTCCTCGCGGCCTTCAATCTTCGCGCGGTGGCGGATGCGGTCAAAGATCATCTCGTCCGGAATCATGATTGAAATCACTGATGTGAGCGACTCGTTCTTCCTGGCGAGCATCCTGTCGAGGGTGCGGGCCTGTTCGATTGTGCGCGGATAGCCGTCAAGCAGGAATCCGTCGATTCCCTTTACTCTGTCGAATTCGGATTCAATCATCGCCTCCACGACTTCGTCAGGCACAAGGCATCCCTTTTCTATCAGTTCGTGAGCCTTCTTGCCGAGTTCCGTGCCGGCTGCTATTTCCTTGCGGAGAAGCGCTCCGGTGGAAATGTGGTGCAGATTGTATTTTTCGACCATCGCGCTGGCCTGAGTCCCTTTCCCGGCGCCCGGAGGGCCGAACAAAACATAGTATTTCATCTTTCCTTTGTGTTATTGCATGTGTCATTTCAGGACATAGATGTCACGGAGATTGCGTCCGACTTCATCGTAGTCGAGACCGAAGCCGAGGATGAACCTGTTGGGAATCTCGACCGCCACATAGTCTATCGGGTCGCCCGTGCGGTAGGCTTCCGGTTTGAACAGCATCGTGCAGACTTTCACCTCACCGGCCCCCTCTTCCATGAGGATTTTTTTCATCGCCTTGATTGTCAGTCCTGTGTCTATGATGTCCTCCACGATTATCACCCTCCTTCCCTTGACGGAAGACGTGAGCGGCATCGTCTGTCTGACCTCGCCGGTCGTGGACGTGCCGGCATAGGACGTCATTTTCGTGGAAATCAGCTGGCAGGGGAAATTCAGCCTCTGCATCAGTTCTCCGGTGAACATGATCGCCCCGTTCAGAATGCAGAGAATGATGGGGA
>CAVFTG010000050.1:1919-8230 GCA_963625415.1 Barnesiella intestinihominis
CCCATACCTTGATTTCTTCCATACCCAAAAAACAAGTCGCAAAAATACGCAATAACATCAAAAAAAAGAAAAAATCGTGCGTTTATTTTTGAAATACAACACTTTTGCGGCGGATTGCACATAATATCGCATCCGTAATCCAAGCATGACATGAACGTGATGATGACATTGATTGAGGCGATTGCGCTGATTGTCGGAGCCGTTTCTCCGGAGGAGGTGACGGAATCCGACCGTGAGAGGCTTCTGTGGAGGAACGCCCACCCGCTGGACATCAACTCGGCATCGCGCCGTAATTTGTCTGAAAGCGGGCTTTTCACGGATTTTCAGGTGGTGTCGCTGCTGGATTACGTCTCGTCCGCAGGAGCTGTGCGCAGCCGCAGCGAACTCGCCTTGATTGACGGCTTCGACGGCGAGATTGCGGAGGCTTTGTCCTTTTTCATCGCATTCGGGGACTCTCCGCCTTCCGGGCGTTGGAACTCCGAGAACAGGCTCTATTCCGACACCGCATTGTACGGGGCTCATGCACGGATTTCGAAAGGGGAGTCATGCGAGTTTTCCGCAGCCGGAGCCGGGACATGGACGGGGATGCTTGACGCACTGTCGTTCTCGGCGGCCGTGACGCTGCCGGGCAGAAAAACACGGCTCTATGCGGGAGACTTCAACCTGAGGTTCGGGCAGGGACTTTCCGCATGGAACACCATAACCATCGACGACCCCTCATCGGCCGCCTCTCTGATACGCCGTCCCACAGGCATCAAGCTTTCCCGCTCGCTCACGGGGCGATACGCGCAGACCGGAATCGGCTGCAGTTTTGACGCCGGCCCGCTCACTTTTTCCGTTGCGGGCACCCTGCCCGGTCTGAAGGATGTTCTGATCGGGGCGGTCAACTCCTCCCGAGGGAGCAATGATGTGGCGGGGCTTCTGGGTCTGTTCAACTGCAACTGGTGGCATCGGCGCTTTTCGCTCGGATTCACTTCAGTGGTGACGGGACTCCCGCCCGCCGTCGATTCCGACGGCACCGGGCGGTGGAACTGCACTGCGGATTTCTCGGTGGATTTTAGGGGGTGTCTCGGGGGCTTTGACATCGCCTCGGAACTTGCGGGCGGCATGGGGCTGCCGTTCCGCGCTGTCGTGTCCGCCACCTCCCCGAGCCTTGCCGGGCATTTCAAGGTCGGGGCTTCCCTGCGTTACAGTCCCTCCCGGCACATGGCCCTGTTCGTTTCGGAGTTCAAATCGCGGGGCGGGCATTCCGCCTCGCTGTCCCTGCGTCTGCGCCACACCGCATCTTCCTCCTCCGCGGGGTCATCTTCGTACACCTCCGGAGCGGAACAGTCCGGTACGGATGACGTGCGGGCGGACGCCCGTTACAGATTCCGCTGGAATGAGTCGTCCTCCGTCATGCTGCGTGTCCGCGACAATCTGACTTTCGGCAAGCCGGATGCGAATGTCTTCTCCTGCCGCGGGGACGTGACTGTCGGATATGCGGGAATATGGGCGAGCGCCGCATCAGTGAGTTTCAGCCACAGCGGGAAATGGGGGATGGCGGCATATGTCGAGGAAAGCTGCCGGGCGACGGGAAAACTCACGGCATATCTCCGGGCAGGGATATTCAGCGTTGACAACTGGGCCGGCAGAATCTATGTCTATGAACATGATGTCCCGGGGCGTTTCAATGTTCCGGCGATGTACGGCAGGGGAGTGTGGGGTTCGCTCTTCGTGAACTGGAAATTCAGCCGCAAGGGCAGCCTCTCGGCGCGTATCGCCTACCGATCCCATCCTTTCATGCCATCCTCCGCACGCAAACCCGACCGACTCGAAGCACGGATGCTCCTGTCTTTCAGAATTCCATGAGCCGGAAACTCCCGATTCTTCGGTCACCCCCGATTCTTCGGTCACCCACGAGGCTGTCTTAAAAGGATGAAGTGCAAGGCTTGCGACGAAGTTCAAACCGCAGCAACCTTACGGTTGTGAGGATTTGAACGAGGAGCATAACGAAGCAATTCGCCTTTTAAGACAGTCTCCCCCCCTCATCGGCCGCCCCGGTAGAGATACAGGGTCTGCCCCTCACGGATGGTGGTGCCTTTCAGATTGTTCCACTTCTGGATCTGCTTGACGCTGCAATTGTACTTTGCGGCGATTTTGCCGAGATAGTCGCCCTTCTTCACCTTGTAGGCAATTCTCTGCCCGTCGCCTCCGTCCTTGATCTTCTTGATTGTCACCGGATTCAAGAGCGTGTCGGCCTTGTGCAGATGCACGAGGTTCTCCACTGCGAGGAAGTTGCCGGTGTAGTCCGCGGGCAGACGCAGAATCCATGTCTCCGTGGCGCTTCCGGGGATGATGTCGTGGGTGTATTGCGGATTCAGGACTTTCAGAACGTCCATGGGGACTCCCGTAAGTTCGTTCACCTGTTTGAAATGGAGCATCCGGTTCACATGGAACGTGTCAATCTGCGTGGGGATGTTCACTTCTTCCGGGGTGATTCCGCATTCCCTGTAATAGTTCAGCGCATAGAGCGCACCGGTGAACGCCGGCACATATCCTCTCGTCTCGCGCGGGAGGTAGTGGTAGATGTCCCAGAAATCAGTCTTGCCCGAACGTTTGATGGCCTTGTTCACGTTTCCCGGGCCGCAGTTGTAGGAGGCGATGGCAAGCGACCAGTCGCCGAAAATTTCATATGAGTCCCTGAGATACCTCGCCGCGGCATCGGCCGCCTTCACCGGGTCGAGCCGCTCGTCGACGAATGAGTTGATGGTCAGACCATATTTCTTGGCGGTGTAGTACATGAACTGCCACAGACCCTTCGCCCCGACTCGTGACATCGCGTCATACTTGAGCATGGACTCCACGACCGCCATCGCCCTGAGTTCTTCCGGGATGTCGTAGCGGTTGAAAGTTTCCTGAAAGATGGGGAAATAATAGTTGCCGAGTCCGATGACCCGCCCCATCTGCTGCGGCATCTTTTCGGAATAGAGTATGATGTAGTTCTTGACTATGTCGTTGTAGACCAGTGGAATGAATGACTGTATGTCGCCAAGTCTCCTCACCAGCACAGAGTCCGGAACCTGCGAGCTGTAGCGCACTGAGGCGGTGTCCAGATCGTTGAATACGGAGAATTCAATCTGCCGGTTTTTTCCGTAAAACGCGAGAAGAAGGCTGTCAATCGTATGCTGTCCCTGAAGGCTGTCCGCACGGAACACATGGTCGATGCTGTCACCTTTCGCGAGGAGTTCCAGACTGTCGCGCTGACGGACGTCTCCCGTCTCCCCCACAATCTCGTCCGTGTCGAAATACTGCGCGTGTGCCTGCGGCCCGAAAAAAAACGCTGCGGCGCAAACTGCGCCCGCAAGGAAATATGCTTTTTTCATCTGTCTTCAAAATGATCCCCGATTCCGGGGCGTTCTAAAACCTGAATCCCACCCTCATTCCTACGGCGCCTGACTGCGGCGCCCGCATCGCGTAGGCGTTGTCCGGCGCAAGTACGGCAGGCTCGACGCTCATGGTGATGTCATCGCTCACTTCAAAGTCGTACATGAACGCGAACACGTTAGCGTCGATGATCTGGAGCACATACACGAGAGCCGTGGCGAGAATGGAGTAGTCCCGCAGCCGCCGGTAGGAGTCGCGGTAGTACTTGGCCTGTTCTGCGGTGACCGGGCCCGTGTAGGTCGTCTCCGTGCTGGTGGCCTCCTTGTATATGTTTCTGAACCTGTTGTAGTTGAGGTTGTTGTTCCATACGAAGAATCCTGCCGTCAGAAGTCCGGTGTAATAGACGGGAATCTTCCAGTACTCGCCGTTGTAGGCCTGTCCGAGACCCGGAAGAAGAGCGGAGTAAACGGCGGCGCGCCCGGGATTGGGCTTGCCGTTTGACGGGTAGAAGGCCGCCGCGTCGAGCAGCGAACCCCAATAGACCAGTCCCGCCCCGACATAGAGCCATGTGGCCGTGGTCTTGAAGGACTCGTCCGGAGCGCCGGCGTCAACTGATTTCTTATATCGGCTTGTGTAGTATCCTCCCACACCCGCGCATGCGGCGATTCCTCCATAGACTATCGGAAGTTTCCAGTAGTCGCGGTTGTAAATCTGACCGCTTCCGGGAAAAATGGCGGCGCCTCCGAAAACCGTCCCGATTTTGATTTCCTGCTTGTGGCCGAGTCCGCGGAACAGTTCCTTGAACGAGAAAATCTTGTCGGTGGTGTCGGCGCTCTCCGTCATCGTGGAGTCGTTGTAGTTCTGCTGAAAGGCCTGGCTCTTGAACTGGGCGCGCACATTGACTCCGCACAGGCAGAGACCGGCAAGAAGAACCGTTATGAAAACTCGGGCACGTCCCATCCGGAAACTGCTAAAGATTTGACTTTTCGATGGCGTCGATGAATTTCTTCACCTCATCGTCCGACGAGAAATGAATCGTGATGACACCCTTTCCCGAGTCTGAACGCTTCATGCTTATGCTGTTGCCGAAATATTTCCCGAAGACTTCAAGAACCTTGAAATATTCGTCAGGCAGCTCCTGCGCTTCATCCCTGTTTTCTGCGCCGGCTTTTCCGCTTTCCTTGTCAAGGCGGTGAATCTTTTCTTCAAGCTGACGCACGGAAAGCCCGTCTTTCACGACGAGGTCACAGAGAACTTCTTGAATTTCAGGATTCTCCACTCCGAGAAGCACTTTGGCGTGCCCCACGCTGACCTGTCCGACCTTGAGGTCATGCTGCACCTTTGCCGGAAGCTTCAGCAGTCGCAGATAATTTGTAATCGACGCTCTCTTCTTGCCGACCCTCAGAGCCATCTGCTCCTGAGTCAGGTTGCATTCGTCAATCAGCCGCTGGTAGCTCATCGCCACCTCGATCGGGTCGAGATTCTCCCTCTGGATGTTCTCCACAATCGCCATCTCGAGCATCCCCTGATCGTCGGCATCCCGGATGTAGGCCGGAATCATATCCATGCCGGCGAGCCTGCATGCCCTGAAACGCCGTTCTCCGCTGATGATCTGGTATCTGTCCGCAGATTTTTTCCGCACCGTAATCGGCTGGATGAGTCCGAGCGTCCTGATGGATTCCGCCAGTTCGGTGAGGGCGTCCTGATCGAAAGTCATCCGGGGCTGGAACGGATTCGGCTCAATCATGTCAATCGGAATCATGAGTATGTCCGCCGAACTGCGCGGCTGTTCGGACGTTCCCGCGTTCACCACCACCTTGTTGACGTACCCGACCGGTTTACGTATGTTTTCCAGACCGGACGCCTCTCCGAGCAATGCTCCGAGTCCCTTTCCGAGTCCTCTCTGCGTTTTTGATGCCATATTTTATCTTCCTATAATCTTCCGATAGCCGGATCTCCATGCGTCAGCATGTTTCTCCGTCACGCCTTTTCTTCATCAGCCTGTTTTTCCACAGCGTCGGAGTTGCGTTCGAGCACTTCCTTC
Organism: Barnesiella intestinihominis; assembly: GCA_963625415.1. Taxonomy (GTDB): domain Bacteria; phylum Bacteroidota; class Bacteroidia; order Bacteroidales; family UBA932; genus Cryptobacteroides. The sequence goes on from CAVFTG010000050.1 coordinate 7,330, forward strand.
GCGAGGTTGAGGTAGTTCGTCGTGCCGTTGCTGATGACATCGTAGAGAATTATCGGCTTGCCGTGCGACGGAGCCTCGCTCAGGCGTATGTTTCTTTGTATTATGGTGTTGAACACCATGTCCTTGAAATGGTCTCTGAGTTCCTGCACCACCTGGCTGTGAACTTTCGTCCTGCCGTCGTGCATCGTCACCACGAAACCCTCGATTGTCAGAGACGGATTCACCCCGCCCTGCACGAGCCGTATCGTCTGAAGCAGCTTGCCCAGCCCCTCCAGCGCGAAGAACTCCGGCTGTACCGGAATCATCACGGAGTCGGCCGCCGTGAGGCAGTTCACCGTAATCAGCCCGAGGGATGGGGAGCAGTCTATTATTATGTAGTCGTAGTTGTCGCGCACCGGAGCGAGCGCCTTCTTGAGTATGGACTCCCTCTCCTCAGTCCCGAGCATCTCGATTTCCGCCCCGACGAGGTTGATGTTCGAAGGAATCATCTGAAGACGTGCTATCTCAGTCTGTATCAGTACGTCATCGACATTGCGCTGCCCGATCATCAGTTCATAGAGCGTCCTTTTCTCTTCGTTCTCAGGCGAAAAGTTGAGTCCGGACGTGGTGTTTGCCTGAGGGTCGGCGTCTATGATGAGGACATTTTTCTCAAGCACGGCGAGCGAGGCCGCAAGGTTGATGGCGGTGGTGGTCTTGCCGACTCCGCCCTTCTGATTCGCTATGGCTATGACTTTTCCCATTACTGAAAGGATGTTGCGTCAACCGCCCTTTCCGACATTGGCCGGGAGCGACGCATATTCGTGCAAATTTACGAAATAATTTTCATTCCATTTCTTTATTTGCTACATTTGTCACCCATTTTGAAAATCATTCCGGAAAAAACAGTTCCAATGCCAGCGAC